>CAMFRO010000162.1 GCA_945982035.1 uncultured Clostridia bacterium | reverse complement strand
ATAGTCGCAAAACTGCATAAATGTATGCATTGCTGTGCCCTTTTGTGCGGCGGTCATACCGGATTTATTAAGAAAGGCAGGCTTTGAGGAGGCGAAAAATTCATACCCCTGCTCTTTTTCGTCCAGAGATGATGCGGTGCGCTTTGATGCAAAATGAGAAAGCTCACACCTGTCATATTTGAATGATAAAATACTATCTATTTTATCTATAATGTTTTCATCAATTAAATAAGCGTTCTCCTGCACTTCACTGCTTTCCTGCTCTTCGTTAAGAATATCAACAGACAAATCAAATTCGCTTGTTAAAGGCTCAATATATTTATTAGCATAGCTGCGAAGCCTTGCGCCGTCACGGTGAAGCATTGCACAGATTAGCAAAAAATCACCATCTCCCGTAATATCTCTGCTTTCGGCAGGACTAAGCGAGGAATTGAATACTTTATCAGAAAGCTTGACGCATTTTTTTTCAATATCATTTACAGTGATGAGAGAAATAAACTGCTCCTTTGCTCTTGTAACGGCAACATAAAGCACACGGAGATTTTCACTCATTGATGAAATCTTGTTCATATTGCGGATACAGGTGTATTGCAGAGAATCGTACCTGTAAAGTCCCTGTTCGTTATGAACCTTCAGTCCTATTCCCTTTTCCGGATGAAGCTGTACGAGATTATTCAAATCCGTATTGTTGTACTTATTGCCTGCGCCGGCAAAAATACAAACGGGAAATTCCAAGCCTTTTGACTGATGTATGCTCATTAATTGCACACTATCGGAGCCGCTTTGCGTAAGACTTGCACTTTCAACATTAGAGCCGGAGTCAATTATTCTGTCAACATAGCGGATAAAGGAGGTAAGACCTACTGTATCGCCGTTGTCAAAGGCCGCCGCCATATCTACTATTTTAAGCACGTTAAGGCGTCTTTGCTCGGCGTTGCCCATTGCTGAAATAACGGCAAAAAATGAAGTGTCGGCAATAAGCTGTCTTATAAACGATGCAACGGACATTGAGCAGGCATATTTTCTGTATTTCTCTAAATCATTGAGAAAAGCCGAGAATTTTTCACCGTCATTACTAACGGCGGTATAGAGGTTTGAGCCTTTTGTCTTTACTCTCGCCGAGGCAATGTCATCAGCGGTATAGCCGTAAAAGGGTGACATAAGAGTTGCCAAAAGCGGAATATCCTTTGAAGGATTGTCAATTGTTCTCAACAGAGAGATAAGCATTGACACCTCGTTATTTTCAAAAAGATTTGTTTTATTATTAGCGGTAACAGGTATGGAATACTCGCTGAAAACCCTTGCAAAAACAGGCATTTTGCTTTTTGCAGCCCTGAAAAGCACTGCAATATCACCGAATTTAATATCCCTTGTTGTGTCACCGTCCTTAATCTGCTCTTTTGCTTTGATTTTTTTCAAAATCAACTGTGCCGCCTGACGTGCCTCGTATTCGGTGGAGTCCTCGTCCTCGGGACATTCAATAATTTTAACCTGGGCGCAAGGCACATCTGTATCGGGATAGTCGGCTCCGTAATTTAAGAATTCATCGGTGTTATAATCAAGCTCCCCCACCTGCTCATTCATGAGAATTGAAAACAGGAAATTTGTATAATCACAAATGCCCTTACGTGAGCGGAAGTTTTTATCAAGTATAATTTTTTGATTGACATTATCCGAGGCTTTATCATAGGCCTTGAACAATTTTTTCTTCTCGTTGAATATTCCCGGCATAGCAAGTCGAAAACGATAAATACTTTGCTTAACATCTCCTACCATAAAACGATTTCTACCGTTGGAAAGCATTTCAAACAGAGTGTCCTGTGCTCTGTTAGTATCCTGGTACTCGTCAACAAGTATGTAATCAAAATTATCCTCGTATTCCTTTGCCAAATCCGTTCTTATAATTTCGCCGGAATCGTTTTTATAAAACAGAAGTTCAATGGCAAAATGCTCTATATCGGAAAAAGAATATGCGTTCTTTTCCTTTTTAATCTGCATCGTTTCGTTGTTGTACATCTGCACAACCTCAACAAGAAGCTTAATAACGGGATAAAGCTTTTCGCAGTCTTCTCTATATTCCGACGAAATTAAATTGAAATACGGCAGAATATTTTTCTTTATTAAATCCTTATATTTGCCTCGTGCGGCGGAAATAATTTCCTTTGACGGAGAAACATAACCACGCTTTGACGGCATTATTCTAAATTTAATTGAATTTACGCATTGGCATAGTGTGTCCCAATCACCGGAAAGAGAATTTTTGACAGATACAATCTGTCCTAAATCGTCATCAAGCATTGAGGAATATTTATCAAAAAGCTCGTCATCAGGGGTCAAAGAGCCCTTGCAATCACAAATTAGCTTTTCAATATAATCCACTGTTGAAAAGATATCATCGCATACATATTTTTTCCAAAAGCTATTATCAAGGGAAATATCAGGATTATACAATTCAGCGGCAGTGCCGAGCCAATCGTTAGGAAAGGGTTGAGCGGTTATGTATCTGCTGATACGGCGCACGCAATCTGTAAGTCCCTTATCACTTTTTGTTGTAGAAAGCATTT
>CAMFRO010000161.1 GCA_945982035.1 uncultured Clostridia bacterium | reverse complement strand
CCGATTGAAAGCACGATTGTAACAACGGCGGCAAGTCCCTCGGGTATAGCCGCAACCGCAAGAGAAACGGCAACCATAAAGAAATCCAAGGTTTTTGCAAAGGTGATTGTGTCGCTTATAAGAAGACTTCTTATAATATCAAATGCAAAAATGAACACGCATATACCGATAACGATAAACGAGAGAATTTTTGACAGCTGATTGAGCTTCTTTTGGAGTGGTGTTTCGTCGTCCTTCGCCTGAGTGAGAGCGTCGGCAATTTTACCCATTTCCGTATCCATACCTACGGCAACAACAACGGCTTTTCCTCTGCCGTAAACAACATTTGAACCCATATAGCACATATTTTTTCTGTCGCCTAAAGGAACATCGTCGGAGCCGAGAGGGTCAATAATTTCATCGGTTTTTGTAACAGGCACGGACTCACCTGTAAGAGCCGCCTCCTCTATTTTAAGGGAGGCATTTTCAATAATACGGCAATCGGCGGGAACTGCGTCCCCTGCTTCAAGCACTACGATATCGCCCACAACCAAATCCTCTGAGCGCACGTCAATGATTTTTCCGTCACGGATAACCTTTGACGTGGCGGCGGCAATTTCCTGAAGTGCCTCAATGGCTTTTTCCGCCTTTGATTCCTGATAAACACCCAGCACAGCGTTGATGATAACAACTATCATAATTATGATAACGTCTGCGTAGCCTTCACCCTCACCGCCTACTGCGGCAGTTACGGCGCTGATTACAGCGGCAACAATAAGAATAATTATCATTGGATCCACAAGCTGCATTAAAAATTTGTGGATTATACTTTCCTTTTTACCCTCGGCGAGCTTGTTTTTTCCATTGTGTTCAAGCCTTACCGCCGCTTCAGCATTGCTCAAGCCATCACGGGAGGTTTTATATTCCTCCATAACCTGAACGGCACCGTTTAAGTATTCTTTCATATAAAGACTCCTTTACTGATTTTTATATATAAAAAGACCTGCACATAGTTTTAACACTATGTACAAGTCTCATTCTTCAAAACTAAACCAGCCTAAAAAGGCATGCTTGTTGATTTAGTACACGCTATGTAATAATACGTGGAATTACTCCCTTATACTACTGTAACAATAGCATATTTTGGCAAAAAAGTCAATAATTACAACTTAATGTTTATCCATTATTAACAATTTGTATATTTAGGATGTTCTTATGCCCTTGCTACCATCTCGCCGTATTCTTCCTTACTCTTTTTGATAAATTCCTCTACCTGCTTTGCAGAAGGCATTGCATCTGAGCAGGAATGAGCAGAGATAAGAATTGACGCAGAAGCAGAGCCAAATTCAAGACAGTCTATAATGTCCTTGCCCTGAAGAAGTGAGTACAGGAATGATGAGCCGTAGCCGTCGCCGCCACCGAAGCCCTTAAGCTTAACTGCCGGGAAAGGCTTAATTGTATAAAACTTACCGTCATTAGTATAAGCAGTTGAGCCCTCCTTGCCATGCTTTATAACGCAAATTGAAGCACCGAAGGACTGCCAATATTTAGCGGATTCGGGATCGCTCTCCTTAACGCCTACGATGCCCTCAGTAAGATCAAACTCCTCACGTGAGCCCATAATAATATCGGCATTTTGAGCAACAAGACTATAATAAACTGCAATCTCGTCCTTGCTTTTCCATGTGTATTCACGATAGTCAATATCAAACACTATTCTCGTATTATTCTTCTTCGCCAGCATCATTGCTTTAAGGCAAGCCTCTCTTGAAGGGCTTTTTGCAAGTGCTGTACCGCTGATAACAATTGCCTTTGCAGAGGCAATATACTCCTCGTCAATATCCTCGGGAGTCATACAGAAATCCGCAACATTATCACGATACATAAGAATTGATGATTTTTCCTTAGACAAAATCTCGGTAAATGTAAGTCCGATGCACTCGCCGTTTTTGGCTCTTGTAATTTTAGAGGTATCAATACCCTCTTTTTCAAAATAATTAACAACGAAATCACCGAACTGATCATCGCTTACACAACCACAGAAGCCTACCTTACAGCCAAGACGGGCAAGACCTACTGCAATATTTGCAGGTGAACCACCCACATATTTGTTGAAATTTGATGACTCCGACAGGGGCATATACATATCCGTTGGGTTAAAATCAATGGCGATACGTCCGATAGGAATAAAATCCAACGGTTTTGACATATCAAATGTAACATAATTCTGCATAATAATTACCTCTCTTATAATTTACGCTTTGTTGTCCGAGCCGAAAATAAGGATGTGTCGTTTAGCATTTTGATAAGCACCCTCAACCTCTGCCGACTGCAAATCGTAATATCCGTTAATACTGTTATTATTATAACAGTTATGTACTGTTTTTTCAACACTGTCAAAGGTTGCGGTGGCAATATTTATCTTTTTAATACCTGTTTTTGAGCAACGAACAAAATCATCGGGAGTTATACCTGTTCCGCCATGGAGAACAAGAGGTGTGTCCGTTAATTTTTCCACCTGTTCCAAAATATCAAATCTGAGCTTTGGAGTAGATTTGTAATTGCCGTGAGCATTGCCGATGGCTATTGC
>CAMFRO010000160.1 GCA_945982035.1 uncultured Clostridia bacterium | reverse complement strand
ATTCTTGACTGGTCAATTGTACACAATGGCGAAATTTCGTCTTATGACGCTAACCGCAGATATATTGAGCAGTTCGGCTATAAATGCACAATGCAGACCGATACAGAGGTTATCACCTATCTGTTTGACCACCTTATTCGTCATCACAAGCTGCCCATTGACGTTGCCGCTGATGTACTTACCGCTCCCGAATGGGACGAGATTGACCGTATGGATGATGATAAAAAAGAATATTTTACAAATCTCCGCGCTATATACAGCGGTGCTCTCGTAAATGGACCGTTTTCCGTAATTTTAGGCTCAAATAATGGACTTCTTGCTATTAATGACCGTCTTAAGCTTCGTTCTCTAACCGCAGCCACAAAGGGCGACAGAGCCTATTTTGCATCGGAGGAGTCGGCTATCAGAATTGTATGTCCCAACCCGGAAAAGGTATGGTCTGTCAGCGGTGCAGAGCCTGTATTTGTGCCGTTGGAAATTGAAAAAAAGGAGGATGATGAGTAATGCCTATTAATTTCATTCCCCGAAGATTCACCGTTGTACGTGATAAGGAGCTTTGCATAAACTGCGGCTGCTGTGTCCGTCAGTGTTCAAACGAATGTCACTATTTTGCCGAGGACGGCAAAACCGTTCTTGCAAATTCACAAAACTGCGTTGCCTGTCACAGATGCGTTGATTTGTGTCCCACAGGCGCCCTTAGAATAGAAAAATATGTCTGTGATTACAGAGATAACGCCAACTGGACTCCTCAGTATCAGCAGGAGATTTGCCGTCAGGCAGATACAGGCGGTGTGCTTTTGTCCGCAATGGGCAATCCCAAGCCCTATCCGATTTATTGGGATAAAATTCTCCTCAACGCATCACAGGTAACAAATCCCTCCATTGACCCTTTACGCGAGCCTATGGAGATTAGAACAATTCTCGGCAGAAAGCCGGAAAAGCTTCAGGTTGAGAAAAAAGGCAAATCTGTTACAAGTATGCCTCCCCAGGTAGTTCTTGAAACACCTATTATGTTTTCTGCCATGTCCTTTGGCTCCATCAGCCTTAACGCTCAAAAATCCTTGGCTATGGCGGCTAAAAATCTTGGCACACTGTTTAATACAGGTGAGGGCGGACTTCATCCCGACCTTAACGATTACGGTGATTATGCTGTTGTACAGGTAGCATCGGGACGTTTCGGTGTTCATAAAGAGTACCTTAACAATTCAAAATTTGTAGAAATTAAAATCGGTCAGGGTGCAAAGCCCGGTATCGGCGGACATCTTCCCGGCGAAAAGGTTAATGTTGAGGTTTCCAATGCACGTATGATTCCCGAAGGCTCGGACGCTATTTCTCCTGCGCCCCACCACGATATTTATTCTATTGAGGACCTACGCCAGCTTATTTGGTCACTTAAGCAGGCAACGGACAATAAAAAGCCTGTTTCTGTAAAAATTGCCGCAGTTCATAATGTTGCTGCTATTGCTTCAGGCTGTGCCCGTGCAGGTGCCGATATTGTAGTTATAGACGGCTTTAGAGGCGGTACAGGTGCCGCTCCCACAAGAATACGCGACAACGTAGGTATTCCCATTGAGCTTGCTCTTGCGGCAGCAGACCAAAGACTGCGTGACGAGGGTATTCGTTCAAAGGTTTCTCTTGTGGCGGCAGGCTCATTTAGATGCTCCTCTGACATAGTAAAGGCAATTGCATTGGGTGCCGATGCTTGCTATGTGGCTTCCGCGCCGCTTATCGCCATAGGCTGTCATATGTGTCAAACCTGTAATACAGGTAAATGTAACTGGGGCATTGCTACCCAAAGGCCCGACCTTACAAAACGTCTTAATCCCGAAATTGCTCATCAGCGTGTTGAAAATCTTATCAACGCATGGAACCATGAGATTAAAGAGATTATGGGCGGTATGGGTATCAACTCCATTGACTCACTCAGAGGTAACAGACTTATGCTTCGTGGTATAGGTCTTACGGAAAAAGAGCTTGAAATTTTAGGCATCAAGCATGCCGGAGAATAAGGAGGTAGCTTTATGAGAAAAGTATTCGCCAGAGAAAACCTTTGCGTAAACTGCCGACTTTGCGAGGTTTACTGCAAAACAGCACACTCAAAATCAAAGGATGTTTTGATTGCCAATAAATATGAAAATCCTGCCCCCGTGTCAAGAGTTACCGTTTACGGCGACAAAATGGCTTCCGTAGCCGTTAACTGCCGTCACTGTGATGACCCTGCCTGTGTAAGGGCTTGTATCACGGGTGCAATGACTAAAGACAAAAAAACAGGTATCGTATCTGTTAACGAGGATAAGTGTATCGGTTGTATGACCTGCCTTTCGGTTTGTCCCGTAGGTTGTATTAAGCCGAGCAATGTTGCCATTAAGTGTGATTTGTGCCGGGGGGATATTCCTGCCTGTGTTGCAAACTGTCCTAACAGAGCCCTCGTTTTTGTAGAAGCAGGAGGTAATAAATAATGAGTAAGTATGTTATTATCGGTGCTTCTGCGGCAGGTCTTGCCGTTGCTGAGGAAATAAGAAAAACAGATAAAACCGGTGAAATTACCCTTTTGACAAAGGAGATATACTATCCATAC
>CAMFRO010000159.1 GCA_945982035.1 uncultured Clostridia bacterium | reverse complement strand
TAAACTATTGAAATTTTTTATAATATAATGTATATTATTTAAAAATATAAATAAAGTCGTGATTTATTTAAACAAAAATTAGATCAGCACGCCGCAACGGAGATGTGTATGGAAGAAATCACAGGTAAAAATAACCGGATTATCAAGGACACAAAAAAACTCTTTTCCTCCTCCAAAGCAAGACGGGAGAATAATTCATTCGTTTTGGAGGGTGCAAGGCTTTGTTTTGATGTCCTTAATTCTTTTTACAAAGTTAATTATGTATTAATCACCGAAAACGCTTACAACAAATATCGCAGTAATGCTCGTTTGCTTATTGAACGTGCAGACGATGCATATTTTATATCAGAGGATAATGCACAGCGTTTGTCCGATACTGTGGCGTGTCAGGGTATTTTCGCTGTGTGCAGTATGAGTGATGAAGTGCTTCAAATAAACGGCAAAAAATATATTGCCCTTGATAATGTTCAGGACCCGTCAAATATGGGCAATATTATTAGAACTGCCGAGGCGCTTGGCATTGACGGAATAATTATCTTCAATTGCTGTGATATTTACAACCCGAAGGTGTTGCGTGCAAGCATGGGCTCTGTTTTAAGATGCGGTATTGTTGATGTTGATAATCTTGAGGATTATTTAATTAATATGAAGGATGACGGATTTGCGATTTATTCCACCGTTCCTGACAGTAAAGCGAAAAAAATTACCGAAATTGATTTTAGCGAAAAAACAGTCTGCGTAATCGGCAATGAGGCAAACGGGGTAGAGGAGAATATTAAGAATATTTCAAATTCACTTATCACAATTCCGATGATGGGCAGGGCAGAGAGCCTTAATGCCGCTACAGCTGCCGCCTTAACAATGTGGGAGATGCTTAGGTAATGGATAAGAGTTATTGGATTTGGCTTCAAATTGCATTAGGTGAGGGAGCCAGATTTAAAGAGATAATTGAATATTTCGGAAGTATTGAGAATCTGTATAAAAGCAATATCCTTGAATGGAAAATGAGCAGCGTTCTGACTCCTAAGCAGACGGAAAATTTAAGGCGTTTCTCACTTGATGACACACAGCAGATAATATATGACTGCGAAAACAACGGCTGGCAGATTATTACCTATGACGACAAGCAGTATCCCCAAAGGCTTAGGGAAATTCCAAATCCTCCTGCGGTCCTTTACTGTGACGGAGCTTTGCCGGATGTTGATAACAGTGTTTGTATCGGAATGGTAGGTACACGCAAGGCATCCTCCTACGCCCTTAAGGTAACGAGTTTAATGGCAAAGGCTGTGGGCGAATGTAATGCAGTAGTTATCAGCGGCGGCGCACTTGGCGTTGATTCAGCCGCCCATAAAGGCGCAATATCCGCCGGTGCAAAAACCATAGCGGTGTTAGGATGCGGTTTAGGTACCAATTATTTAAACAGCAACAGTACGTTGAGAAATAAAATAAAGCAAAACGGTGCGTTGATTACGGAATTTCAGCCTTTTGCCAAGGCTTCAAAATTCACCTTTCCTTTGCGCAACCGAATTATAAGCGGTCTTTCGCTGGGTGTTCTTGTGGCGGAGGCAGGTGTTAAAAGCGGCTCTCTTATTACCGCTCGTTATGCCGCAGAGCAGAATAGGGATATATTTGCCCTGCCTGCATCGGTGTTGGATTTTAATTTTGCCGGCTCAAATAAGCTTATAGACGACGGAGCTACGGTTGTTACCTCTCCATCGGTGCTTTTGGAGCCTTACTGTCAAAGGTATTCAACAGTTGATATGTCAAAAATGAAAACTCTTGAGGAGCTTTTGGTGCAGGAGAGAGATAAGGGTGCCAACCTTCCTAAAGAGGAAAAGCAGTTCACCTTTGATAATATAGTTCAGGACAGACGTGAAAGAGTTAAAAAGACTTCGGCGGTCCTTGAACTAAAGGATAACGAAAAAGCAGTTTATGACGCCCTTGATGAAAGCTTTACTCATATTGACGAAATTTCGCAAAGGTGTAATATGCAGTCCAAGGATGTGCTAAGCGTTCTTACAATGCTTGAAATTAAAGGCATTGTAACAAGCACATCCGGAAAACGATACAAAATATCGTAATTTCAATAAAATGATAAACCCCGAAAGGAATAAAATATATGTCAAAATTAGTTATTGTTGAGTCGCCTGCAAAGGCAAAAAATATCAAAGGCTATTTGGGCAAGGGCTATGATGTTGTAGCCTCAATGGGACACGTACGTGATTTGCCTGCCGCCCGTCTCAGCGTTGATATTGACCACGATTTTGCACCTAAGTATGCAATTATCAAGGGTAAGGAAAATTTTGTAAAGGATTTGCAGAAAAAGGCTGACAAAGCGGATTATGTTTATCTCGCAACCGACCCCGACCGTGAAGGAGAGGCTATTTCATGGCATCTTGCCACAATTCTCGGCCTTGATATGAATGATAAAAACCGTGTTACCTTTAATGAAATTACAAAAACAGGTGTTAAAAACGGTATGGACTCTCCGAGAGCCATTGATATTGACCTTGTAAACGCTCAGCAGGCTCGCCGTATTCTTGATAGACTTATCGGCTACAAGCTTTCACCATTTGTAAGCCAGAAAATCCGCCGCGGACTTTCGGCAG
>CAMFRO010000158.1 GCA_945982035.1 uncultured Clostridia bacterium | reverse complement strand
GTAATTTTCATCATAAAACAATAGGTCTTTCTTTATTCTCGGCAGGAGAAACGTACAGTCTGAAATCCGTACCCTCCTTTAAATCAATTCCGTTTAAGGCGGAAAGGGTGGTCTGCCTTGCAATCTCCGGATAATTATTTTCCTTACTCAAATGCGAAAGGACAAAACGGGTTGTTCCGCTTTGGGCAAGTCTTACGGCAAATTCGGCACAGGCGAAATTTGAAAGATGACCGCAGTCCGACAGAATACGCTGCTTTAACGGATAGGGATACGGTCCGTTTTCAACCATAGTAACCTCGTGATTTGATTCAAGAAAAACCAAATCGGAGCCTAAAATGCTTTTTTCTGCCTGGTCGGTTACATAGCCTGTATCGGTACACACGCTGACCTTTCTGCCATCGGGCAGAGCAAAGCTGTATCCGAAGCAGTCAACGCTGTCGTGGCTCAAACGAAAGGGTGAAACGTCTATATTACCTATCTGCACCTGCCGGGCAGTATGGCACTCAACCTTTTCACTAACCGTATTTTCACAAATCATTTTTTCCAAGCATTTTTCCGGTGCAAAAACGGGAATACCGTACCTTGAAGCAAAAACACGCAGACCCTTGGTATGGTCGGAGTGTTCGTGGGTAACAATAACCGCATTAATATCCGACGGGTCGCAAAGTCCACTTAAAGCATTTTCAATACGCTTTGCCGAAACACCTGCATCCACAAGAATTTTAGTATTTTTACTTTCTATGTAAATTGAATTTCCGCTGCTGCCGGAAAAAAGCTGACATACCTTTGACATATAACTACCTGCATTAAAAAAAGCACTCGATACAAGTGCTTTTCTCTTTTTATTATTTAACCTGCTGACTGAGCAGAAACAGCTTCCTCTGCTTCAACACGCTGAATATCCGCACCCAGCGAGCCGAATTTAGCAACCACATCCTCATACCCTCTGTCAACATAGTGGATATTTTCAACAGTTGTAGTACCTTCGGCAACCATTCCTGCAATAATCATTGCGGCACCGGCACGTAAATCCGTAGCCTTAACCTTGACGCCGGTGAGATGCTCAACACCCTCAATAACGGCAACTTTTCCATCCACCTGAATATTTGCACCCATACGAGATAACTGGCCTACATACTGAAAGCGGTTGTCCCACACGCTTTCGGAAAGTATGCTTGTACCCTTTGCAATGGCAAGCAAAACTGCCATTTGAGGCTGCATATCCGTAGGAAATCCCGGATGTGGCATAGTTTTAACATTGCATTTGGTAAGCGGCTTAAAGCGTGTTACACGTACTGCATCGTCATATTCAATAATTTCGGCACCTGCCTCCTCAAGCTTAGCGCTGATTGATTCAAGATGCTTTGGAATAACATTTTTTACAAGCACGTCTCCGCCGCAGGCAGCAGCAGCTACCATATATGTGCCTGCTTCAATTTGGTCGGGAATAATTGAATAGGTACATCCATGCATTTTTTCAACACCACGGATTTTGATAACATCAGTACCTGCGCCACGCACATCTGCACCCATTGAGTTAAGGAAGTTTGCCAAATCTACAATATGAGGCTCCTTAGCGGCGTTCTCAATAACCGTGAGCCCTCTTGCGAGAACGGCGGCAAGCATTACATTCATGGTTGCGCCGACAGATACAACGTCCATATAAATAGAAGTACCCACAAGCTTTTCAGCCTTTGTGCAAACCATACCGTTTACGACATCAACATCAGCACCCAGCATTTCAAAGCCCTTTATATGCTGATCTATGGGACGCACGCCGAAATTACATCCGCCGGGCATTGCAACCTCTGCCTTTTTAAATCTGCCAAGCATTGCACCGATAAGATAGTAGCTTGCTCTGAAATGAGATGTAAGCTCGTATGGTACGCTCTGATACCGAATACATGATGTATCAATCTCAATAGTATCCTTGTTAATAAGCTTAATTTTTGCTCCCATTCTGTCAAGAATTTCAATAATAAGCTGAACGTCGCTAATCTGCGGAATATTCTCTATCCTAACAACATCGTCAGCCAATATGGCCGCAGGAATAATTGCCACGGCAGCATTTTTTGCACCGCTTATATTTACTTCGCCGAACAGCTCGTGTCCGCCGTTAATTACAAAATTTTCCAAAGTTCTTCCCCCTAAACAATTCGGGTATTGAGGAAACGGTAAAAATCGAATCCTAAGTATATCAATAATAGTATTAAAATTTGAAATATCAATATGTATGCCAATACACAGTATTTATTATACCAAATAAGTAATATAAAAGGAATAATACGCCATTCATTTTAAACGAAATGTAATTTTCTAAAACAACTAAATACAAGCATCAAAGTGTGTTTTAACACAATATATAGTATAATTTGCGATTTTTGCTAAAAATCAACAAAATATTGTTGTTTTAAAAGGTAACAAAAGAGTAACACAACGTAACCATTTTGTCAATATTAAATTTGTATAAATACCGCCATTATAAAAAAATTTTTATGCACACAAAAAGACTGCCTTCGCAGCTGCGTGGGCAGTCCTTCGTTTGTATTATATGGTATCGTGCTGATTATTATACTTACCGCCGGTTAAAATATTATCGGCGGCAAAAATAAGCCGTTTCATATCATTGTTTG
>CAMFRO010000157.1 GCA_945982035.1 uncultured Clostridia bacterium | reverse complement strand
AAAACAGAGCATGCGTTATATCTGACTCAATGCGAGGCGCAGGACTTGGCACAGGTGAATTTGAGCTGGGCGGTCAAAAGGTTTATGTTAAGGACGGATATAAGGTTGCAAAGCTTGAGGACGGCACAATTGCTGCATCAATCACCAACGTATTTGATGAATTTAAAAATTTGATTGAAATAGGAATTGATTTTAAAGCCGCACTTAAATCCTGCACAATAAACCCTGCTCGTGCTATCGGTGAAGATGACAAAATCGGTTCAATCGCAGTAGGGAAATGTGCCGACTTAATAGCAGTTGACGAAAATCTTGAATTAAAAGAGGTTTACATAAATGGAATACTCGCTTAATATTGTATTGATTGAGCCCGAAATTCCCCAAAACACAGGCAATATTGCGCGCACCTGCGCCGCCACGGGAGCAAGGCTTCATCTTGTGGGTCCAATGGGATTTACAATCACCGACAAGCACCTTAAACGTGCCGGACTTGATTACTGGGACAAATTGGACATCAACTATTATGACAGCACCGAGGAATTTTTTGAGAAAAACCAAGGCGGAGAATTTTATTATTTTACAACTAAAGCAGAGCAGGCGCACACCGACGTTAAATACCCCAATAATAGTTTTCTGGTTTTCGGCAAGGAAACAAAGGGACTGCCGGAGGAGCTGTTAAAGGAAAACCATGACAGGTGCGTAAGGATACCCATGAGGGGAATTATACGCTCACTCAATCTTTCAAATTCGGCGGCAATCGGCGTTTACGAGGTGCTTCGCCAATGGGATTATCCCCAGCTGAGCTTAAAAGGTCAGCTTCACAATTTAAAATGGTAAAAAAACACCGCTAAAGGATTTAAAAATCCCCAAGCGGTGTTTTATTATATCATTATTACTTTTTCTTTGCGGCGGCACGCTGAATTACCTTTACAATTTCTACTATCGGAATTACAAGAATTGCAAGTCCTAAAGATGTGAAATATTCTGCCGCTGAAATATGAGCAAAATCAAATGCGTTTGACAAAAACGGAATATAAATTACCGCCGTTGATAGCACAAGTGAAACCGCCATAGCGCCTACAAGATACCAGTTCATTGAACCCATATTAAATATGGACTGTCTGCGTGAGCGCATATTGAAGGAATGGAAAATCTCAGCCATAGATAAGGTGAGGAAAGCCATTGTCATACCGTTTTGGTGTATAAGCTCGCCGCTGCCGTGAGCCATCGTAACGCCAAGCTGATTTGTACCGAAGGCGTATGCAAGCAGCGTTAAAACAGAAACCATAATGCCCTGCCATGCAACATCAAAGCCCATTCCACCGGCAAATATACCGTCGTGGCTGTCACGTGGCTGACGCTTCATAATATCCTTTTCGCCCTTTTCAAGTCCTAAGGCAAGCGCAGGGAAGCAGTCGGTAATAAGATTTATCCAAAGCAGATGAACAGGCTCAAACAGTGTGAATCCCATAATAGTAGCGATAAAGATTGACACAACCTCCGACAGATTTGAGGACAGCAAAAACTGAATTGAATTACGAATATTGTCGTAAATACGTCTGCCCTCCTCAACGGCGGAAACAATGGTGGCAAAATTATCGTCAGCAAGCACCATATCGGCAACATTTTTTGTAACGTCCGTTCCGGTAATACCCATACCGATACCGATATCCGCGTTTTTGATTGACGGAGCATCATTAACTCCGTCGCCGGTCATAGCGGTAATTTTGCCTTTTTTCTTCCATGCATTTACTATTCTTACCTTATGCTCCGGCTGAACACGGGCGTAAACGGAATAATTCTCTATAACGCTGTCAAGCTCCTCATCGGAAAGCTTATTAAGCTCTGCGCCTGTGATTGCGTGGGAGGCGTCCTGAATAATACCCAGCTCCTTAGCAATGGCAACGGCAGTATCCCTGTGATCGCCGGTAATCATAATAGGACGAATACCTGCATTCTTGCACTCCTTAATAGCATCCACAACCTCGGGACGAACAGGGTCTATCATACCGGTTAAGCCTATATAGCACAAATCCTGTTCAAGCTCAGACGGCTCGTTTGAAGGCTGAGATTTATAGGTTCTCATGGCGGCGCAAAGCACACGCAGAGCCTTATCTGCCATTTCTTTATTGGACTGCATAATTGCAGTTTTAATTTCATCGGTCATGGGCACCTTTTCGCCGTTAACGTATGCGCTTGTACAAAGTGAAAGCACAACGTCGGGAGCACCCTTTGTGTACTGAACAAATCCATTTTCCGTTTTGTGAACAGTTGACATCATCTTTCTGCCCGAGTCAAAGGGAGCCTCGCCCACACGGGGGAAATTATTTTGCAAATCGTTTTTATTAAGTCCCAGCTTGTCGGCATAAGCAACAAGAGCCGCCTCGGTAGGCTCGCCCTTAACCTGACCGTCGGACTGAAGCTCGGCATCGCAGCAAAGCGCCATAGCAGTGGCAAGCATTTTTTCATCATAGCCCTTATATTCCACAACAGTCATTTTGTTTTGTGTAAGGGTGCCTGTTTTATCAGAGCAAATAATCTGTGTGCAGCCGAGTGTTTCCACTGCGGTAAGCTGACGGATAACCGCATTACGCTTGCTCATTTTTGTAACACCGATTGAAAGCACGATTGTAACAACGGCGGCAAGTCCCTCGGGTATAGCCGCAA
>CAMFRO010000156.1 GCA_945982035.1 uncultured Clostridia bacterium | reverse complement strand
TTATATGATTTCCCTCAAGGTATTCCACGCAAAGCTTGTAAAAGTATTCTCGTTGCGAATCGGAATTATTTAGTATTTCCTCGTCGGAATAATATTTCAAAATGTTCTGCTGAATTGAAGTTTTTGTACTCGTATTGTCCTTAATAGCCTCAAAAACCCTTGCCGGTATCTGACTTTCCTTTTCCAATGCGGAAAATTTTTTGCTTAACTGACGGTCACATTCCGTCACAAGCTCATCCGTTACAAAATGCTTTACCGCAAAATTTTTGTTGGTAATTGTTGCCGCCGCACATACAAAAAATACAGAAACAGCAACGCTCAACGCAATTACGAACGATAACAGGGAGGATATTATTCTTCTCGTTTGTTTAAGTTCCATTTGAGCCTCCCTGCAGTTCAAACACATAAGCGGTATAATCATCGGAAATGCCTGCACCCTTCGGAGTAATGGAATAAATAATCATCGCCTTTGATATATCGGGATTTTCGCTTGTGATTTTATACTCGCTTTTGCTTGTAAATTTATAGGCATAAGTGTAAATATACTTTTTATTCTGTGCGTTGACAGTAACACTTTTTCCGCTTGAAGCTTTTGCAAAGGGCTTAATGTCCGACGGGAGCATTTTTATATAAACGCATCCTGTTTCGCCGGGTCTTGCACCGTCGGGAATAAGCGAAGCACTGCCGTTCATATTTGAATAATCTGCATTGTATATTATGTCCGTTTCAGCTTTTTCGCAGGATATGCTGCCGCACAGACTGTTGTCGCTATACGCCTCTTTATCGCTTACCGCACTGTCAAAGTAAGCCACGGTTTCTCCGTCAGAGAAAGGAATGCAATTATCCATCACGGACATACAAACAAAAAAAGCTATGAAAAGGATAACCGTCAGTATAGCCGGCAATATAATTGCAGCATTGCGAAAATCCTTTTTCATAGCTTAACTTCCCCTCATACTTATTAATTTAATTCCCCGAAAGCTGATTTGCCGCCGTGAACATATTTCTGTTCTTCTTAGGCTTGTACGCCGGCGGATTCTTCAGTTTCTTTGTCCAGCGGTTGTTTTTAGCGGTGAGCTTATTTATTTCGTGTACGGGGCCTGCCATATATTCGGTCATATACTTATCTGCAACAGCCATCATCTCAGGGTCGTTTTTCATTTCGCCGAGGATGGTTACGCCGATAACATCCTGCACCTCGTTGGTGCCGTCCTCATATATCTCGCCCAACATTTTGAACAGCTTTTTCTGCTCGGCAGGAGTTCCGTTTTTGATAACATCAAGCACCTTCGGTGTACCGTATTCCATAAAAAATGTTTCCGGCAAAAATTCTCCGTAGGCGGCAACATTCTTTTTAATTTCGTCTTTAAATTCGGGATAAAGAGTGCCGAAACGGTTTGCGAGAGAGTCGCAGTCATAGCTGATAATACCGTTTTTAGCCTTTGTTCTTGATACAGCCTTTGGCATTTTTACCTTTTCAAGATCAACCTTCTTTTTCTTTTTAAAAAGAGATGCAATCTCGTCACCCACCTCATTTGCAAGTGATTTAGCATCCTTGTCATCGGCAAATTCCGGCTCAAACAGGCTCTTTGAAATTGTATTAAATTCTGTATCTGCGCCCTTGTCCTCGTAGGCACACTCAAAGCTCACAATATTGCTCTTTGCATCAAAAACCACACGATATACACCTTTTTCTCCGCCGAAAACCAACGAATTGTCATCGCCGGCTTTTTTTGAAAAGCCCAGCTCGCTATTGGTATCATAAAGAGCTTTTTCCATAATTCTGAAAGCGTCAATTATTTCCATATATAAAATTCCTTTCAATACATTCGGTTTATTATAACACCATCAACGGCTTTTGTCACTAATTATTTTTTTAAAATATATTTAACAGCAACAGACATAAAATATTAAAATAAACTAATATAAAAAGTAATGTTGATATTGGTAAAAGAATATGCTACAATATATTAACTATTTTGTAAGGTGGCGGCTAAATGGATAAATTAAATTTGGGAATACTCTTCGGCGGAGCCTCTTCGGAGCACGACATAAGCTGTATAAGCGCAAAGGGTATAATTTCCAATATTGATAGAGAAAAGTACAATTTGATATTGTTCGGAATTGCAAAGGACGGACAGTGGTATTTGTACGATGGCAGCGAGGAGCTGTTGCCCGACGACAAATGGCTTCAGTCAGGCAGCATAAAAAAAGCATATATTGTTCCCGACCCCACAGTTGGCGGAGCCGTAACACAGGACGGCGAAATAATAAAGCTTGACTGTGTATTTCCCGTTCTTCACGGTAAAAACGGCGAGGACGGCACTGTTCAGGGACTTTTACAGCTGGCACAGATACCCTTTGTAGGCTGTGATGCCACATCATCGGGTGCCTGTATGGATAAGGCAGTAACCAATGCCGTTGCCGACGCCTTTGGTATTGACCAGGCGAAATGGCTTTCCGTTACAAAATACGAATTTGAAAAAGATATGCAGGATTGCCTTGACAAGGCGGAAAAGGCTTTGGGCTATCCGATTTTTGTAAAGCCCGCCAACGCAGGCTCCTCGGTCGGAATATCAAAGGCACACAACAGACATGAGCTTGAGCAGGGCATAATAACGGCCCTTAAAGAGGACAAGAAAGCGGTGCTTGAGGAATTTATCAAGGGCTTTGAGGTTGAGTG
>CAMFRO010000155.1 GCA_945982035.1 uncultured Clostridia bacterium | reverse complement strand
TGCCGAGTATTTTAACGAAGAGTAAGGGCAAATCTGCCACGATAAACCGTGGTTCAGATTATTACCATAACCCTAACTGAGTTTTGCGGGTTTTGATAAACTTAACCATAATCGCTGTGGACATTTCTGCAGCGATTTTTTTAAATGTAGGATAATCCATAAGAGCGTTTTCGTCGCCGCCGTCGCTTATGGAACGTAAAACGGCAAAGGGAATGTTGTTGGCAGCACAGACGTGACCTATTGCACCACCCTCCATTTCACCGCAGATTGCACCGAAATCTTTGTTCAGCCGTTGCTTCATTTCTCCCGATGCGATAAATGTATCCCCTGTTGCCACCGTTCCTCTGTGTATTCTCTCACCGCAGTTGATGGCAGTTTGGGCAAGCGCCTCCGACAGTTCAGAGTCTGTGGGAATTTTCACCGTGTTTATGCCGTTGATAAAGCCCTTAGGCTCGCCTAAGGCCGTTATGTCAATATCGTACTCGCACACGTCGGAAGCCACAACAATGTTTTTTATTACAACATCATCACTGAGGGAGCATCCAACGCCTACATTGATAATGCAGTCCGGCGCAAAATTGTCCGCCAATGCCTGAGCGCATAATGCGGCATTGACCTTTCCCGGTGAGCATTGAACAACGCACACCATAACGCCCTCTATATGACCGCAAACAAAATCACAGCCCGCAAGTTTTGTCACTGTCGGGTCGGTGATTTTTTTCTTTATCATATTAACCTCATCGTCCATTGCGCCGATAATTCCTATCATACCGTATTCTCCTTTTGATTTAACAGTGGATAAATAATAAATTTGTATATGATTACACCCAAAAGCGCACCAAGCAGATTTGTTATAAAATCGTCAACATCTGCGTCACCGCATTTGAGCACGTACTGTAAAGCTTCCGATAAAAGACTGACCGCACAGGGAAAGGCAACACCGCATATCACAGGTTGTTTTCTTGCAAATCGCGTTACCGTAACTGCCATCGCCGTGTAAAACATCACGTTTCCGACGGTGCGCAAAGCGCTCAGCATACTGCCCTTACCGTTAAACATTTCGCCTAATTCACCGCAAAACGGAACAAGGTTAAGAGTGTATCCTCTTTCGCCGGAATAATCTCGGATAACAAAATAAATCAGCACGAAAACAAAGGCAAGCATTACCGCAAAACCCATAAAATAATCATTATAGAATTTGCCGTAGCCGTTTTCCTTGCCCCGTGAAAAATATTTTATCATTGTGCAGGTGAGAAAAACGCTGAATATTGATATGAGACCGTATGCAAGGTGAAAAATAATCATAAAGTCGCCGAAGCAGGCAATATAACCTATAAACCTGTTGTCAATAATGTACAATAGGCAAAACAGCGTGCTGATTACGGCACAGGCCCTGCCCATATAAACAAAGCTTTTTTCGCACAGATAATTTATCAGCGTTGCCGCAGAGGGCAAAATAACGCACAGAATAAATTTCAGCGCCTTGTAATTAAAATTGATGAAAAAGGGCTGCCGCCAGGTTTCGCAAAAGCATACGGCAGTGAAGAATACAGCGCAGAAAAACAGTATTCTTGACAGATATTTTACCGCTCTTGTTGCCGTCAATTCTTTCACCCCCAAGATATAGTGCTATTATATAATATAATTTTAATAAATACAAGTTTTTGTTGACAAAGACTTATACTTTATACTATAATATCAACGCTTATAGCAAATTTATATACAGCCTGTACTATACCGTACAGAGTAAATAAAGATTGAGACAGGTTTAATCTTTTAAAGGAGTGAAAAAGAGAATGAAAAGAACATTTCAGCCAAAGAAAAGACACGCAAAAATGGAGCACGGCTTCAGAAAGAGAATGTCAACAAGAAACGGAAGAAAGGTACTTGCACGCCGTCGTGCAAAGGGCAGAAAGAGACTTTCATACTAAGTCCTTTCTTTATAACAGACAGACAGGAATGGTTTTGTGAAAAGTCATACCTTAAAAGAAAATAAGGATTTCCGCAGAGTTTATTACAAGGCAAAAAGCAAGGTGTCGCCGAATTTAGTTACCTATGCCCTTAAAAACAGGGAAAAGGTATGCAGAATAGGCATTACCACGTCAAAAAAAACAGGCAACGCCGTAAGGCGCAACCGTTCAAGGCGTGTAATCCGTGCGGCATTTTATCAGTTAGAAAACAGAGTCAGCGGTAATTGGGACATTGTATTTGTGGCAAGATCCTGCACAAGCAAGGTAAAAATGCAGGACGTGCTTTCTGATATGGAAAAGCAGCTTGCCTCTTTAGGTGTAATCAATGAAAAGGATTAACGAATTGATAAAAAAAGCAATGATTTTTTTAATCAAAACCTATCAGCTTACATTGTCTCCACGCTTTTCCCACGGCTGCTGCCGTTATACTCCCACCTGCTCCCAATACGCCATAGAGGCGTTACAGGTTCACGGAATATTTAAGGGAAGCTGGCTTGCTTTTAAAAGAATACTCAGGTGTAATCCCTTTTTTAAGGGAGGCTGGGACCCCGTTCCGCCAAAAAAATAAAGCAGAGGAATTTACTAATAGTGTTAATTAATAATTTAGTAACAATGGCTGTTTCAAACGGCATTGGTATTTTTAAACCTCTTTACTGGCTTTTCGGAAAATGTATGGAGGGGCTGCTCTTTGTTTTTAATGACAGGTACTTCCTTGCGTTGATTGTTTTTACCGTCCTTACACGC
>CAMFRO010000154.1 GCA_945982035.1 uncultured Clostridia bacterium | reverse complement strand
GTTGTTAAACCGCCTAAGCTTGCACTTAAGCTTTTAATTTCATTCATAGCTACGCTTGTTCTCGGAGCAGGTATATATTATATGATGCTTCCTGCATTGAATATTCATTCAACAGATGCCTATGTATTTGTGATAATTCTTATTGCGGTGTTTATGGGCGTGTTTGCACTTCTTATTGGAGCAAATAAAAAAATTGAACGCCGTGAGTATGTAAAGAAAAATTCCAAGGTGCCTATTATTGTGGTAGGCGTGTTGCTGGTGGTTATGGCAATCGGTTATTTGGCAGGCTGCACTTTATTTAGAGCAAGCTCATACAGCGAGCTGGTAACCATTGACGAAAGCAATTTCAACGAGGACTTTGCTCAAATCAGCTATGACGAAGTTCCAAGACTTGACGAGGCAACGTCAAAGGTTCTTGCCGACCAGCAGTTAGGTTCTCTGAGCGAGTACAAGAGCCAGTATGTTGTTTCATCAACATCTACACAGATTAACTACAAGGGCAGACCTGTAAGAGTTGCATATCTTGAATATGCCGATGTGTTCAAATGGTTTAATAACACAAAGAACGGTTTGCCGGCTTATATGCTTATTGACGTTGTAAGCCAGAATGTACAGGTTGTAAACTGCGTTGAAAAATTCGGCGAGGGAATTAAGTATTCACCAACCGAGCTGTTTAACGAAAAGCTTATCCGTCATATCCGCTTCCAGTATCCTACCGCAATTCTTGATACTCCTAATTTTGAAATCAACGATGAGGGCAGACCTTACTGGATTACACCTGTGATTGATAAAACAATAGGTCTTTTCGGCGGTACTGACGTTAAGGGCGCAATTATCACAGACGCACTTACAGGCGAAAGCGAATACTATAGCATTGACACTGTGCGCAATAACAAAAAGCTTAATTGGATAGACGTTGTATATTCCAACAATCTTCTTATTCAGCAGTACAACTACAACGGTAAGCTCAAAAACGGCTTCTGGAACTCAATTATTTTCCAGAATGACGTAAATGTTGCTTCAAGCGGTAACGGATATATCGCTATGGAAGACGACGTTTGGGTTTACACCGGCGTAACCTCCAGTGAGGCTGATACCTCAAACTTCGGATTTATTCTTTGCAATCAGAGAACAAAGGAAGTAAGATACTACAACAAGGGCGGCGCAATGGAAATTTCCGCTATGGAATCCGCACAGGATGCTGTTCAAAACTATGGCTATAACGCAACATTTCCGATTTTGCTTGATATTGAGGGTCAGCCGTCATACTTTATGTCTCTCTACGGTGACGGATATACAGTAAAGGGCTATGCACTTGTTAACCTTGACGATAAAACAATCGTAGGCACAGGACTTCTTGACGTGGCAAAGAGCGATGCAAAGGCACTTAATTCCGCAGTTGAGAATTACATTGACGCCCTCAAGGATAAGGGCAAGGTATCGTCAAATGCCAACGCTGAGGATTATAAGGTGGAGGAAGGCTCCTCATCAAATCAGCAAAGCACCACCGAGCCAAGTACTGCCGGAGCCACAGAGACAACGGATACCGACAGTAAAGCAGGTACCGTAACCGGTGAAATTACAGATATTAAGACTTCGGTAAACGACGGTAACACCGTTTATTATCTCCAGATTGACGGCAAGAAATATTATTATATCACCGCCGGCGAATGTATGGAGGTTCTCCTTATGCAGAAGGGTGACAAGATTACCGTAACCTATGATAAGGACGGTAGCTCGCAGTTTGTAAAGGCTTCGTCAGTTGACCAAGTCAAATAAATAAAAAATAAGGATATCGGTCAGCAGATGCTGTACCGATATCTTTTTAAGTTAAAAAAATTATCACAAAACGATGTCATAAAGGGATATAGTGTATATGATATCATTATTTTTAAATTTGATTGACAATCAAACCGAAAAAGAAAAATTCACACAGTTATACAATACATATAAAGACCTGTTGTATTGGATAGCATTAAAAAAGACTAACAATATAGAAGATGCAGAAGAATGTGTACAAGAAACCTTTTTGTATGTGGCAAAGAATTTTAATAAAATCGGTGAGGTTGATTCAAAAAAGACGAAATGCTATCTGTCAACCATTGTTACAGGCTTCGCTATTGATATATACAATAAATCACAAAGGGCAAGCTCAGCTTCATACGATAATTGCGGTAAAATAATTCAATCACAATATTTTGAAAGCTATGATGCTACTGAATTATTGGTTGTATTTGATGAAATATTGGATGAAGAAAGCAAGGTTTTTTTCTATTTAAAATATATTTACAAATATAAAAGCAAAGAAATAGCAGAAATATACCGTGTTAAAGACTCTTATGTGCGTAAAAAATTGCAGTATGCTAAGGAAAAATTGAAAAAAGCACTTGAAGGAAGGGAATTAAAAAATGAGTAATATTGAAAAGGCTTGCCTGCTGTCGTGCGAAAATTGGGTTGATTCTTTTCCTGCTGAAATACCAAAGCATAAATTCAGCAAAAAACACACAGAAACAATAAAAGAAATATTGCATCATAAGGAAGAAAAGAAAATCCATAAATTTTCAAAGAAAACAATTAAAATACTGCTGATTGCAGCAATATTGCTGTCGGTGGCAACAACAGTATTTGCAATTCCTGCAAGCAGAGAATTTATTGTTGAAAAATTCTTTAATCATTCAGAATATAACGTGGTTGATACAAGCGATATTAAAAAGGTAACATCTTTAAAACTGAATTATATTCCGAAAGGATTTGAAAAAACTGAA
>CAMFRO010000153.1 GCA_945982035.1 uncultured Clostridia bacterium | reverse complement strand
TAAGGGCAAATCTGCCACGATAAACCGTGGTTCGGATTATTACCGTTACCCTAAATATACGCATATTATATAACACCGAACAGTCAAATTCAACCGTTCGGTGTTCAATTAAAAATAATTCACTTTTTGTTCATTAATATTATAAATCCTGGTAATCAACAAGAATCGCAATATTTTTATGCTCAATGCTGTTAAATTTCTTTTCTACCTTCTCCATACTGCTTTCGGTGGGGTTGTACCAAGCCTTTTGGATAAAGTAATTGTAATATTTATCCTTTTTGAATATATAGCCGTGACGAGCGTAAATTTCATTGCGAATAAGGTCTATCTCGTCCTTTGAGCAGGAATCAAGAAATTCGGTGGTAAGCACCTCGGTATCACTGGGGAAAAGATAGTCCCAATCCTCGTAATAATCCAAATCAAAGTCGTCGTATCTGTCAGGATTAACGGGACCTATGGGTGTTCCGTCGCCGTTGTAATAATAATTGTAAACATTACCCTGCTGGATAACGGTGGTTTTTTCCTCCGTGGTTTCCTTCTCGGTTTGTTGGGCAGTTGTTGACTGGGTAACGGTAACCGTCACCGTCTCCGGCTCAGCGTTATTCTTTGAAATCTGTACACCTGCAACGGCGGCGATAATTGCAACAATCACAACTGAGACAGCAATAATTGCAACAACGGCAGTATTGCTTTTGCGGGGAGGTGTTGTATTAGGCGTCGTCTGCACAGGTGAATTCTGATTAGAATAATTGGAATAGGGGTTATTATCATAGGTGTTTTGAACGGCACCGCAAACACGGCAAACGGTTTCGTTATCGTTAATCTGCGCTCCGCAATTTATACAGTATTTCATATTTCGGGGTGCTCCTTATGTAAATATAGTTTAATAACATTATTAACTATTTGGGCAATTTTGTCAACACCTCGCCGCAGAATACTGCAAATTTTGCAAAAGCACCCTGCCTTAGTGTTGTAACAATATACTTATTATGCTATAATCTTAGTGTGTTAAATTATATAGCGAGGGGATTTTCTAATGAAGGACAAAAAGACAGTATCGTTAATTATAGCAATATTCTCAGTGGTAATAATAGTTATTGCCGGAATTATCGTTGTGCAGGAGAGCAAAGAGCCCGACACAATTGATACAGCACAATCCTCTGCGGTTCAGCAGGAGGAAGACGGTCAATCCGGTGCGGATAAAACAACGGAGGAAGCAGCTGAATTTTCTCTCGGCGAGATACAGGAAAACGCCTATTACAATTCATTTGCCGGTATTATGTTCAATCTGCCCTCGGACGACTGGAGCTTTTTAGATGCTGAGGAAGCAGCACAGCTTGTTAACGCAAAGGTTAGCAAATCAAAGCCGGTTTACTCTAATCATTACGGAAAGTTGTATTATGACGCATGCATTTTAGATAAAAAGACAAAAACAAGCATACAGCTTGCTTTGTTTGAGTCAAACGAGAAAAAGAATTTAAATGCAAAGCAAATTATTAGTATGCTTTGTAAAAGGCAAAAGGATATGTATGATGATTTCAGCCACGGCGATTTATACGAGCTGCAGGTAGCAGGCAGTACATATTTGTGTACCGATTGCGTTTACACTAATAACGGTACAGATAAACGCTACACGATTGCAACACGAAAAATCGGTAGTGATTTTGTATGCATCACCACTGATTTAATATCAAACAATGACGAAAATCTGTCCTCTGACTATCTTTCAATTTTCAGAGAGTATAAGGTTTAAACAATTGTTATTTGGAGGGTTCAACTATGAAATGCAGCAAATGCGGACGCGAAGTAAACGCAACTCCCTATTGCCCAAACTGCGGCAATCCTATTACGATACCGGCTTACCAAAATTACAATTTTACACCAAATGCACCAACGTCACCAACAGCTCCGGCGGTAACACAGGCTAACGACGGCAAGCAGAAAACCATAAGAATTGCAATAATTTCTGCGGCGGCGGTGCTTTTAGCCATAGTTATTGCCGTTACAAGCGTTATTATACATAATAGCAATATTACGGCAATAGCGGCAGACTCGGTTATTTACAACGACTCCCAGGAGGATTACTGCGTTGTTATCAAGAACAGTAAAAATAAAATTGTTTCAAAAGAAATAATCAAGCCGAATAACAAATATCAGCTTAAGGATTTAGAGGACGGCATATATTTTGTAAATATAAAAAGCCTTAACGGCAAGGGTGATACAATTTATTTCAAGAAAATCAAAATTGTACAGGATTACGAGGGCGAGCCTGTAACCCTTGATGTCACTAAGGATTTTGAAGTCACCGACGATTACGAGGATGATGATTTTGAGGATGTTGAGTCAAGCGAAGAAGCAAAAGAGCTTGACATCCATAGTGAAACGGTTGAAAAGCTTGTTGATAAGATAGAATATGCAGGCTATATATATCCGACAATTTTCAGTAACGGAAGCTTTGAATCCGACGAGCTTTCCAACGAAATGATACTTGCTATTGCTTTTGGTCATTTGGATTATTCTTCTCATAAGAACGAAAATCTTTTTGTTGAAAATTATGATTCCGTAACCGAGGGAAAAGGTTATTCTGCTTGCACAGATTCCAAAAATGAAGAAGAAATGATAAAATACATTTTTGGAGATGATATTGAATATCAACTGACTGATTTTGATATATATTCGGAAAATGATGAATACGCAAATTTTTTAGGCTACAATACACTGACATATAATACGGTTTATTACAAGGACGGAAAAATTACAAAGTATTTAGGCGATGGCGGTGGCGGAGATGTTCCGTATATGTACCTATGTCTTTCAAGTGCTCAGCAAAACGGTGATGATATAA
>CAMFRO010000152.1 GCA_945982035.1 uncultured Clostridia bacterium | reverse complement strand
CGACCTACTGGTTCGTAGCCAGTCACTCTATCCAACTGAGCTAGCAGCGCGAGTAAGCAAAAATATTAAAATGTTAGCAGTTTGTACACAAATCGACCTTGCGGTTCGTAGCCAGTCACTCTATCCAACTGAGCTAGCAGCGCATTTGCATTTGCTATCGCTTTTGCTCAAATACTATAACACATTACAATTTAAAATGCAAGACTTTTTTTATCATTATAATGTGCGGTTATCTATATAATCCTCCAAAATAGCCGCACTGTACTCAACAAGCTCGGCACAGGGGCGTTTTTTGTAATAACCCTCCGTGCGTTTTTCAGGGGCAGGGGAGTCGGCGCCCTGTGTGTTTAATCCTAAAAGCTCACGGCATACTATTGAGCCGTTCTCCTCTTTGAATTTATTTGCAAGAGCTTGCACCTCAACGTAAATTCTCTTTTTGCTCTCGTAATCCTTTGCATCGTCATAGCCGTAAAGTGCCGATAGCACAAAGGTCATACCGGACACTGCACCGCAGACCTCTCTCATTCTGCCTACTCCGCCTCCAAAACCGCTGACTATACGGGCAATGGCTTTTTCATCCATACCGATTAAATCGGAAAAAGCCATTGCTACTGCCTGAGAACAATTGTATCCGCTTTGAAAATATCGCTTTGCCCTTTCACTTCTGCTCACGGTTCAACAACCTCGCCTTCAACAGGCTCTTCCGGAAAGCCTACATAAGTGAAAACAGCCTCAAGCTGAGTATCTTCTTTTACGGTGAAAGTATATTTGGTATTCTTTGATACCCTTGTGCTTCCTTTGTACCAGCCGTCAAACTCGTATCCGTCGTCGGGACGTGCGATAACAGTGATGTGCTCTCCTCGTTTGTAAGAGCCGTCACCCTCAACCTCACCGCCTTCGTTACTGCTGAGGCTTACGTTAAATGTCGGTGCCTGCGTAGTTGTGGTAGTTGTTGTAGTTGTGGTGGATTCGGTAGTGGTTTGAGTAGTTGGTTCGGTGGTGTAGTAAGCACTTTCCTCTTCGGTAGTGGTCTCGGTTGTAATTGATGTGGATTCGGAAGTAGCCTCGTCATCCTTGCTTGAATTTGCCACTGCGATGATAACACCGGCTATTATGGCAATAAGCAAAACGGAAAGCACGGCAATAATTATAATTGTCTGCTGCTTTTTCTTTTCTTCCGCTTTTGCTTTCTCAGCCTGACGATTGGAATTTCTTCTTATCGGCTCCTCAATGGGTTGAGCCTGTTGTGTATCATCCAAATCATCCTCGTTATACAGTGGCGAGCCACAGTTTTGGCAAATGTATAAATTATCATCATTTTCAGATCCGCAGTTTTTACATCTCATAATGATACCTCCCTTTTTTGAGATTATAGCACAAATCAATTTCAATAACAATAATAATTAGTATAAATACATCATAATATGCAGTGAAATTTACCACAAATTTAAAAATTTTAACTAAAAATTCAAATCTTTTACGATTTATTCACAATTACCTATTGACTTTTTGCTCAATTTATAATAAATTTAGAATGTAATGTTTTCTAATGAACATATTATAACGGTTGAAAGGGGATTCCCACTATGAAGAAAGCAATTAAAAGATTAGTATGCCTGGCATTGGTGGTAGCATTTGTATTATCACTTGCCGGTTGTGCTAAGATTAATTACGTAACAAACGGTACAATTCAGGCTATTCAGGAGGTTAAATCCGGCGAATGGCAGAATGCAGGCGGCGCAGAGGGCGAAGGCGAAGATGTCAATTATGACGAGCCTGTTATTGATGAATTTAAAGCAGGTACATACGGCGGAATTGATTTCCAGTCAGTTGAAGATGTTGCTAATTTCTATGTTGAAGCATACAACTATTCAAAGACTCTTACCGCTCAGTATAAAGACAAGGAAGGCAACACCCAGACTTATTACAAGCTTCTCGGTGAAGAGGACCTTCAGGTTGGCGATATTCTTATTGACGGTTCATCAAACTCAATGATTGATAACCTTGTTCCCGGTATCGTAGGCGGTCTTTATTCTCCAGGTCTTAACGGTCTTGTTCCAAGTACAAACAGAGATCCTAAGCTTGACACAGACGAGTGGGACGGCGCCGGTGAACCTCTTACAACAAGCAGACTTGTTGCTGATGATCTCGTAACAGCAAATGTTACCGACAACGGCGACGGCACTATCACAATCAAGCTTCAGCCTAAAGCTGTTGATATGAGTGCTCCCGGTAAGGACGCACAGGGCCACGTATTCCAGTCACTTGGCGCTATTGACAAGACAGTTGACAGCATTTCAGTTCTTACATGGGCTGAGGGTACTACCGCAGATAACTGTAAGGTTAACTACCACGGCGGTGTAGCAACTGTTACTGTTGACACAAAGACAAAAGAGATTAAGAGCGGTGAATATGTAATGCTTGCTTATGTATCAGTTACACATGCAAACGTTGCAGTTCTTAAAGATAAGAGCGCAAGCCTTACTGTTACAATGAAGTGGACATATCCTGCATCAGCAGAATATCTCCAGTCAAGTAAGGGCGTAACCCTTATCGGTTAATCCAAATCATAAATCTAAGGCAGTTTCGCATTTGCGAGACTGCCTTTTTGAATTTTTTGTTATATTTTTTTATTTGCCTTGCTTAATATATTAATATAATGTATAATATGAGAACAGCGTTTGCTGATTATTTAGAAAACAAGGAGAGAATATATGGACAACAAAATGCCTAATATGGATTATGATGCTGATGAAGTAATTGAAAACTTCAAGTCAAAATTCAAGTGGCCCGGTAAAGACGATGTTGAGGTCGTTGTTAAACCGCCTAAGCTTGCACTTAAGCTTTTAATTTCATTCATAGCTACGC
>CAMFRO010000151.1 GCA_945982035.1 uncultured Clostridia bacterium | reverse complement strand
ATAGCGTAGCGTCTCGTGGGCTCGGAGATGTGTATAAGAGACAGGAATAACAGAGAATAAATATTGAGAGGGACTCTATGTACAGAATTAACGGTAAAGAGGCTTTAGGTATTGAATTCGGCTCTACAAGAATAAAGGCTGTTCTTGTGGACGAAAACTGTAATCCCGTTGCCTCCGGCTCTCACACTTGGGAGAATAAGCTTGTAAACGGCGTTTGGACATACGATATCAGCGATGTATGGTCGGGGCTGCAGGACGCTTATGCAAATCTTAATAAAGAGGTAAAAGAGAAATACGGTACAGTTATCACCGATTTGTCTGCATTGGGCTTCTCTGCAATGATGCACGGCTATCTGCCTTTTGACGCTGAGGATAATCAGCTTTGTCCCTTTAGAACATGGCGCAATACTATAACCGGTGAAGCCGCTGAAAAACTCACAAAGCTTTTCGGCTTTAACATTCCTCAAAGATGGAGCATTGCCCATTTGTATCAGGCAATTCTTAATGGTGAGGAGCATACAAAGGATATTGCCTTTTTGACTACCCTTGCAGGCTATGTTCATTATAAGCTGTCGGGCGAAAAGGTGCTTGGCGTGGGGGAAGCGTCAGGTATGTTTCCTATTGACAGTAATACCTGCAACTATGATTTGTCTATGATTGATAGGTTTTCAGCTCTTGACGAGGTGAAAGGCTTTGATTGGAATATAAAGGACATTTTGCCGAAGGTGCTTAAAGCAGGCGACAATGCAGGATACCTTACAAAAGAGGGTGCCTTGCTTTTGGACCCAACCGGTAATCTTAATGCCGGAGCTCCTATGTGTCCTCCCGAGGGAGACGCAGGTACAGGTATGGTTGCCACTAACAGTGTTACGGTTAAAACAGGTAACGTTTCTGCGGGTACCTCTATATTTTCTATGATTGTCCTTGAAAAACAGCTTTCAAGGGTTTATGAAGAAATTGATATGGTTACTACACCCGTGGGTCTTCCCGTTGCTATGGTACATTGCAATAACTGTTGTACAGACCTTGATTACTGGGTAAACCTGTTTTCGCAGTTTTCATCCCTCAGTGGCGGCAGATTAACAAAGCCGCAGATTTACGATTTGCTTTATAGCTGCGCTCTTGACGGCGACAGCGACTGTGGCGGAGTCATTTCCTACAACTATTTTTCAGGTGAGCCGGTAACTCATATCAGCGACGGCAGACCTCTTGTTGTAAGAACGCAGGACTGTAATTTCAACCTTAATAATTTTATGCGTTGTCAGATTTATTCTGCAATGGCTTCCCTTAAAATCGGAATGGAAATTCTTGATAACGAGGGCGTAAAAATTGATTGTCTTATGGGACACGGCGGACTGTTTAAAACACCTTTAGTAGGGCAAAGACTTATGGCAGGTGCAATGAACACGCCTGTTACCGTTAACAAAACTGCCGGTGAGGGCGGTGCCTGGGGTATGGCAATTCTTGCAAGATACAGTGTTGAATCAAAAGGATTAGCCCTTGATGATTATCTGTCGCAGAGTGTTTTTGCAGACTGCGAAAGCACTACTGTTGAGCCGGATAAAAACGACGCCGACGGCTTTGAAAAATATATGAAACTATATAAAAAAGGTCTTGCCGTTGAAAAGACGGCGGCAGAGAATATTTAAAGGAGAAAATGTATGGCAGTTAAAGATTATGAATTTTGGCTTGTTGTGGGAACTCAGCATCTTTACGGAGAAGAGATTTTTGAAACAATAGATTCTCACGCAAAGGAAATTGCTGATTTCTGGAGTAAAAAGCTTACCTGCAAGGTGGTTGCAAAGCCCTGTGTTAAAACTGCCGGTGAAATACTTGACGTTATGCAAAATGCAAATGACGACAAAAAATGTGCAGGCGTTATAACCTGGATGCATACTTTTTCACCGTCAAAAATGTGGATAGCAGGATTTAACGCTCTTAAAAAGCCGTTTTTGCATGTAAATACACAGTTTAACCGTGATATTCCATGGAATGACATTGATATGGATTTTATGAATCTTAATCAGTCTGCCCACGGCGACAGAGAGCACGGCTACATAGCCGCCAGAATGAGACTGAAGCAAAAGGTTGTTGCAGGCTTCTGGCAGGACGAAAATGTTACCGACAAAATTGATGTTTGGATGCGTGCAGCAGTGGGCGCAATGGAGTCAAGAAAGCTCCGCGTCCTTCGTATCAGTGATAATATGCGTAATGTTGCCGTAACCGATGGCGATAAAATTGAGGCGCAGATTAAGCTTGGATGGCAGGTTGACCACTTCGGCGTAGGTGATATTATCACCCTTGTTAACGAGGTTACCGACAGCGAAATTGATGCTCAAATGGCTGAATATGACAAATACTACGATATGGATACCGATAACATTGAGGCAGTCAGGTATCAGGCGAGGGAAGAGGTTGCACTTAAAAAATTCCTTGAGAAAGAGGGATTTGGTGCTTTCCATACAAACTTTGAGGATTTACAGCAACTAAGACAGCTTCCGGGACTTGCCGCACAGGATTTGATGCGTCAGGGCTATGGATTCGGTGCCGAGGGTGACTGGAAGGTTGCCGCTATGACAAGAATTATGAAGGTTATGTCCGAGGGTATGAATGGCGGTACTGCTTTTATGGAGGATTATACCTATCATTTTGAACCGGGCAACGAAATGCTTTTAGGCTCTCACATGCTGGAGGTTTGTCCAACTATTGCAAAAAGCAAGCCAAAAATCCAGGTTCATCCTCTTGGTATAGGTGACAGGGAGGACCCTGCACGTCTGGTGTTTAAGGCACAGACCGGCTCTGCAATAGTTGTTACCCTTGTTGATATGGGCGACAGACTCAGAATGATTGTTAATGATGTTGAATGCAAGG
>CAMFRO010000150.1 GCA_945982035.1 uncultured Clostridia bacterium | reverse complement strand
GAATTAAGTGTTTCAATTAAAAGCTGAGCCGTTTTGTTATTATCGGCTACTGAAGAAATTTTGCTCTTCCCTGCTTTTTTCAGCAAACTGACAGGCGGTAAAATCTCTTGATTTTCCGTGGGAATTAAATTCTCCTCAGGTACCTCAAAGTCTTTAGCGTCTTTAATATCATCCTTTTCGGTTTCTTTATTATTCTTTTGCTCTTCCTTTTCTTCTGTATGCTCTTCCTTATTTTCTTCTGTCTTTTTAGACCTTCTCTTTTTGCTTGACTCCTTCATCATACGTATAACAGCGTCGGTTTCATCCTCCGGCTGTTCTTCGGGTTGATTAATATTGGACATATTATCCCTAACGGAGCCGTCAAGCACCTCCTGCTGAGGTTGCTCTTCATCAAGATAAATATCAATATTGTTGTTACGTCTTTCTCGTCGTTCCTCAATATAAGGTGCAGCCTTTTCAACAACCTTTTGAACAGGCTTAGCAGTGTTTTTAAGGAACTGATTAACGGTTTTTCGTGAAAGGAGCATAGCATCAACAAAAATCAGTATTAAGTCAACTATAATTGCAGGCGCTTTGCCGAGAGTCAGCAAAAGCCAGCCGAACAATGCGCCAAAAAGACCACCGTTAAATTGAGACGGTGCCTGCGAATATGACTGTGTTACTGCCGTTTTAAATTCGTCACCGTTATGATTAATAAAAATATGTATAATTGTTGACAGAAGCAAAACGAGAATGACTATTGAAACTATTTCATAGGTCATTTTCTTTTCGGGATTTTTAACGTACAATATTGAATACAACAGGCATAAAATCGGGAATATTATAGCGGCAAACCAACCAAACAAGCCAATATAAAAATCATGAAGAATTGTCCAAAGTCCGTCACCGGAAATAACCGCAATAAAGAAAAGCAAAACGGACAGTGCAAATATAACAATGCCCACAACTCTTGAGACTTCGTTACTGCGCTGCTCCATTGCCTCCTGTTCTGCAATCATTTCAGCCTTGGTTTTCCTTTTTGGCGCTGATTTTTTTGCACCGTAATTTCTGTTTGAATTTCCGCCTTTTCTTGAGGCAGAAGTGTTTTTCTTTTTTTCAGCCATAGTTACCTTCTCTTACTTTAATGCAATTTCAAAAATTCCAATAATACACGCTATAATTCCTATTGCAAAATCATAAATTGCAAAATATTTGATTTTAACCGTTTCTATCATCCAAAGCAGTATTTTAACTGCTAAAACCGTTACTGCAGCAGCAATAATAAGTGCTAAAATTATTGATACAATACCTGCAGGTGTAACGCTAATACAAATTTCAACAATACCTGTAACAATTAATAAGGGAACGCTCATTACAAAGCAATATCTAAATGCAAGCTTTTTTGACACGCCCATAAGCATTGTAACGGCAAAAATTCCTGCAACCGGTGAAAGTCCTGCAACAGGAACAAGTAAAACGCAGACAAAACCCACAACCAAAGCACAGACTATGCTGATATTCTTATTATTGCGTGCTATTGAAAGCTGTTTAGCCGCCGCCAGCATCAGCAGACCGGTAATTATAAAAAACAATCCGTCATCTAAAACAGTACCGTTAAATCCTGTTGAGCGAAGAAGATTATAAAATGTACCGTAATCCCCTGCAGGAATAAGCCACAAAAGCATAGGCACAAAGGAAAGCACGGTCATCAGCATAAAGCTTCTTGCAGGTGAGGCATTTTTTAAACTGAATTTCTTTTTAAATATATCGGGAAACGTATTTACAAACTCTTTAGAAAGGCTTAAAAATACTTTACGAAGTGCAATAACTATACCAACAGCGATTGCGATATGTATTACTCCCGTTATTGCCGAGCAGGCACCGGAATACCTGTCGGAAAAATCGTGAAACAGTGAAGAATGACCTGACTCACTTACGGGAAACACCCATGTTATCGCCTGTAATATAGCCTGTATTATCGCAGTTAAAACTGACATTATCAATTCCTCCGAAAAGCGACGCATTATCAATGAAATATCCGTGCCTTATATAGTCATACGGATTGCTTGATGCAGCACTGCCGCTTGTTATCTTATTTTCAAAATTATAGTACACATCATCAAGGTTAATTATTGTGTAGAGCATTCCTGTCCCTCCACAATAGTCTTATTAAGAAAATCAAGAGCGTCGCTTAAACCACCAAGTTCGTCTATCAAACCGCACTCTACGGCTCCTTCACCATCAAGAACGGTGCCAACATCCATTATAAGCTCCCCTGTTTTCAGCATAAGCTTCCTAAAATCGTCGGAGCTTATTTTAGAATTACTTTCCACAAAATTAACAATTCTGTCCTGCATTTTTTCAAAATAAGACAGAGTTTGCGGAACACCAAGCACAGTACCGTTCATTCTGACAGGATGCACTGTCATAGTTGCACTGGGAACTATAAAGCTCCTCTTACAGCTTACAGCCAACGGTACACCTATTGAGTGACCTCCGCCAAGCACAAGAGATGCTGTGGGCGTGCACATTGTTGACAATAGCTCAGCAATAGCAAGTCCTGCCTCAACATCACCGCCAACGGTATTTAAAATAATTAAAAGGCCGTCAATTTCCTTGCTCTCCTCAATAGCTACTAATTGCGGAATAACGTGCTCATACTTTGTTGTTTTATTTTGGCTGGGCAGAATATAATGTCCTTCAATCTGACCGATTATAGTCAGGCAATGGATGAAATGCCCGTTTTTCTGCACAGTAATAGAACCTGTTTCATACGCAGATTCCGCCGCTTGCTCCTGTTGATTTTCTCTATTTGCTTCATTTTCCGACATAAAAAATCACCTAAATTTATTATGCCCAGAAATAAAATTATATATTGTTTCTGTCTCTTATACACATCTGACGCTGCCGACGAAGGC
>CAMFRO010000149.1 GCA_945982035.1 uncultured Clostridia bacterium | reverse complement strand
GCGGCAAGCTGTTATTTGATGATGTATCATTACAAGCTGCCGTATTTAACATTTTCAATAATTGCCCTAATCAATATGCCGCTTAATTACATTTGGACAATGATAGGCTGGGTGATTAATGACAACCTGGGATTTCTTCCAAAGAAAACCGAGCGCAAATTCAACATTCTCTATTTTGCTCTTATCGGAATAGGAATATATATGATTGTAGGCGACTTTTCGTTTATGCTTGACCCGTCAAACCGTCTGGTTGCATATCTTAACGGTCTTGAGGGCATCAGCGCTGCGTCGGCTATAAAAATTCTTGGAACACACATTTTATGGAACGGTTGGGCAGGCGCAAGAAATATCTTCTGGCGTAAAAAGCTTGTACCTAAATTCGGCAGATATAAATATTCACTTTACTGTGATTTTCTGCCGAAAATCATTATGGTATTTCTTCTCGGTTGGCTTCCCTTCTACACTACAATTACAGATGTAACAACAAGAGTTTGGGTTGCTAATCTCCTGTTCTCTATTTACAACCTTTTCGGCTTTAACAACAATCTTGAAACCTGTGCTCAAAACTGCAGTCCTAATGTACGTGAAAGAATATTTGTAAGAACATTTCCAATAAAGCTTTCACACCTTGCACAGTCAATTCTTGCCATTCTTTTGCCTGTATTTATCGGTATGTGCAAGGATGAATGGGCTGATATTGCAGTATTCAAATACATAATTCCTATCACATTTACCGTTTCTGCCATACTGACGATGATTTTTGCCGGCAAGGTTAAGGAGCGTATTCCTCAGCCGCCGTTGGAAAAGAAGGTTAAAATCAGCTTTTGGGACGGTATGTTCGGTGTAATGCGTAACAAATACAAGTGGATTCAAACCATTGTCGGTCTTTTGGACTCACTTGGTAACGGTATGCTTGCATTTACAACAGTGCTTTATCTTTATACCTTCCGTCTAAGCGGTCTTACATATAGCCTAATTGTTGCACTTGTTTCTTTTGCAGGAACACCGCCGGACTTTTTCACTCCGTATTTTATAAAGAGATTTTCGTACAAGCAGATTATGATATTCTATCAGCTTTCAAGAGCGGTTTGCTATTCGGTTATTGTATGCTGCTATCTTTTCTGTGGAGAAAATCTTATGCTTTGCGGAACATTAAGTATTATTATGCTATTTGTAACAGAAATGTTCCAAACTGTTCCAAAGTCCGTATCTCACGATATGGATGTTCGTGTTAACGACTATCAGATGTACCTTTCAGGCGAAAGGCTTGAAAACTTCTCCGGCGTTTTTGGCTGGTTTACAGGACCGATAGTATCATTTGTGGGCCTTATTATACCGGTACTTCTGCTTAAATACGGCTTTAACAGTAACTGGGATGTTTTGTTTATTGACTCATCAAGAACAAAAATAATTGTTGTTCCCATTATATTTGATATTGTTGGCTATCTCCTTATGACAATTCCTTATCTGTTTTGGGATTATGACGATGACAAGCAGAATAAGGTTATGGAGGTTTTACGCAGACGTGAAGAAGTAACAAGAAAGCAGTACGAAGGCGAAAGCACCGAGGAGCCTCCTGCCGATACAGAGGATGAAGAAGTTTCACAGGAGGTGACGGTATGAAAAAATCGAAGAAAAACAATGCTAAAATAAACGATGATTTTCTTTCAGAGGAAGCAAAGCAGGAACGGGAAACCGCACCGGAATACACACTTGACATTCCGGACGATGAAATTTGGAGCTATCAAATTGAAGGACTCCAGGCACCCCATATCAACCAACCGTTTAAAAATGCTAAAAGAAACAAGATAATAGTAGTTATTGTTCTTGTTATTGCTATTGGGTTATCAATATTTTTCTCAGTACGAGCCGTTCATAATGACACATACGAATACAAGGATTTAGGTGACGGAACGTACGAGCTTGTTAAGTTTTCAAATCCCGGAGATATGACTGAGGTAACTATTGATTATGTGGTTGATTTGGAAACAGGCAAAAAGGATACAACAAAGCCGATTTCGGTAATTAACGAATACGCCTTTAACTGTGATGAAACCTTAAATTCCATATCATTTGGTAAGGATATTAAGAAAATTGACGGAAAGTCCATTTACAGCTGCTGGTGGGTTCAAAATGTATGGATTGATGACGAAAATCCCTATTACTGCGATTTAGACGGAGTAATTTATGATAAGGATTTAACAGAGGTTGTTTTCTATCCTAACGACCACGACAAATATCTTAGAGCAAAATTAGGTTACGACAATCTTGTTGATGACGAGGGAAATCCGATGGAGGAGCTTTGGGGAACCACCGAGAAATACGATGAAGCATTCTTTGAGGAATACAACAAGCAAATAAGAACCTACATTATCCCCTCCACTGTCACCAAAATAGGTCAGCTCGCTTTTGCATATTCAAATATAACCGATTTGTACATTCCTGAGGGCGTAAAAACAATGGAAACAATGGCTGTTTTCAAAAATACAGTATTGCGTAATGTTTACAGCTACACAACAGATAAGCCGATAACCGATGTTACATACAAGTCTATTTCTTCTATGAAGTCAGTCTATAATTCTCTTCCTGAGGGACTTGAATATATAGGCTCGGACTGCTTCTATTATTGCAGAGAGCTTAAATACCTCTATATTCCCGGCTCGGTAACATACATAGGCCATCACGCTTTTTGGGATGCAGTGTATAAGGAGGATGATCAGCTTAAGGGTATTACCGCTATTAATACACCCTTGAGCGAGGAAGAATTCAGCAAGGTTGAAACAGGCGACCAATGGAGACCGCAGTACGATTATAAATTATTTAAAAAATCCGTTGATATAAATTATTCTACACAACGAGAATAAAATAAATTAGAATAGGTAAAAATCACCCTGTCTATATAAACTGCCCCATATTGTGCAGACAGTACAAAAACAGCCTAATTGGTAGAAAATTAAATTTTAAGCAA
>CAMFRO010000148.1 GCA_945982035.1 uncultured Clostridia bacterium | reverse complement strand
CACCGATTAATCCGGTAAACGCAAACATGGTAAGCATCATTACAACTGCCATAACGGCAGCCGGTATCTTTTTTGATAACATCTTACTGCTCATAACATTCTCCTTCATATTTTAAAATTACATTTTAACTCATTTTTATTATATATTTAACATGCAACAATGTCAAACTAAAAATAATAAACAATTTATAAAAATTATGTCTATAAAAAACAGCACCGCAGAATTAATTCTGCGGTGGTTTAATCATTAGTATTCGGTGTGGTCCGGACCATTTATCACAGTCTGAGTTATTCAAATGTGATTTTTCCTCCGTTGTTTGAAGAGGCAAGTGCAATGTATGTTCTGCCCTGATTAAGACTGATTTCCTTTGAATTTTCATCAGTGATTTTGAGAGTATCATCTGCACTCCATTTAATCGGAATCATTGTTCCGTTAGAGATATAATAGCCGTCGCCGGAGTCAAGTGTGTAATTTAGATAGGTGGTTGTAGAGCCCTTGTAAGGCGTTGTGATATATGTTGTTTTATCGTTTAAAACAAGGATGTTCTCAAACTTAACATCGTCCTTCCAGTCGGAGGTATGATACATTTTGTCCTCGCTGTTAAAGGTAAATTTGCGTGTATCGGTGCGTGATGAAAACTTTACATTAACCTTTGGCGCCTGCTGAGCTCCTGCATTTGTAACATCATCATTAAAGGAAAGCTTTGTGAAATCAGAGCTGTTTATCTCTGTTCTAAAGCCTTTTTTGTCAATAGCAGAGGGCAGCTTTTTGCCCTTAAGAATACCTCTATGCTCCGATGAAACACTGCGTGTTGTATCTCTGCCGAAAAGCTCGCCGCCGTCCATACCGTCAATATGGTCAACATCGTCACGCTTAATTCTGCCGTAGCCGCCGATATAGTCGCCCTTGCTGTGACTTCCGCCCCAGTGAATATAAATAGAATCAAACAGCTCGCTGAATTCAACAAATGACGGCCTTGCGGAACGTATTGGACCTATCTTTTCGGGAACGGAGGTATAATCCGCATAGAGCCAAAGCATACGGCTTATTCCGCCCTCAACCTCGCCTTCAACTATAATATCCGGAGTAGAAAGTCCCCACTGAGGACGTGCCGCCGGCGCATTTTCTACAACTATTGCAACAGGACGCACGTCAACTGCATTCTTGTTGTAGCCTTCTTCGCCGGTCAGCGGATTTACTACCGCAGGCGGCTGAGTGGTTGTTTCTGTTGTGGTGGTTGTGGGTGCCTCCTCCTTTGCACTGCATCCGAACAATACAAAAGCCATAATTACCGCTAAAATTAACGAAATGGATTTTTTCATTATCTCTCCTCCGTTTTTTCTGCAAAATGTAATTTAGGATAAACCGATTTGTAATTTGGCTTACCGTTTTTTAAAAATCCCTGTGACACGGACAACGCCCTTGCTTTATAGGAATTATTAACCGAATAGTTGCTATCTGCGATTCGCTGATACTCTTCCTTGGTTATGCTGTTATCAATTCTTGTATAACCGCAACTGCTAAGTGCGGGAGTAAAACGCATTATGCTTTCGCAATTTTCAAACTCGTTATCCGCAATAATTGGACTTGAAACGCCCTGCCCCACTACCGCACGGGACGTTCCTTTTATACCGGCGTCCCCTGTTCCGCAGGACGAAACCTTGTTTTCCGTAATTACCGGACTTTGCCAATTAAGCATATAAACCGCATAAGAGGCAATACTGTCAAATCGGCATTTGCTCACTTTAATATTTGTATGAGCCTTATTCTCGGTATATCTGTCGCTTTCAACACCTCGGCTGACATTTTTAAATTTACATTCTTCAACGGTTATGCTTTTGCACGGAGTGCAGTCATAGGAGGTCCAGCTTTGAGTAAAGCTTCCTGTTCTCCTGTCCGGAGCATCAATGTTAATGCCCGAAACACTCATATTATCTTTTCCGTCGTTGGAGAAGCTTACGATTTTTTCAAGAATAGACTCGTTGTTAACAAAGCTGCACTTGCTTATATAAACATTTGAGGCGGCAACCGCTTCAATAAAATTACCATACTGAAGGTTTTTAAATTTTATACCGCTTACGGTGATATTTTTACAGTGCCCCGCTACGATACAAGCGTATTTTTTGTCGTTTCCGGTTTGAGACATATCAATAACCGAATCTCCCTCGCCGAGAATTTTAACATTCTTTGCACCGTTATATCCGTTGTGCTTTAGCTCAGCCTGTGACGGAGCAACCACTTGAAACAAGGATTGGGAGGGAATTAGCTTTTTTGTGTCCGTGTCATCAGTTTTGTTAAGCACAACACCGTCGCTGAGCTTTACCGTAATATTACTTGCAAGATAAAGCACATTGGTAACATCGTACTCGCCTGCTTCAAGGGTGAGGGTTCCACCGTTTGTAGCCTCCAGCCTTTCAAGATACGAGCGGAGCATATAATACTGCTTCGTTTTTTCGTTATAGGTTCTGTATGAGATGTATTTGTTTTTATACGGTGCAGATTGGGGATTTACATTATAATCTGCGGTAACATTTACGGTGCATTGTGCGTAAACCTTTTTACTGCCTTTTTTCACGGCGGTAACAATCGTCTTGCCCCTGCGCAGACCTGTAATTTTTCCGTTGGAAACCACGACAGTTTGCGGATTACTGCTGCTCCAGTTGTAATCCTCGGGATTTTGCTTTGTGCAATTTGCAATAACGCTGACGGTTTTTGAGCTTCCGGCGTTTACGGTAATATGGTCAACGCTGAAATTAATCTCCTGTGCGGCAAATACGGCAGCAGGAAATAATACCGACGAAATTAGCGTCAGTAAAGCACATATTACCGATAAAATCCTTCTTTTCATAAACACATTCTCCGTGATTAATTGAATTTCCGTTTATGGTTTTACATAAAAATACAACCTGGGATAGCAACGCTCTGACGATAATGTACCGTCGGGATTAAGCTTTTCCCGTACTATCAGCTCTCTTGACGATACGCTGTTGTAATAGGAATAATTGTTT
>CAMFRO010000147.1 GCA_945982035.1 uncultured Clostridia bacterium | reverse complement strand
AAGGGCAAATCTGCCACGATAAACCGTGGTTCGGATTATTACCGTTACCCTATTTTGACTGCATTATTCTGTCACGGGGAGGTGACGGGTTGAAAAGGTATAATTATTTTGATGACGACGACAGCCGTGCTGAAAAGAAGAAAATTGATTTTTCTTCACTTTTCGGCAAGGTTAATACTGCCGTAAAATCGGCGGAGCATAAAATTGACGAGTTTGCCACATCTTCCATCGGCGACCTTTCCCAGTCAAAAAAGCGTCTTGTAACCGTTGTCTGCGCACTGTTGAGCCTGCTGATTATCGTCATTGTTATAATTTCCTTTGGTATTCAAATTCACAGCGAAAACAAAAATACCCGTGACTTCAACGCAAATGCCGCCAAGGTATGTGCCCAGTATTCAAGCGATTTTGGCTCCGGCTCCTACGAAAATCTTGTGTCAAAATACGATATTAAGGGTAACAGAATGACCGGATTCTGCTTTGCAAGGCAAATGGATTTCAACAACGACGGCGTTTCGGAGCTTCTGCTGAGCTATAACGACAGCGGTGTTTATTATGCTGAGGTTTGGGGCTTTGACAAGGACGACGAATTTATACCTATGTATCACGGCAAGGCGGCACAATCGGACGATATAAATGACGGTGCCTGGATTACCGTTTACCGTAAGAATAATAAGTATTATATCGGCGACCACAACAGCTCCGACATCAAAAAGGTTGCTCTGCTGGGACTTAAGGGTAATCAGTTTGCAAAAAAATACGATTGCACCTACGACACCGAATCACGCATTTTCTCCGTTAACGGCAAGGAAAATGAGGAGGATTTTGAGCGTATCAGATTTGCAGTTTTGCAGCATAACGAGGCGGAGCATTGTGTTGAACGGCTTACGGATACCATTAACGAGTTCGGCTCTCTTTCGCCGGAGGATATAAATTCAAGCCAAACCGACACCGCCAGAAGAAACAGAGCGTATTATTCCATAATTCAGGATTATAATGAAAAATACGGCTGCGCAAAATTTGAGTTTAAAAACAATGTTGCAAGCCTTAACGGCTTAGGTGTTGTAAAGCTTATTGACTTTGACGGCGACGGAACAGAGGAGCTTTTGCTTATCTATAAGCGAGACATACGTGAGCGTGACGAGGATAAGGAGGGCAACTATATCGCCAAAAAGGTTGGAAAATATTTTTGTGATATTTACACCTGGAACGGTGAAAAAGCATCACTTATTTACGAAAACGAGGGGCTTTCAAACAAGCTTAACAACAAAAAAGATATTTACTTTATTACAAAGTATCAAAACAATAAATATTATATCTGCTCTAACACATACAAAAAGGAGAACTACGGTGCCCACGTAACCGCTACCTCCAAAATATCAAAATATAACGGCAAGGAGTTTAAAACCTCCTTCAAGGCTTCCTACGAAACCCAATGGGGCTACACCCGTTACTATATTAATGATAGCTCCGTTTACAAAAGCACATTTGACAACGAGGCATACAAGGTTCCGTTCTTTGACGGCTCAAGCAATTACGATGATGATATTTTCAACGTAATATACGTATCAAAAAAAGGTCTTGGCTCCTCCGATATGGAAAAGCAGATAGAAAGCACCGTATCAACAATAAAAACAATCAACGGCAACTATGTGCCGGAGGATCATTAATAAAAAATAACCGCCCAAGGCATGTGCTTTTAGGCGGTTACTTTTTTATGGATTATACTATAATTATATTATTTTACTTTACGATAGTACCCATTGTGTTGGGAGCCATACCTGCGGCATTTGCCTCGTCTGTATCAATGTGCATAGCGAGAGCATAGCTATCGGAAACTCTTACTACAACATCACCGAAGGTAAGATTTCTGCCGTTAGAGGTGGGAATTTCAACTGAAACGATTTCGCCGTTTTCAAGTCCCATTTCCTCAGCGTCCTTTGTGGTTGCGTGGATGTGGCGCTTTGCCGCAATAACACCCTTTGTAAGCTCAACCTCACCGGCAGGACCTACAAGCTTGCATGTGCCTGAGCCTTCAAGGTCGCCGGACTCTCTTACGGGAGCGGTAACGCCGATTGAACGTGCGTCAGTAAGAGAAAGCTCAACCTGAGTTTCCTTTCTTACAGGGCCGAGAATTGACACAGCCGGAAATTCGCTTTTTGCACCGACTACCTTAACTCTTTCCTCGCAGGCATACTGGCCCGGCTGAGAGAGCATTTTTTTAACGGTAAGCTCATATCCCTTGCCGAAAAGTGTTTCCAAATCCTCCTGTGAAACGTGAACGTGACGAGCGGAAATTTCCACTACTACCTGATTTGCCATAATTATTCCTCCGTTTTTGGATTATTATTTATTTCTTTGATATTTTATACCTATTTGCGTTGTTTTTCAACCATAAATTTGATATTATATAAATGATATTTATTAGGAGTGATAAACTTGACACTTGATGAATTGCAAAAGCAGTGTGAAAACTGTACAAAATGCGCCCTTTGCGAAGGACGTACAAACCTTGTTTTCGGCACAGGTAAAAAAGATGCGAACATAATGCTCATCGGTGAGGGACCCGGCGAAAACGAGGATTTACAGGGTATGCCCTTTGTAGGCAGGTCGGGCAAGCTGCTGGATAAATTTCTTGAAAGCGTGGATTTAAGCCGAGAAAAAAATGTATATATAGCAAATATGGTAAAATGCCGTCCTCCTCAAAACCGTGACCCTAAGCCTGAGGAGCAGGATATGTGCATTAACTGGCTAAGACAGCAGTTTAAAATTATAAGACCTAAAATTATTGTTTGCGTAGGCAGAATATCCGCCCAAAAGCTTATATCCCCCGATTTCAAGGTAACAAAACAGCACGGCGAATTTATAGAAAAAAACGGCGTGCTTATGATGGGTACATTTCACCCGGCGGCAATACTGCGCAATCCCAATAACAAGGAGCTTGCATTTGCCGACTGGCTGAAGGTTCGTGATAAAATCAACGAGCTTGGAATTGAAATATAAAAAAAACAAGGCTCCCTTTAATTCGGGAGCCTTCAGACTGTTGATAAAGTGGTCTGAACCACGCCAAAATATTTAAACAATA
>CAMFRO010000146.1 GCA_945982035.1 uncultured Clostridia bacterium | reverse complement strand
TTTTTGCTCCGTGTGACAGAGCAAGCTCAACCTCTTCCTTTTCAAAGCCCCCCTCGGGACCTATATATACCGACACGCTTTTGCAGCTTTTGTCAACAATTTCGGTAAGAGGACTGCCTCCGCCTTCGTAAAAAATTATTTTTAAATCGGAATCATCCTCTGTTAATGCCTGCTGAAGGGAGGTCATATTATCTATTTTCGGAATAATTCCCCGTCCGCTTTGCTGAGCGGCTTCAAGGGCAATTTTTGCGTAACGCTGATTTTTCCTTTGAGCCTGCTTCTCGTCGGGCCTGCTGACGCATCGGGCAGTCAGCACAGGTACAATTCTCGTAACGCCCAGCTCCACGCATTTTTGAATAATATCCTCTGTTTTAGAGCCTTTGGGAACGCCCTGATAAATTGTTACCCTGCAGTCAGGCTCGGAGTTGCTTGCCTGACGGTAGCACACCTTAAGCCTTACCGTATCCTTTGTAATTTCGTCAATTATACAGCCGTAATCATAACCGCTCTCGTCGCAAACAGTAAGCATTTCACCTGTTTTCATTCTAAGGCTTTTTGCAATGTGGCGTGCCTGCTCGCCCTCAAGTATAACCGTTTCATCCGGCGTGTAGTCAATAAAAAGCTTCTGCATAAAAAATCCTTTATTATAAATTATTTCTTGCCCAGTGGAAAAGATATTGCTGGGCAATACCCTCAACGCCTTTAAAGCATTCGGGCAGACCGTCGGGGTAGTATTCCATAACCCTTTTCATCCATACGTCAACGGGAAATGCACTGTAAAATCCAAAGCCGAACAGTAAAGCACAGTTGGCAACCTTAATCCCTACGCCGTAAATTTTAAGCAGCTCACGGCGTGCATCCTCCAAATCAAGTGATTTGATTTTCTGCAAATCAATTTTACCGGACGCCACATCCTTGGCAAGCCTTTCAAGATATTTTGCCCTGTAACCCGTACCCAGCGATTCAAAATCCTCCACAGTAAGCCGTGCAAGCCTTTCTGCCGAGGGAAAAGTGTAGCTTCCGCCGCCTAAATCCTCGCCGTATGTACTGCAAAGCCGTTCAATGATAAGCTTAATACGCTTTATGTTGTTTTGCTGGCTGATTACAAATGAGCAAAGTGCCTCCCAAGGCTCCTGATTAAGTATTCTTATGCCGTAGTATTCGTCAATGGTGGAGCAGAGCAGCTTATCCTGTTTAAGCGTTTCGCAGATTTTTTTGTAATCCTTGTTTAAATCAAAATAATTTACCCAAAAATTATCAAAGCTGTCTTTAGTGGTATTTTTAAATATAAATTTATTACCTTCTCTATGTATGTTGAGAAAATAACCTCCGGCAACACCGCTGTATGAGCCGTCGTCATTTCTTTTCCACCTAAATGCCTGACCGCAGTCAAGGGTAAGGTCCAAATCAAGACATTCAACGCCGGTTACCTCAATATCATTGCCAACTGTTTTTGAGTGCATTTCATTTACCTCATAATATCACATTTTGTATATGAAAATTATATCACGTTTGTGTCAAGTGTTAAAGTTAAAAATAGCAAAATACACAAAAATTTTTCATTAAATTGTAATGTTTAGCGGATGTTGAAAACTATGTGTAAAGTGTTGAAAACTCACTGCAAAGCGGTGGGTTTTAGTGTTTTCAACAGTAAAAAAGCCCTTTAAAATGGGGTTTTAGGGTAAGTTTTAAACAATTTCCACAACGTTTTCCACAATCCTAATAGGCTAAAGTTGAATATACAATACGTTATAAAAACCTTTGTCAAGTAAAATTTTATGCATATTTTAAACAAAAAACGACAGGGATTTATCTGAATAAATTTTTAACAAAATTCTAACACTAATTGTATAATTTGCAGGAAAAGGATGATTTTTTATGATTAAAGGAGTCAACAAACAAATTTTAGAGGTGACAAACACAGAGTCGCCGTATTTTGAAAAAATAATCTTCTTTGTACGCCCTGAGGCACAGAATAAAAATCCCGAGGCTCTTCAAAAAGAAGCACGCAAGCTTTCTCTTTCCGTAAAAAAACCTCCAAAAACAAAAATGACGGTAAAGCAGCTGTCAAAAGCCCTGTCGCAGATTGCGTTGGGGTTGGGTGCAGGGGCGGCACTGACGTTTATACTGAATAATATTATAGGTTAGGTAAATAATAGGAATAAATAAAAAAGTGGTGATATATATGACTAAAAGAAAAATTTTTGACATTGTAATCGTACTTCTTATTATCGCAGGACTCGGCGGAGCGACCTTTGCCGTTTACGACGTTGTGTTTAAAGAGGAAAGCACCTACGCCCTTTCAAAATTAGGCTCAACCGGCACAGAGGTAAAAAATATCCAAAAAAAGCTTAAGGAATTGGGATATTATAAAGGCTCCGTTGACGGTATTTACGGCTCACAGACGAAATCGGCGGTTACGGCGTTTCAGCGAGGCTGCGGAATAACAGCCGACGGTGTTTGCGGCAAAACAACGCTTTTGTATCTCGGATTAGGCGGCTCATCATCCTCCACATCATCAGGCACTGCCTACAGTGACGCAGATGTAGAGCTTCTTGCAAAGGTAATATCTGCGGAGGCAAGGGGAGAAAGCTATGAGGGACAGGTTGCGGTAGGTGCGGTAATTCTTAACCGTGTGGCACACCCCTCTTTTCCCGACACCTTAAGCGGTGTGGTTTATCAAAAGGGTGCGTTTTCCTGTGTAAATGATTCCAACTGGTACGCAGAGGTTGCACAGTCTGCCAAAAGAGCCGCAAGGGACGCGCTTAACGGCTGGGACCCTACCGGCGGTGCAATTTATTACTTCAATGCATCAAAAACCAACGACGCATTTATGCATTCCCGACCGGTAATAAAGGTAATCGGTAACCATAAGTTTTGTATGTAGAAAGTGCAACAAGGCTCCCAAAGGAAAGGGAGGCTTCAGCGTGTAGAAAATGTCAATTTATATGTTTCTACACGCTGACAGACTTTGAGAAATGGAGCTGAATTTCGTTTTCTTGCGAGTGGGAGCTGTACGATGGTACTGCCCCCGAGCAAAAAACGAAAAACGCCAAAAGTGGCATAAATTCAAAATTTATGCCACTTTTAAAATTGTTAGGTCGTTGAAAACAAGGCAAGCTTGCATTAAAAGTCCCTACGAGTAGATTTTATTGTTTAAATATTTTGGCGTGGTTCAGACCACTTTATCAACAGTCTGAAGGCT
>CAMFRO010000145.1 GCA_945982035.1 uncultured Clostridia bacterium | reverse complement strand
GCGATAGCGTAGCGTCTCGTGGGCTCGGAGATGTGTATAAGAGACAGAATACTATATGAAATTTTGATTTTTGTCTGTTTTTTTGAATTAATTATTAAAACTTTATATAACTGCTTACTTTTTGCACAGATTGTGATATAATTAACATAGATTGAATTATCCGGTGTGATTTCTGTAATCTGCTTTACATAAGATTATAACGAGGAAGTGATACAACTGAACGATATAGACGAGCTTGCCTTTGAGGTTGAATTTATGAGCTGCGTAATAGATAAAGCAGACAATCTTAAGGTAACAGACAGCGACAGCCATTTCAGTAAATTTGCAGGTGTGCATCCGTCAAAAATCAAGCAAGGCAAGCTGTTTCTCTACGATTTAATTAAGCCTAAGGATAGGGAAACGGTAATGAGAAAATTATGCAAAAAGGATGCACCCTATGTTTACTTTAATTTTTACATAAAAAACGAAGCCGGAGAATATGTATATGTTCACGCCACCGGTCAAAATGACGAAGGCTCAACGCTTTGCAGACTTACTCTTGCAGACGTTTCCCGTTCTGTTGAAAAATCGGAGCAGTTAAGAGCAAGAGCAAAGGAAATGAATCACCTTATTGATTTGGTAACAGGAGGCGTTTGTTTATTTAAGGTTACTCAAAATATGCACATTCAGGCACTTTATCTCAATAACGCCTGCTGCCGTCTTTTCGGCACGGACAAAAACAGCTACGAAAGTCGGGATTACCGATTTGACGACCTTATTCATCCGGAGGATAAAAGCGTTGTTTTTCAGCAGATAGGTCATTCAATGGCAACAAAAAAGCCCATAGAGATTGAATTTCGTGTGCTTCAGCATAGGGATAGCTATATTTGGTGCAAGTGCAATGCGGACATTCAGCGTTACGACACCGACAACTGCCCTATTTTCCACGCAATGTTCACCGATATTACGGATATAAAAAACGCCGAGGAGGAGGCTGATGAGCAGTCCGACGCAATGATAAAGATGTTTAAAAACCTGCCGGGTCCAATTTTCTGCACAGGCACAAAAACACCTTTGGTAACGGACGTTGTTTCAACTGATTTTCTGCGGCTTTTAGGCTATTCACGCACGGAATTTTTTGACACCTACGGCGGTGATTTGGAAAATCTTATAACGCCTCGTGAGGCGGCAATGGTTAAGGCGCTGATTAAAAAGCAGTGCGAAAAGAAAAAAGAGGTTAAAACCACCTATTCCGTCAGAACAAAGGGCGGACGCTTCATAGTGGTTGAGGATAAGCGTAAAATTATTGATGTTGCCGACGGCAAAAAAACAACCATCGGCATATTCCGTGACGTAACCTCAAAGCACCTTGATGATGATATTGGATAAATTCGGAGCAAGAGAAAAAAGAGAAGAAAGAGAAGAAAGCACCCGTTTGGGTGCTTTCTTTCAGCGTGTAGAAAAGGTCAATTTTATTATTTAAACACTTTGACGTGGTTCAGACCACTTTATCAACAGTCTGAAAGCACCCAAACGGGTGCTTTTTTTGATGCTTAGTATTTTTTGAGTTGTTCCTCGTCAAAGGTTGCGAGAAATTCATCGTATGTGCCCTTGCGGTCAATGTATTTGTCACCGCTGATTTCAATGATTCTGTCTGCCACGGTCTGTACAAACTGGTGGTCGTGGGAGGTGAACAATACAGTTTCGGGATAACGGATAAGTCCGTCGTTGAGAGCGGTGATTGATTCCAAATCAAGATGGTTGGTAGGCTCGTCAAGAATAAGCACGTTTGCACCGCTGAGCATCATTTTACAAAGCATACAGCGCACACGCTCGCCTCCGGAAAGGACATTTGCCATTTTCAGTGCCTCGTCACCGCTAAACAACATTCTTCCGAGCCAGCCACGAATATCCGCCTCAAGCGTTTGAGTTGTATATTGTCTTAGCCAATCCACAAGTGATAATTCCACGCCGTCAAAATACTTGCTGTTATCGGAGGGAAAATAGCTTTGTGAGGTTGTAACGCCCCACTTGTACGAGCCCTCGTCCGGCTCAAGCTCGCCGGTGATAATTTTAAACAATGTGGTTTTTGCCACCACGTCGGAGCCTACAAAAGCTACCTTTTCACGGGGGTGAATTACAAATGAAATATCGTCAAGCACCTTGCGGTCGCCTACGGTTTTTGTAAGGTGGTCAACACGGAGAAGGTCGTTTCCGCACTCTCGGTCAGGCTTGAAGTCAACATACGGAAAACGCCTTGACGACACGGGCATTTCAATCATTTCAAGGGCGTCAAGCTGTTTCTTTCTGCTGGTAGCCTGCTTGGATTTTGCAGCGTTGGCGGAAAATCTGTTGATAAAATCCTGAAGCTCCTTGATTTTCTGCTCGTTCTTTTTGTTTTGGTCTCTTGCCTGACGCTGACGCATCTGTGTGTATTCGTACCAGAAATCATAGTTGCCTGTGTAAAGGGTGATTTTGCCGTAATCCACATCGCAGATATGGGTGCATACCTTATTCAAAAAATGACGGTCATGGGATACAACGATAACTGTGTTGGGGAAGTCAAGCAAAAAGTTTTCAAGCCAGCTGATAGCTGCCAAATCAAGGTGGTTGGTAGGCTCGTCAAGGAGAAGAATGTCAGGATTGCCGAAAAGCGCCTGAGCAAGCAAAACCTTAACCTTTAAATCGGAAGGAAGCTCTGCCATTTTTAGATAGTGATACTCGTCGCTTACACCTAATTTATTGAGCATAAATTCCGCGTCGCTTTCAGCATTCCAGCCGTCTAAATCGGCGAATTCCGCCTCAAGCTCACCGGCTTTAATACCGTCCTCCTCGCTAAAATCCTCCTTGGCATATAAGGCGTCCTTTTCCTCCATAATTTCAATAAGACGTGGGTTGCCCATAAGCACCGTTCTTACAACCTCGTATTCGTCATAGGCAAAATGATCCTGCTTAAGCACGGAAAGACGCTCGCCGGGTGTAATACTTATGTTGCCCTTTTGCGGATCAAGGTCGCCGCTTAACACCTTTAAAAATGTTGATTTACCTGCGCCGTTTGCGCCGATGATACCGTAGCAATTACCCGGTGAAAAGGTTACGTTAACTCTTTCAAAAAGTGTACGTCCGCCGAATTGTACGGTTACATTGCTTGCTGTAATCATATTTTGCCTCCTTAGGATTATTACCGTTACCCAATTTCTCTGTGTATTCTATCACAACATTATTATAATTACAAGAAGAAAAATCAAAATCTGCCG
>CAMFRO010000144.1 GCA_945982035.1 uncultured Clostridia bacterium | reverse complement strand
AAAATAAACAGCTCGGATTTAAATCCAAGCCGTTTACTGTTTCTCATAATTTTTTATGTATTACTGTTATACTAACCGTTGAGAATTTCAAAATTCTTTTTATTGCATTTGTAGAGATTTTTAAATACCTCAAAGTTTCTGTCATAAACCGCTTTGTTTGCCTTGTTCGGATGATAAACAGTGTTGGCAGGAATAAGCTTTTTAACATCCTTCATTGTGGGAATCAGCTTCATACCAACTGCAATACATGCCGCCGCACCTACTGCACCGATATTTTGCGGGGAGTCAACTACCTCAATATCTCTCTGAAGAATATCCGAAAGAATTTGGCAGGTGGTTGCACCTAATGCACCGCCGCCGCAGAAGCGTATTGCCTTTGATGTTTTTACCTTAGCTTCCTGACGTTCAAGCATCCATCTCATATGGAAGCATATACCCTCAACAACAGATCTGATAAGCTCTGTCTTGCCTGTTTCAAGGCGGATGTTGAAGAACATTCCGGCAGCGTTGGGGTCCTCAAAGGGACAACGGTTTCCGTGAAGCCAAGGAGTAAATATTACTCCGTTTGAGCCTGCCGGGATTGAATCAATAACCTCCTCAAGATAATCGTAAAGGTTAATCTCTACCTTTTCAAGACTGTCGGCAGAGTCGCCGTGCATTTTAAGAAATACACCGATTTCATCAAGAGCAAGATGATCCTTTACCCAGCCTACGCATTTGTTTGATGTTTCAAGCTCGCCGAAATAATTGTAGGATTCGGGATCTGCTCCTACGATAGCCGCCATCATTGCACCTGCGTCAACAGTCTGCTTTTCGCATACTGTTCCTACCCAGCCCGATGTACCTGAATAGATATGAGTATCACCGTTTTCAACTGCGCCTGCGCCTACGCCGATAAGTGATGCGTCGCCGCCGCCGCCGTAAACTGCTGTTCCCGGCGCAAGACCTAATTCCTTTGCTGCATCGGCAGTAACCTCGCCAACCTTTTCGGTGCATTTTTTTATGGGAGGAAGATGGTTGATATTAACGCCTACCATATCGCATATAGGCTTGCACCAGCCCTCGTGTCCCTTTCTTGTATCATAAAGAAGTGTGGCAAATGCCGAGTCGGTTGTCATAACAAATTCACCGCTGGCACGGCAGATAAGATATTCTTTAATATCAAGCCACTTGTAGATTTTTTTGTAATTCTCCGGCTCGTGAGCCTCAACCCATTTGTATTTCCAAATAGGATCCTTTACAGATGATGATACAGCGCCTGTGTATTTGAGGTATTTTAGAAGCTTTGTAACCTCCGCTCCGGCAACCTGAACTCCGTGGGCAATGCCCTTTTTAAGCTCGTCTCTCGCACGCTGGTCCATATATGTCATAGGACGGCGTATGCACCTTCCGTCACGGTCAACAAGCACAAGTCCCTGCATTGCGGAACAGAAGCTGATACCCTCAATCTGTTCCTTTTTTACGTTTGGAACCTTGTCAAATACGGATCTTGTGGTGGAACACATTGCCTCCCACCATTCGTCGGCGTCCTGCTCTGCACCGCCTTTGCAGCCGGTTTCGTCGTCAACATAAAGACCGTATCCCGCAGTTGAACTGCCGAGAATTTTCATTGTCTCATCAATTTCAATAAGACAGGTTTTAATTCCCGTTGTGCCTATGTCGTAGGTGATAACAAATTTGCTCATAAATATCCTCCTATTAGTAAAATCAGTATTACTTCTTCTCAAAGGTAAATGCGGATTCAATAAATTTGAGAAGCTGTTTAATTATTTGCTCATCGTTCATTTCCTCCACATCAACGCCGGTGTAAATCTTAAATCTTTCCTTGTAATAGTCGCAGGTGTAGGAAAACTGAAGTGCAATTAGAAGATTGTCAAGGAAAAACGCAAACATTCTCGGATCTAAATCCTCTCTTACATCACCCTTTGCCAATGCCTGGGCAATGCTGGTAATGTATTTTCGGCTTGTGGAGCCTTCAATTTCTCCTGCAAGATTTTTTGCAAAATCCGAATCTCTCCCACTTGTAATTTCGTTATACATTTTTATATAGTTGGCATTTTTCTTTGAATGGGCGCAGGTGGTGCGGATAAGACGCTCTGTTTTAACAAGTAGCTTATCGTCGCACTGCATAATTTCCTCAAGAGCGTCGTCAAGAATTTTCATTCCGTGCTCAAGGCAGGTGATGAACAAATCCTCCTTTGTAGCAAAATATTTGTACATCAAGCCTATGCTTATGCCTGCATTTTTTGCTATTACATTAATATTAGCATTTTCATAGCCCTTTGAGGAAAATTCCTCAATGCCCACTTCAAGTATTTTTTCTTTTCTTTCGTCGGTGGCTCTTTCAAAGGCTTCCTTGTATCTTTTTTCAATCATTTTAATTTTGTTGACTTGCACAAACATACGCTTTTCTATTTGTACAATTTCGCCAAATCCCCCTCGGTGATTAATAACTCACTGTCAATATACTAACATTATTTATTGCTTTTTGCAATAAAAATAACTAAATTTTGTTTACTTTTGATTTGACAAATCGTGAAAAAGTGATATACTTAAAGTGTAAATTCAGTGAGCAGCTACTCACACGCAAAACGGTGAGCCGTCACTCACATAATATATTAAGGAGGAATCAACCTATGGATACAAGATTCGCTATTTCAGAGTATCCCAATGCTGCAGCACTTACCGCTCAGTTGGACGCACTTATCAAAAAACCGATTTACTCAATAAGCAGAACTGCTCTTAAAGAGTATGAGGAAGAGTATTTTGACAAAAAGTGCAAGAAGTCAAAAGAAATGATTGCCGAAGCAAAGACCGTTATTCCCGGCGGTGTTCAGCACAATCTTGCATTTAACTATCCTTTCCCCATTGTTATGACAAAGGCAAAGGGTAACAAGCTTTATGATATTGACGGAAACGAGTATTACGATTTCCTTCAGGCAGGCGGACCTACAATCATCGGCTCTAACGATGATGTTGTTAAAGAGAAGGTTAAGGAGCTGCTTGATGACTGCGGTCCTTCAACAGGTCTTTTCCATCCTTATGAGTACAAGCTTGCTAAGAAAATTTCCGAGTGTGTACCTTCAGTAGAAATGTTCCGTATGCTCGGTTCAGGTACAGAGGCTTGTATGTGTGCTGTTCGTGTTGCACGTCTTGCTACCGGTCACAAGAACATCATTAAGATGGGCGGTGCTTACCACGGCTGGTCAGATCAGCTTGCTTGGGGTATGCGTGTTC
>CAMFRO010000143.1 GCA_945982035.1 uncultured Clostridia bacterium | reverse complement strand
GCAAAGGATAACAAAACACTCGGTATGTTCCACCTTGACGGTATTCTTCCTGCAAGACGCGGTGTTCCACAGATTGAAGTAACCTTTGATATTGACGCAAACGGCATCGTACACGTATCCGCTAAGGATTTGGGTACAGGCAAGGAACAGCAGATTTCCATTACCGCATCTTCAAATATGTCTAAGGAGGACATTGAGAAGGCAGTTCGTGAGGCAGAGCAGTTTGCCGACGAGGACAAGAAAAAGAGAGAGGCTGTTGATTTGAGAAACAACGCCGACCAGATGGTATATCAGACCGAAAAGATGCTTTCAGAGGACGGCGACAAATTCTCAGCAGACGACAAGAGTGCGCTTGAGGCTAAGCTCAACACACTTAAAGAGGCTCTTAAGGGCGACAATACAGATGCTATTAAATCAGCACAGGAGGATTTGACAAACAAGTTCTACGAGGTGTCACAGAAGCTTTATGAGGCTACACAGGCGGCTCAGGCAGGTCCTCAGGCAGGTCCTCAGGCAGAGCCTCAGGGCAACGCATCACAAGGCGGTGCCGACTATAACGATGCAGATTATACAGAGGTTGACGATAACTAATTTAATCTGAAAAAGCATTAACAAGCAATATCCCGCCTAATTCGGTGGGATATTGTACAGTTTTATATTAATTACGGAGGGCAGTTAATTTATGCCTGATAAAAGAGATTATTATGAGGTGCTGGGCGTAAGCAAAGGTGCTTCTGATGATGAAATAAAAAAAGCATACAGAAAAACAGCGAAAAAGTATCACCCCGACCTTAATCCCGACAACCCCGAGGCTGAGGCGAAGTTTAAGGAATGTAACGAGGCGTACGAGGTTTTGTCCGACCCACAAAAAAAGGCGAGATATGATCAGTTCGGCTTTGCCGGTGTTGATCCAAATTACGGCGCAGGCCAGGGTGGCTACGGCGGAGCAGGTGGCTTCGGCTTTGACGGTGATATTGATTTAGGCGACATATTCTCTTCATTCTTTGGCGGAGGCGGAGGATTCGGCGGCTTCGGCAGCAGAAATCCAAATGCTCCTCAGCAGGGCAGCGATATACAGGAAACCATTACCATTACATTTGAGGAGGCAGCAAAGGGCTGTAAAAAAACGATTGAGGTATCAAGGATTGAGGATTGCTCTCAATGCTCAGGCACAGGTGCCGCTCCCGGCTCTGCACCAAAGGTATGCCCCGATTGTCAGGGCAGGGGTGTTGTAAATGTTCAGCAGCGTACGGCTTTCGGCGTTATGAGTACTCAAAGGCAATGCACCCGTTGCGGCGGTAAGGGCAAGATTGTGGATAATCCCTGTACAAAATGCTCCGGTAAGGGCAAGGTTCGCAAGAGAACAAAGGTTGATATTAATATCCCTGCAGGCATTGATAACAGACAGGTTGTAAATGTTAGAGGCTACGGCAATTCCGGATTTAACGGCGGTCCCGCCGGCGATTTGAGAGTTGTTATAAATGTTAAAAAGCATAAGGCTTTTGAGCGTGACGGCTTTGATGTTTGGTACGAAAAGCACGTCAGCATTGTTGAGGCAACTCTCGGTGCCGAGCTTAGAGTTCCAACCCTTGACGGCGATGTTAAATACAATATGCCTGCCGGAACACAGCCTAACGAGGTGTTCAAGCTTAAGGGCAAGGGTATTTCAAGGCTTAATTCAACCGGAAGAGGCGACGAGTATGTCAGAATTATTGTTGACATTCCCCGTAATCTTAACGAAAGTCAAAAGGATTTGCTTAAGCAATTTGACAAAACCTATGTTCCGCCTAAAAATCCTGCTAAGGAAGGCTTTTTTGACAAATTTAAAAAGAAATAGAATACTTGACTGTCTCACAAAAAACGTGAGGCAGTCTTTTTTCTTGCAATGACAGAGGTACTGTGATATAATGTCCGCAACGGCAAACGGAATCAGGTTAGACTCCTGAGCAACCGCCATTACCGTATTTGATGAAAGGATGCAGTAGCCATTGGTTAATGCCGAGAAGGCGCATCGTTTTCCGTTTTTTCGGAATATATCATAAGCCGGGAGACGTGTCGTTAGGTAAATAAGCTTTCGGGCAATGGGAAAGCAGGGATTTACATTTTTGATTTGCATTACGGCAGGTCTTTTTTGTGTTGCATTTTATCCTTTTTCTCCGCCTGAAAGGTGGAGATTTTTTATTGGAGGGATAAAAATGAAAAAAATATTGTCAATTATTCTGTCTATGGGCATAATTCTGTCCTGTTTGGTGTCGGGTACGGCTTTTGCCTCGGACAGCCAAAAGGATGTAACAGTAACATACAGCGTGTTTGACGGCGGTATGTTCACCCTTGAGCCTGCCGAAATTACCGTAAGTGCCGATTTGTCGGACAAATACGAAGAGTCAGTGGGCTATAACGATACGCTGACACAGCCTACAATGCTGGATGCCACTATTGCCGCTCATATAGCAATGTTCGGTGATGATTTTACCGATTATGCACCCTTTACCTGCTCGTCGGCAGGCTGGGTTTCATCAGCATTCGGCGAGGAAACCTCTGCGACAGGATACCGCTTAAACGGTATGTCGCCGGACTCACTTAATACTGCCGTAAATAACGGAGATTACGCTGAATTTTATTTTTATCAGGATGCTTACGGTTACAGCGACGCTTATGCTTCTTTTGATGAAAGAAATGTTACCGTTCATCAAAATCAGCAGTTCACCTTGACAATGACTAAGGAGGGCTACGATAGTTATTGGAATTTGGTGTCATCACCCTGCGCAAATGCTCAAATCACCGCCGATACAGACGAGCTGACAGGCACAACACCTGTAGCCGTTACAGACGATAATGGTGAAGTTACTCTCAGCTTTGATAAAGAGGGCGTCTATAAGGTGTCCGCTCTGTCATCGGTTGACGGCAGTTATATTTTTTCACCCTACTGTCAGGTAACGGTTACGAAAATTGCTTACAGCGCTGTTAAAGAAAAATCTGCCGCTGCAGCAGATTATCTCTTGTCCGATACGTCAAGCCTTGATGTGAATTCTGCCGTTGACTATCTTGCCTATCTTAATTCCGGCAAGGATATGAGTGTATATAACGACGCATTTATTACCTCTGTTAAAGATAATCTTAAAGCAAACGGCGGTAAGCTGCTTACCTCACAGGGCAAAGAGGATATTGGGCTTTACGGCTCGGTTATCCAAATTGTCACAAGGCTTGGCTATAACGCTGAGAATTTTGAAGGCTGCAATCTTGTAAACGCCCTTGAAACAATAGATT
>CAMFRO010000142.1 GCA_945982035.1 uncultured Clostridia bacterium | reverse complement strand
TCGCCCTTTAACTGTGCATCTGTCATTGCAAAAAGTGCCCAAACACTATAAGCAAACGAGGCGCCGGAGCCGAGAGCCACAAGGGAATCCATATTAGGTGAACGGTGTATCAATCCCTTAAAGCCGCTTATGAAAAATTTTTGATTAATAACCATAATACCGGTACATAAAAGCAGTTGCACCAACCCCATGGCTATATGGTTGTCTGTCATAAAAGAGGGCAAAGGAAAATTCCACATTATATGCCCCATTGATATATACATTAATACCGACAGAAGCACCAGCGACCAAATAAGCCTGTTTTTTATTTTCGGAGTTTCTGTATCCTTAAGCTCATCACAGTTTTCATAGGAATTGCTTTTAGGCTCATCCGTGTATTCAGCGCCATAGCCCGCGTCGATTACGGCTTTTATTATTTTATCAGGTGAAGCGTTTCCCTCAACAGTCATTGAATTTGTAAGCAGACTTACACTACATTCGGTTACTCCGTCAACGGCTTTTACCGCCTTTTCCACACGGGCAGAGCAGGCGGCGCAGCTCATTCCCGTTATATTAAAATGATGCATTAAATCACCTTTATTTCATTAATTTTTGCAAAGTTGACAGTAAATCCTCCACCGTTTCCTCTTTGCCATCCTTAATATCCTGTGCAACACAGGTGCGTATATGCTCGGACAGCAGTTGTTTATTAAAGGCGTTAAGGGCGGCGTTGGCGGCAGCAACCTGCGTTATTATATCGGTGCAGTATGCGTCACCTTCCACCATCCCCTTTATTCCTCTAATCTGCCCCTCAATTCTGTTAAGACGGTTAATAAGCTTTTTTTGCTCTTCATCATCTCTTTTTTTCATTTTTTTGCAATTTTCACAGTTCATATACAAAACCTCTTTGAAGGTATACCCCCTATGGGTATTCTCATCATATACCCTCATAGGGTATTTGTCAATATGTTTTTTCATATTTGCCGAAAGAGTATTGCACACGTCACGGAAATATAATATAATTGAAATATAAACAATAAAGGAGAACTGTTATGAAATTTACAAAAAGACTTTTAAGCACATTTTTAGCGGCCGTAATGATGTTTACGGCATTGGGTATTTCATCTACGGCTTATGCCGCTGACACAAGCACCGTAAGCTTTACCTTTACAGGCACCGAGCGCAACGATTTATATGACGATATTAATAATTACATAAATGATCTAAGATGGGATTATGACTATTACGATGTAGATATGGACGAAAGCCTTACAAAAATTGCTATTCAACGAGCAAAGGATGTTATGGTTTATGCAGAACCGGACACCCTTCCCAACGGAAAATCAATGACCACAAAAATTTCAACCTACGGTGAGGACTGCGTTGCATTGTGCGGATATGTAACGTCCGTAAATGTTAACAGTATTGCCAATTCCTTAGCGGAGTATCTGGTTTACAGCGGTGAATTTTCAGAAAGTATTTTCAGCGTAGGCTACGGCATTTTCACATACAGCGGTGTTACATCGGTTTACGCTATATTTTCATTTAACAACACAGACCAATATTATACTGATTTTACCAAAAAGTCAGTTACCGCATCGGTAACATCTCTGATTTCAAATCTTAAGCTTTACGCTACAACAGAATATCAAAGCGGATATATTAGAGAAAAAATTACCGGCGTATATACTCAATGTCCCAACGGATACAGTTCAAAAATAAAAATACCCATTTCACAGTTTAATATTACAAGCTCTAACAGCAGTATAACCAAGGTAAAGAACGGCTACATTTATCCCAAGAAAAACGGCAAATACAAGATTTATTTTAAAAACAAAAAGAATTCCAAGCTTGCATACACCATTTCGGATGAAAACAGGCTTACCAAGCCAAAAACCAATATATCTTCCCTAAAAAGCACCTCCAAGGGAAAAATGACTGTTAAATGGCAAAAAAATGTAACAAATGCCGATGGCTATCAGGTTCAGTACTCAAAGTCAAGCAAATACAGCAAGTCAAAAACAGTAACCGTTAAGGGAAGAAATTCAACCTCTAAAACAATTTCAAAGCTCACTCGCAAGAAAAAATACTATGTAAGAGTAAGAGCCTATGTTGACCAGGGCAACGGAGAAAAGCTTTACTCCGCCTGGGGTCCTTCAAAAAGCGTGAAAATTAAATAACATATAACAAAACGAGATGTACCGAATTGATACATCTCGTTATTTGTTTATAGCCCGAAAGCCGATAAAACAGGTGAATTTTTGCGAACCAATGCCACAAAATCACTAATCGCAACATCTACGCTGTGACTGCCGGCGGTATATTCTTTGCCGTTCATTGTTAAAATCCACTCCCCTGAGGGAACATAAAAATCCTTAACCCTTTGTCCTTGCTCAACAATAGGAGCAAAAATAATATCATCACCGAACATATACTGCTGTGAAAGAGTATAGCATTTTTCATCATCGGGAAAATCAACAAACATCGGCCTCATTAAAGGAACACCGGTTTGTGACGCATTGTCAAGATTTTTTTCAATATAATCTCTTAGTCTTTCACGCAAAAATACAAGGTCTTTAAGTATCTTAAAATTCTCCTCACCGAAGGACCAAAGCTCGTTTGGATCGCCGGTAGGCTCTTTAACAGAATGTCTCTCGCCGTGAAGAACACGGTTGCCGTGAACACGCATTACGGGGCAGAAAACGCCGAACTGAAACCAGCGCACAATCAATTCCCTGAAATAATCGGTGGTTGTGTCACCGCCGTAAAATCCGCCGATATCAGTATTCCACCAAGGCATACCGCACATTGACATATTTAGCCCTGCGTTAACCTGACATTTTAGGCTTTCAAAAGTTGATTTTATGTCTCCCGACCAAATCAGCGCACCGTATTTCTGACTGCCGAGATATGCGCATCTGGTAAGAGTTATAACATCGTCCCTACCCATTTCGTGAAAGCCGTCATAAGCCATCTTTGCATAATAATAGGGATAAAGCAAGGCGGTCATATCACCTCTGCCCTTATGAAAAATAAGGTTGTCAAAATGCTCCGGGTGAATTTCCGGCTCGGCCTCGTCAAACCACACACCATCAACGCCGTTATCAAGGTAATTTTCCTTAATCTTACTCCAAACGTATTTGCGGGTTTGGGGATTTGTGGCGTCTATTTCAGCCTGCCATCCGTAGAACGGGAACACTCTGTCGGAGCCTCTTGATGTTCTTATCAGCATATTGTTTTCGCTCATATAACGATAATTTTCGCTGTTTTCATTAACCGTTGGCCATATTGAAACCACAAGCCTTGTGCCCATTTGATGAAGCTCATCGGTCATAGCC
>CAMFRO010000141.1 GCA_945982035.1 uncultured Clostridia bacterium | reverse complement strand
TCAAACTGCATACCCTCAACAACCTCGCATACTGTTTCGGCTGTCTTTGATTCCTCTATTGTGATAACACCGTCGGAGGTAACCTTTTCCATAGCCTCGGCAACAAGAGAGCCGATATACTCATCAGCTGCTGAAACAGTTGCTACTCTTGCGATGTCGTCATTATTCTTAACTGCGTGAGAATTTGACTTAATTGCGTCAACTGCGGCGGCAACTGCACCCTGAATACCCTTTTTAACAGTCATCGGGTTTGCGCCTGCGGCAACATTCTTCATACCCTCTCTAACGAGAGCCTGTGCAAGAAGGGTTGCTGTTGTTGTACCGTCACCTGCGTCATCATTTGTTTTAGAGGAAACCTCCTTAACAAGCTGTGCGCCCATATTCTCAAATGAGTTTTCAAGCTCAATCTCTTTTGCGATTGTAACACCATCGTTTGTAATAAGCGGCGAGCCATACTGCTTATCAAGAACTACGTTTCTGCCCTTAGGGCCCAATGTAATTTTTACTGTGTTTGCAAGCTTATCAATACCTGCCTGAAGAGCCTTACGTGCCTCTTCGCCGTAAATTATATCCTTTGCCATAATTAATCACCTCGTTAAAAATTATTCTACAACTGCAAGGATGTCTTTAACCTCGGAAATTGTGTATTCGGTACCGTCAATCTTTACCTGTGTACCTGCATATTTGCTGATAATCACCTTATCGCCAACTGCAACGGTCATAGGATTCTTTTCTGTGCCGGGACCCACTGCAACAACCTCTGATACCTCAGGCTTTTCCTGTGCAGAAGCAGCAAGGATGATGCCTGATTCAGTAGTTTCCTCCGCTTCAACTGCCTTAAGAAGAACTCTGTCCGCCAATGGTTTAATTGTCATTTTATATCACCTCTAAAAAATATTTTACAATGTTTTAGCACTCTCATTGCCTGAGTGCTAATATATATTTTAGCAAGTTTTTTCCATTTGTCAATAGTCTTAACAAAATATTAAAAAAATATATCCGCAGTCGCCGAAAAATCGTACTGCGGATACAAAATTATTACTTAAAATACATATAATACTGACATTTTATCATACCGTTATAAAGCTTACGGCGTTTGTCAGCCTTTCTGCCAAAGCATTTTTCAAAATCCTCATCGGGAGAAATTATACCATAGGACCAGCCGTAACGGCGTACAAATTTATCCCCCATTATCCTATAAAGCTCCTCCGCCTGCTTAACATCTAACATTCTCTCGCCGTAGGGAGGATTTGTAACAAGGGTGCCTTTTTCGGTGGTGGGGTTAAAGCTTCTCACGTCAGCCGTATTTACTCGGATAAATTTTTCAACGCCGATATTTTTTGCATTTTGCAAAGCAAGCTGAACTGATTTAGAGTCAATATCACTGCCGAACGCCACAAAGTCCGTATCTGTTTTAATTAAATCACGACATCTCTGTCGTTCATTTTTCCACACAGCTTCGCTGATAAATCCCCAACGGTCAACAGAAAAATTCCTGTTTATTCCGGGGGCAATGTTATTTGCAAGCATTGCACCCTCAACGAGAACCGTACCGCTGCCGCAGAAAGGGTCGTACAAGGTATGATAATGACGAAGCTTTGACAGAATGCACATTGCCGCCGCAAGGGTTTCTCTTATAGGTGCATCATTGCCCACAGGGCGATAGCCTCGTTTATGAAGTCCGGCGCCGGTGGTATCAAGCATTATGCACACTTCGTCCTTCATTATGGAAAATTGAATTTGATGAACAGGCCCCGTTTCTTCAAACCATTCTATGCCGTAATCCTCCTTTAAGGATTCAACAACTGCTTTTTTTATGATTTTCTGACAGTCGGGAACAGAATGAAGCTGAGAATTAATGGAGAAGCCTTTTACAGGGAAGGTATCTCTTGAGCCTATAAATTCCGACCAAGGAAGTACCCTTACCGCCTGAAAAAGCTGTTCAAAGGTAACTGCCTCAAAGGTATCAAGGACTATCAGTATTCTTTCACTGAAACGTGACCATATATTTGCTCTTGCAAGTATGGTTTCATCCCCTTCAAAAAACACTCTGCCGTTTTCGGCACGGACATTCTGCGCCTGCATATTTTTTAGCTCCTGGCTGACCAAGCCCTCAGTACCCAGCAAACAGGGAGCACACATTAACATATTCATATATTATTCCTTTTGATTATTAGATAAATCAATTATATTTGCGCTGAGCAATGGCGTGTTACGTGACACCCGATATTTACCGCCACAGGAAGTCCTGCAATATGGGTGGGATAGGTTTCAATATTAACGCAAAGAGCGGTGGTTTTTCCGCCGAAGCCCTGTGGTCCGATGTCAAGAGAGTTAACAGCGGTAAGCATATCCTTTTCCATTTGTGCATAAAATTCATCTTGATTTCTCTGCGACAGACTTCTGCACAAGGCTTTTTTAGCCAAAATTGCACTGTATTCAAAATCTCCGCCTATACCTACACCGATGACCATTGGTGGACAGGGATTTGAACCTGCAATTCTTGCGGTTTCGGTAACAAAATCAATAATATCCTCTCTCTTTGCAGATGGTGTAAACATTTTAAGTCTGCTCATATTTTCACTGCCGAAGCCTTTTGGGGCGGCGGTTAATGTGATTTTGTCGCCGTCAACAATTCTCGTATGAATAATTGCCGGAGTATTGTCGTTTGTATTAACACGGCTTTTGAAGGGGTCACACACAACGGATTTTCTGAGCAAGCCGTCGGTATAGCCGTCGCTGACGCCCTTATTTACTGCCTGCTCAAAGGAGCCGTCCACAATATGAACCTCCTGTCCTATTTCGGCAAAAATCACCGCCATGCCCGTATCCTGACACACAGGAATATCAAGCTCCTTAGCGGCGTCAATATTATTCTGCAAATCACCTAAAATTGATTTTGCGGTTTCATTACATTCCTCTGCCTTACAGCATCCGATACAATCCACCAAATCATCGGGTAGAATTTTATTTGCTTTAATAAACAAATCTTTTACGGTTTTGCTGATTAAATCTGCGCTAATTTCTCTCATCACAATTCAACCTCATAAAAAAACGCCGAGTTAAAATATTAACCCGGCTTAATCAATATTTTATTTAAGAGGAAACGTCGTAGAACACGACCTCTCCGTCCTTAACATAGCCTTTTTCTCTTGCCTTTTGCTCAATATAAGCGTTTTTGTCGTCGCTGTTCAAAATCGCCTTAGCCTTATTATTCTCTTTAATTTGTTGTTCGTACTGAATCTGAGCGGCTTCGTACTGAGAATTAAGTCGGCTGATGTCGGCTGTATTCTTTATAAGGGAAACTGAACAATAAAACACAATTACGGTAA
>CAMFRO010000140.1 GCA_945982035.1 uncultured Clostridia bacterium | reverse complement strand
ACCAACAGAGCCTATTTTGTTAAAGCCGGTGATGTGCTTAAAACGGAATACTGCAAAAACGGTATGCGTTGTTACCTTGCCGTCAGCGGTGGAATAAAGGTGCCCTTTGTAATGAAAAGCCGTTCTACAAATTTGAAATCTTCAATAGGCGGATATTACGGCAGAGCCTTGAAAAACGGCGATGTTGTTGAAACTGACAGATATAATCTGCCTGTTGATGATGTTGAAAAACGATTTTTAGAGCCTTTTCATTACGATGATGAAATCAAGGTGCGTGCCGTTGCCGGACCGGAGGATTATATGTTTACCGAAAAGGATATGCAAACCTTCTTTTCGGCGCAATATACTGTTACAAACGAGTCCGACAGAATGGGCATACGACTTGACGGACCTGCCCTTGAGGGTAAAAACGGTATGGATATAATATCAAATGCCATTGTCTTCGGCTCGGTGCAGATACCTAAAAACGGTAAACCAATTATACTTATGGCAGACCACCAAACCACAGGCGGTTATGCCAAAGCCGCTACGGTAATTTCTGCGGATTTGCCTCTGCTGGCACAGGCTAAGCCCGGCAGTAAAGTTTCATTTGTCAGGGTAACTGCCAAAGAAGCAGAAAAGGCGGCAAAAAAGCAGCAAAAATATTTTGATAAACTATTTTATAAATTTGCTTAGTACGGAGGAATTTATGGACTATTCAAATATGCATCCTCAGCAGGTTAAGGAGCTTATCAGACAAGGGAAAATTACAGGACAGACCTCGGGTATGTGCAATGGCTACGCTCAGGCTAATTTGTGTATTCTCCCTAAAAAATATGCTTTTGATTTTCTGCTTTTCTGTATGCGAAATCCCAAGCCCTGTCCTATTCTTGAAGTGGGCGACGCAGGCAGCAGAGAGATAAAAGCAATGGCTGAGAAGGGTGATATATGCACGGATTTTCCAAAATACAGAATATGGAAAAACGGTGTTCTTGAAAAAGAGGTTACCGATATAAGTGATTTGTGGCAGGAGGATTTTGTGTACTTCTTAATTGGCTGCTCCTTCTCCTTTGAGGCAGAGCTGCTGGAGGCTCAGATTCCCGTTCGTCATATTCAAGAGGGTAAGAATGTACCTATGTTCAATACTAATATTGAGCTTAAAAGTGCAGGTGTGTTCCACGGAAATATGGTGGTTTCCATGCGTCCTATTCCTCATGATTTGGTTGTAAAGGCAGTTAACGTTACTGCGGCAATGCCGAGAGTTCACGGTGCGCCTATACAAATCGGCTATCCTGAAGCAATAGGCATCAGTGATGTAACAAAGCCCGATTATGGCGACAGTGTTACCATAAATCCGGGCGAGGTGCCTGTTTTCTGGCCCTGCGGTGTTACACCCCAAAACGTAGTTATGGCAACAAAACCCGATATTGCAATTACTCATTCACCGGGGCACATGTTTATTACAGACGTCAAAAATACACAGCTTAAATATTGATTTTTGAAGGGATTTTTTATGTATAAAATTGATTTGAATTCCGATTTGGGCGAGGGAGCGGCATTTGATAAAGACATAATACCACTTGTTACAAGTGCTAATATTGCCTGTGGCTTTCACGCCGGGGACAGCGAAATAATGGATAGTACCGTTGATTTGTGCAAGCAGTTTAACACGGCGGCAGGTGTTCATCCCGGCTATCCGGATAAGGAAAATTTCGGCAGAACAAATATGGATGTTACACCAAGTCAGGTGTATGATTATACACTTTATCAGTTAGGTGCGCTTTCTGCTATTGCAAAAGCAAAGGGAATTACCTTGCAGCACGTTAAGCCACACGGTGCTATGTACAATATGGCGGCAAAGGATTTTGCTCTTGCAAAGGCAATTGTAAAAGCAATTAAGGATTTTGACAGCAGTCTTATTCTGCTGGCACTTTCCGGCTCAAAGATGATTGAAGCCGCCAAAGAGGAAGGCATCGCTTATGCCGGCGAGGTTTTCGCTGACAGAGCATACGAGGCTGATGGAACTCTGCGAAAAAGAGGACTTGACGGTGCAATGATAACCGACGAGAATGAGGCCATTGCAAGAGTAATAAAAATGGTTAAATCCTCAAAGGTTACCGCATATACAGGTGAGGAAATCACAGTTGACGCACATTCGGTTTGCGTTCACGGCGACGGTGTAAAAGCCCTTGAATTTGTTAAAGTCCTCAACAAAGCATTTGAGGACAATGATATTAAAACTGTTCCTATTGCAGAGGTGATTAAATAATGTATTTCAGAACTCAGGCAGCTATTGACTTGGACGCCATTGAATACAACTATAACAGCGTGCGCGCAAAGCTTCCCGAAAATGTAAAAATTCTCGGTGTAATCAAAGCGGACGCCTACGGACACGGCGCAGTTGAGCTTGGAAAATTTCTTGATAATAAGTGTGACTTTTTCGGCGTGGCTTGTATTGAGGAGGCTGTTGAATTAAAAAAAGCAGGCATAAAAACACCTGTTTTAATTCTTGGATACGTATCTCCTAATGTGTATGAAACCGTTGTAAAATACGATATACGTATTCCGATTTTTTCACTTGAAGCTGCAAAGGCATTGTCAAACGAAGCACTTAAGCAGAACAAGAATGTTCCTTTCCATTTTTGTATTGATACCGGAATGAGTAGAATAGGCTTTCAAATTACGCAGGAGAGTGCGGATATTTGCAAGGAAATATGTGCTATGCCCGGGATTTATGCCGAGGGTATGTTCTCTCATTTTGCTACTGCTGACGAAAGCGACTTGACTAAGGCAAAGGCTCAGCGTGAAAGATATAAGCAGTTTGTGTCAATGCTTGCTGACAGAGGTATTGAAATACCTATTAAGCATTTGAATAATTCCGCAGGTATTATGAATTTTGACGAGTATTTTGATATGTGCCGTATGGGTATTATCACCTACGGACTTTATCCCTCTGAGGAGGTAGATAAGGGATTACTTAGTATAAAGCCGGCAATGACTTGGATTACTCATGTTTCTCATATTAAAACTCTTGAGCCTGGCAGAGAAATTTCCTATGGCGGTACATATAAAACCGATAAGCCGACACAGGTTGCAACTATTCCTGTAGGATATGCCGACGGCTATCCACGATGTCTTTCAAATAAGGGCAGGGTAATCATCAACGGCAAATATGCCCCCATTTTGGGCAGAGTTTGTATGGACCAGTTTATGGTGGATGTCAGCAATATTGATGATGTTCAGGTGGAAACACCTGTAATTCTTGTAGGCAAACAGGGTAGTGCGGTTTTGTCAATGGAGCAGGTGTCCGGCGAGGCGTACTCATTTAATTATGAATTACCCTGTCGTGTGGCACGCCGAGTGCCTCGTACCTACTATAAAAACGGCAAGCTCATCTCCCACACAAATTATTTATACTGATAA
>CAMFRO010000139.1 GCA_945982035.1 uncultured Clostridia bacterium | reverse complement strand
CTTAATGGTATCAACCTCGTCCTGCGTTGCAAATCCGCAGGAAACAGCGTGATAGCCGTTGATAAGCGGGTCGCCCAAATCATCATCCTTATATGAAAATTCTATTGACGGGCAAACAAAATCCATACCTTCCTCAAGACCGAGTCTTTTGCAGATTGAGCCTGCGGCACGGTTACGTATAATAACCTCAAGAGGAACGATTGTAACCTTTTTAACAGCAGTTTCTCTGTCGGAAAGCTCCTCTACAAAATGTGTTGGAACGCCTGCCTTTTCCAAAATCTGCATAAGGTAGTTTGACATTTTGTTGTTTACTACACCCTTACCAACGATAGTACCTTTTTTTACTCCGTTAAAGGCGGTAGCGTCGTCCTTATAATCAACGATAACAACATCGGGATCCTCAGTTGCCCATACCTTTTTTGCCTTGCCCTCGTAAAGCTGCTCTCTCTTTTCCATTTTAACTTCTCCTTTAAATTATGAAAATTAATTACTTCTTATATACTGCTTTGATTCTTTCAATAGCCTCAACGGTTTTTTCAGCATTGCCAAAGGCAGTCAATCTGAAATATCCCTCGCCGGCAGGACCGAATCCGGAACCGGGAGTACCTACAACCTGGCATTTATCAAGCAGCTCGTCAAAGAAATCCCAGCTGGTATATCCATCGGGTACTCTAAGCCATACATAAGGTGAGTTTACACCGCCGTAGCATTCAAAGCCTGCGTCCTTAAGTCCGTCATAAATAACCTTTGCATTCTTTTGATAATAAGCAAGGGTTTCCTTAATCTGCTTTTTGCCCTCATCGCTGTAAACAGCCTCTGCGGCTCTCTGTGTAATATAGGAAACGCCGTTAAACTTTGTAGCCTGACGTCTTGCCCACAGAGGATTAAGCGATGTGCCGTCAAATACAAGCTCCTTAGGAACAACTGTATAGCCGCATCTCATACCTGTAAAGCCTGCAGTCTTTGAGAAAGAACGAAGCTCAATAGCACACTTTTTTGCACCCTCAATTTCATAAATTGATTTAGGCACATTTTCCTCTGTTACAAAAGCCTCGTAAGCAGAGTCAAAGAGAATAAGTGATTTATGCTCCAAAGCGTAATCAACCCACTTTTTAAGCTGCTCTTTATCGGCAACCATACCTGTGGGGTTATTTGGGAAGCAAAGATAAATTACGTCCGGAACCTCGGCAGGAAGGTCGGGTGTAAAATTATTTTCTGCGGTACAGGGCATATAAATGATGTTTGACCACAGTCCGTCAGCACCCTTATCACCGCTTCTTCCGGCCATAACATTTGTATCAATATAAACAGGATAAACCGGGTCGCAGATTGCAACCTTATTATCAACTGAGAAGATGTCTCCGATATTACCGCAGTCGGACTTTGCACCGTCGGAAAGGAAAATTTCATCCTTAGCAATATCAATGCCTCTGTCGGCATAATCATTCTTCTGAATAGCGTCAAGAATGAAATCATAGCCGTACTCGGGGGGATATCCTCTGAATGTAGCCTCGTCTGCCATTTCGTCAACTGCCTTGTGCATTGCATCAATAACAGCAGGACAAAGTGGCTTTGTAACGTCGCCGATGGAAAGGCGGATTACGTCCTTGTCCGGGTGAGCCGCCTGATATTCTCTTTGCTTCTTAGCAACAGTTGAAAACAGGTAGCTTGACTCAATTTTCAAAAAGTTTTCATTAATTTTCATATAATTAAACCTCCAAATTATTTACAAATCAATTTCACCGGTGAAAACATATTCGGCAGGTCCGGTCATAATAACGCTGTCGTTTTCATCGCCTGACCAGTAAATCTGCAAATCACCGCCCAAAAGATGAACGGTAACCTCATTGTCAACATAGCCGTTTAATATGGCTGCAACAACAGTGGCGCAGGTACCGGTGCCGCAGGCAAGGGTTTCGCCTGTGCCCCTTTCCCACACACGCATATCAATATTTTTTCTGTCTGTCACCCTTGCAAATTCGGCATTAACTCTATTAGGGAATATTTTATTATTCTCAAAAAGCGGACCGAAATGCTCCAGCTCAAACTCATTAGGTGACTTATCAATAAACATAACCGCGTGTGGATTGCCCATTGAAACGCAGGTCATATTGAATTTTTTACTGTCAACGGTTATTTCCTTATTAATTACTTTGTCGCTATCACTGACAACAGGCACATCTGCTGCTTTGAGCACCGGTGCGCCCATATCCACCCTAACGCATTTTACTGCATTATTTTCAACAGTTAGTGTGATATACTTAACCTTTCCCATTGACTCTATTGAAAGCTCTGTGCCTTTTATATAGCCTTTATCATAAACATATCTTGCAACGCATCTGATAGCATTACCGCACATTTCCGCTCTTGTGCCATCAGGATTGTACATAACCATTTCAAAATCTGCCTGAGTGCCCTTTTTAATAAGGATAAGGCCGTCGCCTCCCACGCCGAAATGTCTATCGGACAACTTTATTGCCGCCTCACTTTCGTTGTCAACGGTTTCTTTAAAGCAGTCGATGTAAATGTAATCATTACCAATTCCGTGCATTTTAGTAAATTTCATATAATCACTCCATAATAAATAATCAAATTCTGCTTTGCAGATTTCGTCAATAATCTCAGCTGAACTGTTTAATTATTTTTTTAGCAACTTCAGCAATCTTTTTACCGCTTTTCATACTTTCTCTTTGAAGATACTTATGTGCCTGCATTTCCGTCATATCGTTAATACTCATTAAGATAAGCTTGGCGTTACTGATAATATCACTATCATCAGCACTTCGCCTTGTAAATGAACTGTCGGTTGCTGCAAGCACCGCCACTGTTTCAATAAACTCCTCCCTGTTAAGAGGTAAAGGCAAACTGACAAGATTACCCATATAATTCTCTCGTCCGCCCCTTGACAAAGCCACAACGTCAAAATCGGGAGGTAAATTTTCCGCAAGAATGTTGGCACCCATATCACGCAAAATCGACGCACATACAATTACGCCGCACCGCATATCCGAAGCAATAGACAAAGCACTTGCACCGGTTGCACATATATGGGACACATAAAATCCGTTATCCTCAAGAACGTTTTTTATCTGCATTGCCGTATCCTTAATTGGATAAGCAATTATAATGTTCTTCATATAATTATCCGTCCCCGCTCATCAATCATAATACAGTTATTTAATTATATTATAATTAGTACATATTATAACATATTATAGTTATTCGTATCAATAGAAAATCCATTGCAAATTAAATAATTTTAAAATTTTATCACATAACACAAATTTTTTTCAAAAGTAGGCGTTGATTTGTAAAAATTACATACATATTTTTGTAAAAATTATGACAATTTGCACAGATTTTATATTTTTTAAAAAATTCTTGTAACAAAATACACAAATAACACTTGATTTACAAGTAAATGAATGT
>CAMFRO010000138.1 GCA_945982035.1 uncultured Clostridia bacterium | reverse complement strand
AACAGATAAAACCGGTGAAATTACCCTTTTGACAAAGGAGATATACTATCCATACAGCCGTCCTTCCATTAGCTATTATCTTAAAGGTAAGGTTAAGGATACTGATATTTTTCTGCGTAAAGCAACATTTTACAAGTCAAACAGAATTAATTTGGTTACCGACTGCGAAGTTAAAAGCATTGATAGAGAAAACAAAAAGGTTAAGGCAGGCAGAAAAGAGTATCCCTACGATAAGCTCTGTATCTGTACCGGCTCAAAGCCCTTCGTTCCTCCTATGGAAAATGTCAGCGGTAAATCAAATACCTATACTTTTCTTGATTTGGAATCTGTTAAAAATATCAAAAAGGTTGCTGACAAAAACACAAAAGCAGTTGTTATCGGCGCAGGTCTTATCGGTATGAAGGCGGCAGAGGGTCTGTCAAAGGTATGCAAAAGCGTTGACGTGGTTGAGCTTGCATCGAGAGTGCTTCCCTCAATCCTTGACGCTAAATCCGCAAAAAGCGTAAAGAAATTTCTTGAGACAGAGGGCAAGATTAAATTCCACCTTGGAAACACAGTAGTAAAAGCAAAATCAAAGGGCAGAAAAATTACCTCGGTAATTCTTAAAGACGGCAAGGAAATCAAATGTGATATGCTTGTTATTGCCGTAGGTGTGCGCCCTGAAACTACACTTGCCGAGGAAGCAGGTCTTACTGTTGACAGGGGTATTATCACCGATCCTGCCACAATGCAGACAAGCGACGAAAGTATTTATGCGGCAGGTGATTGCACCGTTTCCGTTGATATGCTTGACGGCTCAAAGCGAATTATCGCTCTTTGGCCAAATGCCGTACAGCAGGGTACTGCCGCCGGCTCACAGATGGCTGGGGGAGATGTTAAAATTGACGGTACCTATTCCGTTAATGCCATTGATTTTTACGATGATTTGCGTATTTGCACCTGTGGACTAATTAACGCTCAGGGTGATAAATATACAGATAAAATCAAGACCGACGGCGATGTGTATAAAAGACTTGTTTTTGAGGGCAATCATCTTGTGGGATTTGTTCTCATTAACTGCAGTGACAACGCCGGTATATATACAAGCCTGATTGAAAACCGTGTTGATTTGACTCAGCTTCAGGGTGATATTATGGATGCCCCGTCCCTGTTTCTTTTCAGCAAAGAGGTCAGAACACAGAAATTAACAGGAGGTCTTGAATTATGAGCATAGATGCATCACTCAGACGTTACGAAGAGATTAATGCCGAGATTAAAGAAGAACTCCTTAAAAAGAATAAGGTTGTAGTAAATAATGTAAACGGTCAGCGTTATATCGGCTGTGCTCTTGATGAGGGCAAAACCATTGAGGTTCACGGTACTCCCGGTAATGATATGGCTTGCTATCTCAACGGCGGAAAAGTTATTGTTTACGGCAACTGTCAGGACGCTGTGGGCAATACTATGGGCGGTGGAGAAATTGTCGTTCACGGTCACAGCGGTGACGCTATGGGCTACGGTATGCGTGACGGACAGATTTATATTCAAAATAACGTAGCCTGCCGTGGCGGTATTCATATGAAGGAATTTCGCTCAATGCGCCCTGTTCTTGTTATCGGGGAAAATGCAGGCTCTTTCCTGGGAGAATATATGGCAGGGGGTACTATCGTGCTTCTCGGTCTTAATCTTAAGCGCGGCGAAAAGCTTTTCGGCACCCACTGTGCCTCAGGTATGCACGGCGGAAAAATTTTTGTACGTGGCTCCTTCCCCAAGGAAAATCTTTCTGACAATATCAAGGTAATGAACCTTGATTACGAGGATATGAAGGAGCTTAAGGCTTATGTAAAAAAATACTGCAAATATTTCGGCGCAGACTATGATTATGTAATGAGCAAGCCCTTTAAAAAGCTTGTTCCGGCTACCTCACGCCCTTATGCAAATCTCTATACGCCTAACTAAATTATTATGCCTTTTGGATTTTTAATTCAAAAGGCTTAAGTTATTTATCAGCAGAAAAGGAAGGTAAATATTTATGTTTAACACTCTTCACGAGGAATGCGGTGTTTTCGGTATTTTTGAAAATAAAACAACCTATGTTGCCCAGTCAACGTACCTTGCTTTATATGCGCTTCAGCACAGAGGGCAGGAAAGCTGCGGCATAGCAGTAAATGACGACGGCGTGTTTTCTCACCGCCGTGGAGACGGATTGGTGCCGGATGTTTTTACACCGGAAAAGCTTGAAGGCTTGGGTATGGGCAATATGGCTATCGGTCATGTGCGATATTCAACCACCGGCGGAAAAAGTCCAAATAACATTCAGCCACTTGTTATACGTCATATAAAGGGTAATCTTGCCGTTGCTCATAACGGTAATCTTGTTAATGCCGCCGATATAAGAAAAAGCTTCGAGCTAAAGGGCGGAATTTTTCACGGCACATCAGATACGGAATCCATTGCATACTCCATAGTTTCCAACCGTCTTAACAGTAAGAACACGGAGGAGGCGGTTGAAAAAACCATGTATTCCCTTAAAGGTGCCTATTCATGCCTTGTAATGACAGCCACAAAGCTTATTGCATTTCGTGACCCTAACGGCTTTCGCCCTCTTTGCATAGGAAAAACCGACGACGGTGCCTGGTGCGTAAGCAGTGAATCCTGTGCCCTTGATACCATCGGTGCAAAATTTGTACGTGATGTTATTCCCGGGGAAATAGTAGTTATCGGAATTGACGGTATTCATTCAATTAAAACCCATTGCCGTGAAAAATCAAAGGGCTCCCTGTGTGTTTTTGAATACATATATTTTGCCCGTCCGGATTCGGTTATTGAAAATGCGTCTGTTGAACACGCCAGAATGAAAGCAGGGGAGTTCCTTGCAAAGGAGCATCCTGTTGATGCGGATATTGTAATAGGCGTTCCCGATTCGGGAATTGACGCCGCCTTGGGATATGCCAACGCCAGCGGAATACCCTACGGCATCGGCTTTATAAAGAACAGATATATAGGCAGAAGCTTTATTCAGCCGTCACAGCATCAGCGTGAGGACGCTGTTCGTATTAAGCTTAACGTGGTTAAAGAAAATATTAAGGGCAAGCGTGTAATAATGATTGACGATTCTATTGTACGTGGTACCACCTGTGCGAGAATTGTTAAGCTTCTCCGTGAGGCAGGTGCCTCTCAGGTTCATATGCGTGTTTCCTCTCCACCGTTTAAGCATCCCTGCTATTTTGGAACGGATGTTGATTCACAGGAAAATCTTATTGCCTGTAAATATGACAGCGTTGAGGATATTGCCCGTGAAATCGGCGTTGATTCTCTGGGCTATCTCTCTGTTGAGGCAACCCATAAGCTTGCGGAAAATGCCGAAATCGGCTTTTGCGACGGATGCTTTACCGGCAATTATCCCATAGAGGTTCCCAAGGAACAGCCAAAGGATAAATTTGAGGAAAAGCTAAACCAATTTTCCGCATACTATCAGGTCCTTGATTAAAAATGAACC
>CAMFRO010000137.1 GCA_945982035.1 uncultured Clostridia bacterium | reverse complement strand
ATGGGATTTTTTAAGTATGATAATCTTAAAATTGACAATCCGCTGAAGGACACCGAGCCTATGGACAAAGCACGGCTGGCTCAGCTTCAAAAATATCTTAACAAAATACTAAAGGAGGAAAACAAAATATGAAGGTTTTACTTGTAAACGGCAGTCCGGAGGAAAAGGGATGCACCTATACCGCCCTGAGCGAAATTGCAAGCACTTTGGCAGAGGAAGGCGTTGAGTCGGAAATTATGTGGCTTGGCAAAACACCCATTAACGACTGTATCAACTGCGGCGGCTGTGCAAAGCTTCGCAAAAACCGCTGTGTTTTTGATAACGACATTGTTAACCGACTGTTAGAAAAAGCGGAGGAATGCGACGGCTTTGTGTTCGGCTCCCCTGTTTATTACGGTCACGCCGACGGCAGAATTTTGTCGGTGCTTGACAGGGCGTTTTTCTCCGGCAACAGAATATTTAAGCACAAGGTTGGAGCGGTAGTTGTATCCGCACGCCGTGCAGGTACCACCTGTGCCATTGACGATTTGATGAAATACCTTACCATTTCTCAAATGTTCGTTGTGTCATCTCAGTATTGGAATATGGTACACGGCTTCACACCGGAGGAGGTTATGCAGGACGGCGAGGGTATGCAGACAATGCGTGTGCTTGCACATAATATGGCGTACCTTTTGAAATGCCTTGACGCCGCCAAGGACATTGAAAAGCCGAAAACAGAAAAACGAATTATTACAAATTTTATATGATTACATAAAACACCGATAAATTATTTCAAGTAACACTTAGGAAATATATTGTAATACAAGCTTATATATGATAATATTAATTCAACAAATATATTGAGATAAGGTGTTATAATGAAAAAAACATTAAGCGTTTTATTATCGCTGATTATGGCAATTTCCGTTGTTTCAGGAACTCAAACTGTTGCTTTAGCGGCTTCTTTAGGGCAGGTAAAAGGTCTTGCTTACAGCAATTTAACAACCACATCGGTCAAACTTAAATGGAAAAAAGTAAGCAATGCCGGCGGTTACTATGTGTATAAGTATTATAAAAGTAAAAATGAATACAAAAAAATCGCTACCGTAAAATCTACAAATTATACCGTGAAAAAGCTCAAAACCGGAACCACTTACAGATTTACAGTAAAGGCCTATAAAAAGAGCGGCAAGAAAACTACAAAAGGCAAAATGTCAAGTAAGCTTTGTTTATCAACAAAACCCGCCAAAGTAAAAGGATTGGTCAGTCATATTTATGATACAAAATCAATCACGCTTACTTGGAGCAAAGTAGCCAACGCCTCAGGATATTGCATATACAAATACAACCCAAGCAAGAAAAAATATGAGAAGATTACTGAGGTAAAGTCAGCAAAGGCAAAAATCTCCTCGCTTTCTTCCGGTAAATCTTACAAATTCAAAGTAAGAGCATATCGCACCGTTGAAAAGAAAAGATATTACGGCGATTATTCGGCGGTTTATACCAAATCAACAATAGCAAATACAGATGTTAAGCAAAAATTGTTAAACGGGTATTTATATATTGGCTCTCCCCAATCTCCACAATTAGAAGAAATTGCATTTTATTCTGATGGTACATTTATCCAGTATTTGTATGACTGCGGATTTAGTAATGGTAATTTGTATGCTTATATATCAGGAACATATAATATTGTCAACGGAATAGTTAAAATGCACGAAACATACTATTATGATTACGATAGCGGAGCATCTTGGAACACCGATAGTAAATGGAATTTTTATTATGACAGCAATAAAAACTATTTTAGATCAACAGACTATTACTACGGCGACTGGTGTTATGTTAGATACTATTACAAAACATCACCTGTCAGTAAAGCTGACAGAGTAAGTTATTATCAAAGCCATATATGTAATGAGATTTGGATATAAATAAAAAGTGACAGTTTGCAGATTCTGCAGACTGTCACTTTTCTTTATAAAATATTATCCTAATGCTACGTCAAGGGTCATCATAAGTGTAAAACCTAAGGCAAAAAGGATTGTGCCGATGTTGGAATGAGGAGGCTCCGACATTTCGGGTATAAGCTCCTCAATTACAACGTACATCATTGCGCCGGCGGCAAAGCTCAAAAGATAGGGCAAAAGCGGTGTTATTACACCTGCCAGCAGGATTGTAACAACGGCGGCTATCGGCTCAACTGCGCCGGATAGCATACCCATCATAAAGGCTTTGCCCTTGCTTGTGCCCGCTTCCTTAACCGGCATTGAAATTATTGCGCCCTCGGGAAAATTCTGTATAGCTATTCCCAGGGCAAGTGTGAGAGCAGCAGAAGAGCTTATTTCTGCCTCACCGGACAGCCAGCCGGCAAACACAACACCCACAGCCATACCCTCGGGTATATTATGCATTGTTACCGCCAGCATAAGCATTGTGCTTTTCTTGATTTTACTTTTCGGGCCTTCTTTTTCGTTGGTTAAATGCATGTGGGGTACTGTTTTATCAAGAATGAGTAAAAACAATATACCCGCCCAAAATCCCACAACAGCAGGAACAAATGCAAATTTTCCCATATTTGAGGCATTGTTCATTGCCGGTATGAGAAGGCTCCATATTGAAGCCGCTACCATTACTCCGGCAGCAAAGCCTGTCAGTGCTCTCTGTACCTTTTGATTAAGTCCTTTTTTAAGCAGAAATACGCAGGCGGAGCCCAGCGTTGTGCCTAAAAAGGGCAAAAGTATTCCTTGTATTGCTTGAAGTGTCATAGTAATAATCAGAATCCTTCGGCAACTTCGGCAATGTGTTCTGCACTAAGGCCGAATTGCTTGAGCAAATCCTTTGCAGGTCCGGAATGACCAAATTCGTCGTTAACGCCGATTCGCTTTACGGGTGTGGGGTATTTTTCCGACAGAGCGGCACAAACTGCCTCGCCGAGACCGCCGATAACGCTATGCTCCTCAACGGTAATTACCTTGCCTGTCTTTTTTGCCGATGCAATAATCAAATCCTCATCAAGAGGCTTGATTGTTGCTATATTGATAATTTCTGCATCAATGCCTTTATCTGCAAGCATTTTGCCTGCCTCAATAGCTTCGGCAACCATAAGTCCGTTGGCTACGATTGTAACGTCCTTGCCCTCCTTTACGACCTCGCCTTTGCCGATTTCAAATTTATAATCGTCATTGTGGAAAACAGGAACTGCAAGTCTGCCGAATCTGAGATATACAGGTCCTTCGTAAGCATAAGCGGCTTTAACAGCCTGCTTTGCTTCAACATCATCGGCAGGGCATATAACAACCATACCGGGAATTGCTCTCATCAAGGCAAAATCCTCACAGCACTGATGGCTTGCACCGTCCTCGCCTACGCTTATGCCTGCGTGAGTTGCGCCGATTTTTACATTGAGATGAGGATAGCCAATTGAATTTCTAACCTGCTCAAAGGCTCTGCCTGCTGCAAACATTGCAAAGCTTGACGCAAATGGAACAAGGCCCATTGTGCTTAATCCTGCCGCAACACAAACCATATTTGACT
>CAMFRO010000136.1 GCA_945982035.1 uncultured Clostridia bacterium | reverse complement strand
GTCAGGCGCAATGTATTATCATTATATTTATCCCAACCGTACTTACATTCGCTGATTACGGAAACGCCGAATTCGCCGGATTTATCGGTAATATCTGCCCATTTCTGTGCAGGAACCTCAAAAAGCTTTTCACTCATATTACCACGCTGAATTGCACCAAGTCCCAAATCAAAGGTGGCTTTTTCATTTTCAGCAGTAAATGCAAAGCGCTGTTTTGCAAGGGTACGCATTGAACGCCACTCAATCTCGGTATAAACCTCAACCACATCGCAAGAATCCGTAAGGCAAATTACAAAGTTAAACTCGGAATTGCCATCCTTCTGCTTAACCTCAAAGGCTACTCTTGCAGGTCCCTTTTCAACAACCGTAACCGAAACAACATTAGGCAGTCTGTCAGGCTCCTTCGCCGCCTGCTTATAATTCATTTCCCATGCAGGCCATGATTTTGATCCGGTATAATTAAACAATCCAAGAACAATAGGAGATGATAAAATTTGCCTGTCGCCGTCTTCTTTATCAATAATGGATGTAATATTGCCGCGCTTATTAATCTCAACAATATACTTTTGATTTTCCATAATATTGTCGCCTATGGAAATTTCACTTTTTACAAGGCAGGGCTCAGCCGAAGGTCTTATATCATAGACCTTAAAGCCGTAGGACTCAACCTCGGCAATAAATACAATTTCCATAACGCCGTCTTTTACGGAATTAATTTGTGATTTAACCTCTCTGCCCTTTTCGTTATATACTCTAACATAAGGGGCATTTATATCTTTAAGGCGAACAGTAACCGCACCTGTTCTCGGAGCTTCAATAGGATTGCTAACCATAACCGGAATACCCTGACAGGTATCGGATTTCATTAGCTTTGTAATAGGAGCAAGGGAGGCTTCCGTCTCGCCTGCAAGCTGATTCATACTAAGTGCATAATCATTCCAAGAGCGTTTATATGCACGCTGAACAGAGGTACCGGGTATATCATCGTGGAACTGATGTGCTATAAAACGCTTCCAGCTGCGGTCAATAACATCATCGTTATACTCGCATACTCCAAGATAAGATGAAGCAACGCCGGCTCTCTCAGCCATATCGGCAAGCTCCTCACATCGTCTGTTCCAGCGTTTACCGATAGCACGAGAGGTATATCCTCCAACTGCATGATTTTGCATAACAAGCTCAGTTTTCCATTTAGGCAAATTATCTCTAACGCTGTTGTCAAGCTCACTGTCAATGTCACGGAAGATTTTGTCCGCAGGGGCAGCAATCACTTTAATATCCGAGGAGTCGTTTTTATTAATCTCCTGCTCAACAAATGCAACAGATTTTTCTTCCGGTGCACCGCCTCTATCGCCTATACCGTGGAACATATAGGTCCAATCAAGATCGTATTTTTCATTTTCCTTAAGCTTGTCCTGAACAAAATCCCAGTCACGAAGCTTTGTAAGAGTAAAATAGTAATCGTGAGGATTAAGGCTGGCATAGATATAATTACCGTCAACACCATACCATTTTCCTATATCAAAAGGAACTCCGTACGCACTGCCCCAAGCAAGCTTTTGGGTAGTAAATCCCTTTAAATTTGCGTGATTTGCAACGCTTGGCAATGCCCAGCCGAAGCCGAAGCAGTCCGGCAAATAAATATCAACACTGCGCTTGCCGAATTTCTTGTCAAAATAGCTGTTTCCGTAAAGAATATTTCTGAACAGTGCCTCAGGTGACGGAACATTTACATCACCGTTTTCGTAGGCTGAGCCTGTAACATTCCACCTGCCCGATTTTATAAATTTTTTCATTTCCTTATACAAATCAGGATAATATTCCTCCATTAGCTCGTATCTGTATGCGCCTTCAAAGGAGAAAATGTAGGTTGGATATTTTTTAAACAGGGCAAAATTATCCACAAGAGTATTGTATATATACTTACTTACGGTTGTTTCAAAATCCCAGCTCCATATTGTGTCAAGATGTGAAGTAGCAACGGTGTAAATTTTTTTGTCAGACATAATTGGTTCCTCTCATTTATTATCTTAGGCTTTACAGTAGCTTTTCAAAGCCTTCAGTTGTATATTCCTCTCCCTTACGCTTCTTTTCAAGCTGTACCATAAGAGCATTAAATCTTTTTCTCGTCATTGGATAGAGAATACAGCCGACAATTGAAATAGCAAGAAATACGGCAGGTATTACCGTGGAAATATTCTCCATACCGTTAATGATATGAGGGTCGGTAACCGTTGCAAACAATGATTCGGAGCCGGCAACATCCTTTGATGAATCATAGCCATAGGCGGAGAGAAGCTGACCTGCTGAAAGAATACCGAACGCAGAGCCGAATTTCTGCACAAGCTGAGGAAGTGCGGTAATCGTTGACTCCCTTCTTTCACCTGTTTTAAACTCGTTAAGCTCAACCAAATCATATCCCATTGAATAAAACAGAGTCCAAAATGTACCGGCGCCTATTCCAAGGAACACGGGACTTACAACGCACATAATTTTAAAGGAGCCTATCTGTGCATCAAGACCGATTATTTTAATTGCAGCTTCACCGATTAATGTGATTGTAAGGAAAAGTATGGCAGCAAAGCGTCTATCCTTTTTTTCTGCGGTTTTTTCTACCAAGGGAACGACAATTCCCATAGAAACCACAAGTGAAAGTATCACAAAAACTATACCCTTGTCATATTCCATACCTATACAGTCAATTACCATGTATGTAAGATTTGACTGAATCATTGATGATGTGGCAAGGAAGAAAAACACGAAAGTAAGAAAATATTTTGTCGGTTTAAGCTTTAATATGTCTCCAAACGCCTTGAATGTATTTTTAACTGTAATCTTTTCAACGATACCATTTGCCGGCATTGGCTTCGGTGAATATATACCGTTAAGTGATTTACAGCATATAAAGCCAAGAACTACTGCCAAAATACTGATAATCGCAGCTACTACCGCATAAGAATTACTCTCATACCTTTTGCCTAACAATAAGGCAACTGTGGGAACAAGAGCCGGAAGAATATTACCTAATCCTACTGCTACGGCATTGAGAAGTGAGGAGAGAGAACGTATCTGTGTTCTTTCGTCATAATCCTCGGTAATCTCTGCAACAACGGCATAATACGGAATTGAATACATTGTATAAAACACCCATATCAGCATTGATATAACTGTATAAAGCAAAATTTTAGCCGTTTGGCTTGTAAAGCCGGCACCGATACTTGTCCAAGCGATAATAAAGATTAACGCAAGTGGCAGTATGGAAATTTTCATAACCCTTCGTTTGTCAACACCGGGACGGTCCGTATAATTTCCGATAATAGGGTCTGTAATTGCGTCCCAGGCTATGGATACAAAAATAATTATTGAGCTGTACTTAGGTTGAATACCTACTATTTCATTAAGGAAAGTAAGATAATATGTATAAAACATATTATAAATCAACGACTCGGTAAAAATACCGAACGCATAACCAAACTTTTTACCGGTAGTCAGAGTTTTTCCGGACATAAAACTCCCTCACTTTACAATTAAAGATTTAACAAATTTTATTATAAAACATTAATTACTAATATTCAAGAATTATTCTACAATGAAAATGAAT
>CAMFRO010000135.1 GCA_945982035.1 uncultured Clostridia bacterium | reverse complement strand
TTTATGAATTCCGGCGATATTAAAACAATAATTCTTGCGGTGGCATCTGCGGTTATGGGCGGAGCCATTGTGCTTAAATATAAATCATACGTTAAAAACAGATTTGCCGTTTACCGTCATATATGGGAAAACAATAATTATAATGATAAGGGCTTTCAGCAGTCCCGTGTGCTGGTGGGACTTGCCAGCGGAGGTCTGTTAGGTCTTGGTATAGGCAACGGTAACGTCAGGTATGTTTATGCCTCCACAACGGATATTATTTTCGGCGTAATTTGCGAGGAATGGGGATATATTTTCGGCATTGCGCTGGTGCTTTCCTTTGTTTGCATTGCCGTATCGGCTTTGGTAAACAGCATTGCCGCCCGTTCAACCTTTTACTCAATTGCCGCAGTGGCAGGAGCAGGTATGCTTTTGTTCCAAACGGCACTTAATATATTCGGTATTACCGATATTCTGCCTCTTACAGGCGTAACGCTTCCCTTTGTAAGTCAGGGCGGTTCGTCTATGATGAGCTGCTGGGCGGTTTTGGCGTTTATTAAGGCGTCCGACGTGCGCACCTATAACTATCTGGGAGGTGCAAAGAAAAGATGAAAATGATTACAAAACGAGGAATTTTCCTCTGGATATTATCGGCACTTTTCGTGGCGGGACTTGTGTTTTTAACCGTATCCCTTGTCAGCAACGGCGACGAATGGGTTATGAAACGCTTTAACCACCACGTTTATTCCGACGGTGAGCTTATCGGCGCAGGTACTATTTACGACACCGACGGTGATGTGCTTGCACAAACTGTTGACGGCGAGCGCAAGTACAGCGACAGTAAAACCACCAGAAAATCAACGCTCCACACGGTAGGCGACCCTAAAAACTTTATTTCAACAGGCGTTCAGTCGGTTTATGATGCAAAGCTTACCGGGTATAATCTGCTCTTCGGCGTGTATAATATTGAAAGATACGGCAAGGGCAACGATATGAAGCTAACCATTGACAGAGATATTTGCGATGTTGCCTACAAAGCCCTTGACGGACGAAAGGGTACCGTGGGCGTTGTAAACTATAAAACGGGTGATATTCTATGTATGGTGTCGTCACCAAGCTATGATGTTTACGATGTGCCATCGGATATTGACACAAATCCCGATTACGAGGGTGTGTATATTAATCGTTTGCTGACGGCGCATTATGTACCCGGTTCAACCTTTAAAATTGTTACGGCAATATGCGCCATAGAAAATATGCCGGATGTATTTGACAGAGAATGGAAGTGCGACGGCGAGTATCAGCCGGAGGAGGGTGTTGCCATTAAGTGTAACGCAACCCACGGCAAGATTAATTTTAAAGAGGCACTTGCAAAAAGCTGCAACTCTGTTTTTGCACAGATAGCCATTGAGCTTGGTCCGTCTAAGCTTAATGAAACCGCCAAGGAATTGGGTATTGGTACTCCTGTTTCAATAAGTGGTTCAATTAATTCCTTTGGTGGTAATTTCGCTTTGAAGAAAAATGCGGGCGACGATATTGTGGGCTGGACAGGAATAGGACAGGGCGAAACACGTATTGCGCCTGTTACTATGCTTAGAATTGTCAGCGCGATTGCAAACGACGGCAAGGCGACTTCCTTTAATATTGTAGATAATCTTGCAAATCAGGCAGGCAAGGCACTTAATATCACTCTGCCTAATAATCAAGTAGAATTACTCAGCAGCGATACTGCGTCAAAAATGAAGGATATGCTTAGGTACAATGTTGAAAATCAGTACGGCGATTACAATTATGAAGGACTGAATCTTTGTGCAAAAAGCGGAACGGCGCAGATTGACGAGGTTGATGCTCATAATATAGCATGGTTTACCGGATTTATGAACGACAGCGAGCATCCTTACGCCTTTGTTGTTGTAATTGAAAACGGAAATTCCGGCAGCCAAACGGCAGGACCCGTTGCAAATAAAATTTTACAGGCGGTAGTTGATAAGGACTGATATGACAGATTTTAACGATAAAAACGCACTTAGCGAAAGAGCGTTTTTGCTGAGTGTTGACAGCGGAGATTTTGACGCAGAGGCTTCTATGGAGGAGCTTTGCCGTCTTGCAGATACGGCAGGAGCGCAGGTGGAAGCCACCGCTATTCAAAAACGCCCGTCACCTGAGGCGGCGACCTTTGCCGGCAGGGGACTGCTTGATGAAATCAAAAGCTTCTGCCGTGATAACGACATAGATTTGATTATTGCCGACGGTGAGCTTTCTCCCGTTCAGGTGAGAAATATTGAAGATATTACAGGGGTGAGAGTAGTTGACAGAACTACTCTTATTCTTGATATTTTTGCAAAGCGTGCCCGGTCAAGCGAGGGTAAGCTTCAGGTTGAGCTGGCACAGCTGAAATATTCTCTGCCAAGGCTTACAGGCAAGGGAACAAGTCTTTCCCGTCTTGGAGGAGGTATTGGCACAAGAGGTCCCGGCGAAACAAAGCTTGAAACGGACCGCCGTCATATAAGAAACAGAATTAAAAATCTTAATGCCGAGCTTGACAAGGTGGAAAAACGCAGACAGGCTATGCATTCCCGGCGGAAGAAAAACGGTGCCTTAAGCGTTGCTATTGTAGGCTATACAAATGCAGGCAAATCCACCCTTATGAATACTCTGACAAACGCCGGGGTTTTGCAGGAGGACAAGCTTTTTGCTACCCTTGACCCAACTGCAAGAAGGCTTACCCTGCCCGACGGCAGACAGATTATGCTTATTGATACCGTTGGTTTGGTTCAAAGATTGCCTCACCAGCTGGTTGACGCCTTTCGTTCAACTCTTGAGGAGGCGGTGTGGGCAGACGTTATACTGAATGTGTGCGACGCCTCCGACAGCGAATGTGTCAATCATATAAACGTCACCATGGATTTACTGCGTGAATTAGACTGCGGTGCAAAGCCCATTATAAATGTGCTTAATAAATGTGACGCAGTAACAGACGGAGCTGATTTTGACTTCTTTGAAAACAGCGTTAAAATCAGCGCCCTCACAGGCGAGGGGATAGATAACCTTCTTGAAGAAATTTCAGGGGCTCTGCCGAAGAGCCGCCGCCGTGTTAAAATCCTTATACCCTTTGACAAAGGCTCACTTGTTAATCTCCTGCGTGAAAACGGCGAGGTTTTCAGCGAGGAATACACCGATAGCGGTACGCTGATGGATGTGTCTGCGGAAATTTCCGTTCTCGGTGGCATTAAAGATTATATTATTTAACTCAGTCGCATAAAATCATTATGGGGTGGTTTTATGCAAATGATTACAATTAAGGCAAAGCCAAAAACCATATTCGGCATAATTCTTGCCGTTACGGGAATTGCGGTTATACTTCTCACCTTTATCGGCAACCATACAGGCTCGGCTCCTGCTGCGGCACAGATTAAATGCTCCACCGCTCAGGACAGAATATCTTATATTACCTCGTTAGGATGGCAGGTAGAAGAAGGCGAGGAGAAGAAAAGCATTGTAATTCCCTCTGCCTTCAACGATGTGTATAACGATTATAACGATATACAGAAGAGTCAGGGCTTTGATTTGGAAAATTATAAAGGCAAAAGGGCTGTGCTTTATTCGTACAGCATTAAAAATTACAAGGGCTCGGACAATGTTAAA
>CAMFRO010000134.1 GCA_945982035.1 uncultured Clostridia bacterium | reverse complement strand
TCATCTGCCACCGGCAGCGCTCGCAAACGTCCCCACTTCGATACGTCTGTGTATATGTTAAACCCAAAAGAGTATTAACATAAATATTAAATTTTTGCTTTATATGCTTGTGTACAGCAATAATGATTTTATCACGATAATTAGTATTTGTCAATTTATATTATTTGTGTTACAATAAAATATCTAAAAAGGAGGAAGGATTATGGTTGCTATTATAGATTACGGTGCAGGAAATTTGCAAAGCGTAAAAAAAGCGTTGGATTTTCTCGGATATGAAAGCAAAATTACAAGTGAAAAGGACGAAATTGCGGCGGCCTCTCACGTTATTTTGCCCGGCGTAGGTGCATTTGCCGACGCTATGCAATCTATCAGAGACAGAGATTTGGAGGAAACAATAAAACGTGCGGCAGACGGCACAAAGCCGTTTTTGGGAATTTGTTTGGGATTACAGCTTCTTTTTGAGAAAAGCGAGGAAAGTCCCGGTGCAAAGGGACTTGGAATTTTCGGTGGAAAAATCGTAAAAATCCCCGATACATCCCTTAAGGTGCCTCACATCGGCTGGAACAGTGTCAGCATAAAGCAAAAGAACGGAGTTTTTAGCGGTATAAATGAGGAAAGCTATTTTTATTTTGTGCATTCATTTTATCTTAAAGATGCAGATGCGGAAATTGTTGCGGCAACAACACAGTACGGCGTTGAAATAGAATGTGCCGTTCAAAATGGCATGGTCTGCGCCACACAGTTTCACCCTGAAAAAAGCGGCGAAACAGGGCTGAAGCTGCTTAAAAGCTTTATGACAATGGGAGGATAATTATGTACGCAAAAAGAATTATACCATGCCTTGATGTTAAAAACGGACGTGTTGTTAAAGGCGTTTCCTTTGTGGATTTAAGAGATGCCGGTGACCCGGTTGAATGTGCAGCGGCTTATGATAAGCAGGGTGCCGACGAGCTTGTGCTGCTTGATATTACTGCCACCCACGAGGGCAGAAATACGATGATTGACATTGTTAAAAGAGTTGCCGACACTGTGTTTATTCCATTTACTGTAGGCGGAGGAATACGAACTATTGATGATTTTAAGGATTTGCTCCGTGCAGGCGCAGATAAAATTTCCGTTAATTCTGCTGCTGTTAGGAATCCCGATTTAATTAACGAGGCTGCCTATAAATTCGGTGCTCAATGCGTTGTCTGTGCCATTGATGCAAAGCGCAGCGGCAACGGCTGGGAGGTTTATCTTAACGGCGGCAGAATACCAACAGGCATTGACGCTGTAAAATGGGCGGTTGAAGCCCGGCAGAGAGGAGCAGGGGAGATTCTCCTAACCTCTATGGATCAGGACGGTCAGAAAACCGGCTATGATATTGAGCTGACCCGAGCTGTCAGCGAAAGCGTAGGAATACCGGTAATTGCTTCCGGCGGTGCTGGTAAGGCGGAGCATTTTTATGACGCTTTTACCGACGGAAAAGCCGACGCGGTTCTTGCCGCCAGCCTGTTCCATTTTAACGAGCTGCCCATCCCTAAGCTTAAGCAATATCTTAAAGAAAATTCCATTCCCGTAAGAATGTAATAACAAAAAAGCAATTCTCAAATCAAAATGAGGATTGCTTTTATCTTATAATTATATAAACTATTTTCCTATACTTATGCCCCTGCTGAGCTTTTCCGTCATAATATCGTAATCATTGTTGCCGGACTGTACCATTTTTACAACAATACCGGCAAATGCCCCGGCACTGCATCGGATTAAAAATACCGTGTTTTCGTCAACGGATACACCCTTGCTTTCAATATATGATGTATAAAATATGCAAAAGCTGTCAAACAGTGCGTTGTAAACAGTGTTGAAATACTTAGAGTGCAGGGATTTTCTTATCACAGTTTCGTATTTGTGCAAAAAGGGAATGTAAAGCCTTAGTGACCTTTCCCAATCGGTTAAGGCGCCTATGCTTTTGCATATTTCCTCTGTATCGTCAAGAATACAGTTTTTTATCATTTTTTCAATATTATCAAAATAGTAGTAGAAGGTTTGACGGCTTAAATCCGTGTCCTCAATAATTTGCTTTACGGTTACCTTTTCTATATTAATGCCGTCAATTAATTTTATAAAAGAACTTAAAATAACCTGTTTTGCGTGTGTCATATTAATTCCTTTCCTAACAAATCCTCGGCAGACCCTCGCCGATAAGAACGCTTACCTTGCGTCTGCCGCCCAAGGAGGTTACAAGAGTTACACCATCGCCGTCAACGGCTTTGCCAATAATTTCTGCATTTTCTCCGTATCTGCATTTTTTGATAATATTAACTGCTTTCTCAGCCTGATTTTCAGGAACAAGCAGAGCCAGCTTGCCCTCGTTGCCCATATTTAGCAGATTAAGACCGAGAATTTTTGAAAATGCCCTAACCTCATCACTTGCAGGAATCTTGTCCTCATATATTTCAATATTCACCTCCGATGCGTCTGCAAGCTCGTTAAGCACCGTTGCAAGCCCGCCTCTTGTGATGTCACGCATACTGTGAATGTCAATTCCGCCTTCTGCAAGTGCGTGTACAATTTCTGTAAGAGGCGCGTTGTCGGATTTAATATTGTTTTCAATTCCCATTCTTGCAGAAAGTATGGCGGCGTGGTGGTCGCCCATAGTGCCGTTTACAATAAGGCAGTCACCGGGGACAATGTTTGATGATTTTATATCAGTATTATCATCTACAAAGCCGACGCCTGTTGTGTTAATGTAAACACCGCCCTTGCCCTCAATAACCTTTGTATCGCCTGCAATTACGGTAACGCCTGCCTCCTTTGCCGTTTTCGCCATAGACTTAACGATTTTTTCAATATCGTCGGTGTCCGCACCTTCTTCAAGAATAAACGCCGAGGTGATATATTTAGGCCTTGCACCGCGCATCAGCAGGTCGTTGACAGTACCGCATACGGAAAGCCTGCCAATATCACCGCCTTTAAAAAACAACGGAGCTACAACAAAGCTGTCAGTGGTAACGGCAATTTTTTTACTGCCTTCAACTACTGCGCTGTCCTCCATCATATTAAGTACGGGATTGCTGAAATGCTTTGCAAATATTTTGTCAATTAAATCGGATGTGGATTTTCCTCCGCTTCCGTGGGCTAAAGTAATCTTCATAATGTGGTTCACTTACCTGTCGTTTGTATAATAATTAAAGCACGTTCCCTCGCCGGAAACCATACAGGCTCCCATAGGATTTTCGGGTGTGCATACTGTTTTATAAAGAGGGCACCGGTGGGGGCTTTTACTGCCGGTTATTATGTCGCTGCAGCAGCATCCCTTTTGACTTGAATAATCCTCTGTAAGCTGTACGCTTCCTGCGTCATACCGGGCGTATTCGTCCCTGATTTTCATACCTGAGCCGTCAATTTTGCCGATTCCTCTCCACACGGCAGAGCAAGGCTCAAAATACTTGCTCACAAGAGCGTGCGCCTTTTCGTTTTGGACTTCGCTTACAACGGATTTATACAGATTTACAACCTTGCCCCTGCCCTGAAGCTTAACAAGGGCGTATATTGACGCCAAAATTTCCTCCGCCTTAAAGCCGCTGACGGCAAATGGCAGGGAGTATTTTTTTGCAAATGGTTCAAAGGCGTTGCTTCCTATTAAAGCGGCAACGTGACCGGGTGCAATAAATCCGTCAATTTTACTGTCTGCCATGCATAGCCTTTCAATTACCGCAGGCATTGTTTTAAGTGCCGTCAGTAATTTTAT
>CAMFRO010000133.1 GCA_945982035.1 uncultured Clostridia bacterium | reverse complement strand
GCATAATTGATGTGCGCAGATACTGATAGCCTTTAATATGAGCAGGCACGCCGATTTGACGCATAATATCCGAAATGATTACTTCAATATCATCATCGGTGTAGGATTTGCCCAAACGCTTGTTTTTCTCATTTTTCCAGCCGGAAAGCCTCTGCACACGCTTTGCAACGGAAACAGGATTTGCCGGCTTAAGAAAATAATAATCTGCACCTGCGTTAATCATTTGCTCCTCAAAATCGGAATTGTCTATGGCAGAAAGCAGTACAACAAGCGGTTTCTCCGCAAGAGATGCACTAATATGCTCCATAACCTCTATTGCGTCTGCTCCTGTCATAAACACATCCATAATAACTGCATCAAAATGCTGTGAATCTATTGATTCAATAACCGAATTGCCGTTTTTCGGCGTAAGAACTGCATCAAACCCCAATTTTTGCAGCTCTTTGCAGCACTCCTTTCCGAAATCGTCGGAATTGTCCGCCACAAGGACTTTAATGTTCTTATTCATTTTTGTCTCTCCTTAGTAATAATGTGAAAAATATTTTTCTCTCTCTTTTCTTCCACATATTACCATATCAAGATTAAAAATGCAAGAGTTTTTCACAATTTTATGTGTATTTTTTACACTTTGTTAACTATTTGACATTATTCTACAAAATTTGACTGCTCTACCATAGTTTGAGCAAAAATTGCATAGCCTTTTTTGGGATTATTTATAATAACGTGGGTAAGTGCGCCCACAAGCTTCCCATTTTGAATAATAGGGCTTCCGCTCATACCCTGAACAATACCTCCTGTTTTTTCAAGTAATTCACGATCTGTAATTTTAATAACCATATTTTTTTGCTGATGACTTTCTGAATAGCTGATTTTTGTAATTTCAATATCGTAGCTGTGTGGTCCCGATGAGTCAACGGTGGTTATTAGCTCTGCTTCTCCCTTTTCAACCTCCTGCTTTGATGACACGGTATATTCCTTTGCGCTTTCGCCTATTTGAGAATAAACGCCGTAAATACCGCAGTAGGTATTATCCGTCAGTCTGCCAATGGTATAATCCTGAAAATCACAGGTGAGAGAGCCTGTTTCACCGGATGCGGCTTTATACACCTTGGTGACATTGGCTCCTACTGCTTCCCCCTCAAGCATAGGCATAATTTCATTTGTATCCACATCGTTAACCTGATGTCCCAGTGCGCCAAAGGTTCCTGCTTCCTTGTTATAGAAAGTTATTGTGCCTATTCCGGCTGTGGAATCCCTAACCCACATACCTGCTTTGTAGCATCCTTCTCTGTCGGAATAAACAGGAGTAAGAGTAAAGGTTTTATATCTCTCATTTCTTTTTACTTTAACTGTATAGGGCTTGCCGTTGTTGTCATTAAGAATTTTTTCAACATCGTCTGAGGTAAAAACATTCATATTATTTATTGAAATAATAATATCTCCCACCTCAATGCCTGCGTTTTCGGCAGGATTTACTTTTTTACTGCCCAAATCAACGCTTTGAGTACCCACAACTATAACGCCGTCGGTATAAAGCTTAATACCGAAGCTTTCGCCGCTGACATATACCCTTTGCTCTTGCTTTGAAGTAACGCTGACAGTTTTAACGGGAACAACACCTAAAACCTTAATGCTCTGACGTGATGATGCGTTTTGAAAGTCAACGGACGTATCCTTTTTATCAACGGAGCATGTGTAAATTGAATTAAAAACAGTTTTTTCCTCGCCATAAGTAACTATTGTATCCGGTGTTACGGCATTTCCCACTCCGATAAGCATAAACAAAGCAACGCACACGGCAAAAAGAATTAAATCAAAAATACGAATAGCCTTTCTCATAAAAAACACCCTGTAATATTTTTGTCACTACAAGGTATTTTTAATCAAAATAATTTAGATTTATACAAGCTGACGGTTCATTTCGTCTCGGATTTTGGTTAAAATTCTTTTTTCAAGCCGTGAAATATATGACTGTGAAATTCCCATTAAATCAGCAAGCTGTTTTTGTGTATGCACCTGCTCGCCATCAAGACCGAAGCGCATTGACATTATGTGCCTTTCCTTTGCAGACAGATTGCTCACAACTTTCATAAGCAGTCTTTTTTCGTCCTCATACTCAATTTCCTGACTTATTTCGTCAGGCTCACTGCCTAAAACATCCCGCAGAGTAAGCTCATTTCCGTCCCAATCCACAGACAGAGGCTCATCAAAGGACATTTCTGTTTTTGAATTTGAGGATTTTCTCAGATACATAAGAATTTCGTTTTCAATGCAACGGGAAGCATAGGTAGCAAGCTTTATATTCTTTTCCGGGTCAAAGGTTTTAACAGCCTTCATAAGACCTATTGTGCCGATGGAAACAAGGTCCTCGGTGGAGGCGGTTTTTGATTCAAACTTTTTTGCTATGTAAACAACAAGCCGAAGATTATGTGTAATAAGAAGCTCCCTGTGGTCATCTATACCCTGTCTTAGCTCGTCAAGCACGGTTTCCTCCTCCTCTGCAGACAATGGCGGAGGCAGAGTTTCCGGGCCGTTAATATAGTAACAGGAGGGAAAAATTAAACGTCTTAAAAATTTGATTACTTTTTCAAACATACAGCACCTCATAGTATTTTAGGATTAATTATGGCGGAAAAGGATTTTTCCTTTATATCGTCGCTCATTGCTATATAAACATTGTCTATCACCTCCGAAAATCCCGACGCTTTAACCGTTACCCTGTCAGGCTTAAATGCAGTCAAAAGAGACTGACTGTTAACAGTTGATATGGGTATAATGCGTGTTTTTGCTCCACGTGACAGCTGGCTGATTTTTTCTCGGTCGGCAATAATTACCGGCGCATTTGAAAAGGGCTCCGTCAGATTATTCCCTGTATCCGCAAAGGCAAAAAGCGTAACGGATTTTGAATTATATTCCACCGTAATGGTATAAATTTCTTTTTTTGACAAAGCTCGGTTATATAGACGTACAATAACACAGGAAAAAATATAGGCAAAAAATGCACATCCCAAAAGTGAGCGTGCGCTGATGTCAAAATAAACAATGCTGTTATGTATAACTATCATATCCGAACGGCTCAAAAAATATATACCTGCAATTATTCCCAAAAACACAAAATTTGCAAACAAAAACACAAACAAGCTGATAACAAACTGCCTCACTCTGTAAAACTTAAACGCAATCAAAAGAAAAACCACAGCTGCAGCAGGCTTTGACAGGGTCAACAACACGGGACTTATATCATCTGCAAGAATTATCAGCGAGTAAAGGCCACCGAAGGCAGAGGCGATAACCGCACGAATCACGCTGAAATTCCGCTTTGACAATACCGACGTAACACGAAGCAGGAGAAATGTTATAAAAAAATTGATTATAAAAAGCACATCAACATATATAACCAAAATTAAAACACCCCTTTGTAATCATTATAGATTACATCAGAGGTGTTTTTTGTCTAATCGGATATTAAATTAAATTATTTTTTTGTTGTAATGGATTTAGCCTTAGACCAAGAGGAATAATATTTAGTACCGTTTACCGTTTTATATGTACGGATGCGTACGTATTACTCGGAATCATTGTTGAAGCTATTATAATAACGAGAGTGAGAATTACTGATAAAAGCTTTTTTGTTTTCAATATTCACACCTTCTTTGATTTTCAGTCATCAATTTCAATAGTATCAATAACAACGTCATAAACAGGCTTGTCGCTCATACCCGTTTTAACAGAAGCAATATCCTCAAGCACATCTGCGCCATCAATTAACTGACCGAACACGGT
>CAMFRO010000132.1 GCA_945982035.1 uncultured Clostridia bacterium | reverse complement strand
GGATTTTGTATTGTAAATATCTTATATAACAAACAAACGTCCCGACGCTTAATGTTCGGGACGTAAGTTTTATTTTATGGGAATAATTTCATTAAATACTGCTGTTGTTTTTTTGCTTATGGGCAAATCAAGATGCAGTGAGCCAAAATACCAGTGCATATAGTCAACACTCTTCATTAATTCCTGAAGATATGTGTTAAGGGGTGTTAAATGTACGTCCTGATTTGAGTGAAGCTTAATAAAATCCTTTGCCAAGGCCGGTGCCTCATAAGTGATAACATAGTCAACTGTAAAATCGTAGTCTTTAAGATTTCTTGCACCGTTTCGTAGCTCCTCCGCACTGGGCATTTCCTCCTTCCACCAGGAAACACCTTCCTCACGCATATCCTTGTCCTCGCTTTCTCCACCACCCATACAGAAAAATGTTTTGCCGTTAAAGGTGAAAATTTCTCCCCTCAGCAGATGAAAAATATTAGGAGCAATTTTGTGTGTATTGCCGCCCTTCCACCTGTAGGGTGAATATTGAGAAAGTATGTCATAGTTTTCATGGGAGCCGTCAACAAAGCAAATGGTATATTTCTTCTTTTGCAGCTGAGCAATGGCTTTCTTTTCCTTAGGGTCATCCTTGTTCCACAAAAATCCAAAGTCACCGCAGACAATAAGTATATCGTCGTCAGTCAGTTTTTTTAATTTGGGATTTTTAAAGAAGCTAAGGTCACCGTGGGTGTCACCGGTTATATATACCATAATTTCCTCCGATATTTTTTACTGATAGTACTTTTATTTTGTGTTAAAATGTGTTAGTATAATTGTAATCTGTTTAATATAATATAATTTATTTTCCGAGGTGTCAAGTGTATGAAAAAAGCACTTTCTCTATTTATGACGTTTACTATATTAATCTTAACCGTGCTTTGTGCTCCCTTGTCAGCACAGGCGGCAGAATATACCCCTGATAAAAAGATTTATGCAAAGGCGTATATGCTTGTTAATCTTGACGATGATTCCTATCCGGTGGTAACACAGAAAAATGCTGATGAAAAGATGTATCCTGCGTCACTTACAAAAATCGTTACTGCAATGGTTGTGCTTAACAATGTAACCGATTTAAGTCAAAAAGCCACTATGTCTCAATCGGCTTATGATGCACTTACTAATACAGGTGCTCAGGTTGCCGGTATTCAGGTGGGCGAAAGCCTTACAATAGAGGAGCTTTTATATCTCACTATGGTTCATTCTGCCTGTGACGCCTGTCAGGTTTTGGCTGAATTTGTGGGCGGAGATACAAATACCTTCGTTCAAATGATGAATGATTGGGTTAAATCAATAGGATGTAAAGGTACTCATTTTGTCAATCCCGACGGACTCCATGACCCTAATCATTATACTACTGTTAACGATATGAAAATCATTACCCTTGAGGCAATGAAAAATGATATGTTTAACAAGATTTCCACCACAAAAAGCTATAATTATAAAAATATGACCCTTATACATACAAATTATATGCTTGATAGGGCACATCTTACCTATTACTATGAGTATGCCGAGGGTATTAAAACCGGCTCCACCGGTGAAGCCGGCTACTGTGTAATTACAAAGGCTTCTAAAAACGGCTACAATTACCTTGCTATTGTTATGGGCTCGCCAATTAAAAATCTTAAGGGAATTGATACAAAATGCTCCTTTATTGATGCAGCATCACTTTTTGATTGGGCATTTGACTCGCTTAAATACACTACCGTAATACGTCAAAACGATGTTGTTTCCGAGGTGCCTGTTATAAACGGTAAGGACGCTGATACTGTTCAGCTTGTGGCTCAGGCGGATGTAACCTCTCTTGTTCCGTCAACCCTTGACCCCTCAGCCGTTATTGTTGAGCCTGTTAATCCTCCGGCAGAAATTGAGGCTCCCGTTACAAAGGGTGATAAAATCTGCAAGGCTAATATTATTTATGCTGACCAAACTGTCGCAACAGTACAACTTGTGGCAGCTCAAACCGTTGAGCTTTCAACCTTTTTGAAAATACTTAACGCTCTTAAAAGGTTTTTCTCAAATAAATTTGTTCTTCTTGTGATTTTTGTGATTATACTTGCACTGATTGCGTATGTAATAATTTTCATTGCAAGGCTTCAAAAGGACAAAAAGCGCATAGCGGAAAAGAGAAGAAAGCAGGAGGAGCTGGATAATCAAATCAATTCAAATGACGATTTTCTCCCGCCTCCAAGAAGATAATTAAAAGGCTGCTTCACAAAAAACGTGAAGCAGCCTTATTGCTTTTATACATTAAATTGCTCAAGAAAATCGGCAAGCTTTTGTTTGTCCTTTGTGTTTAACACCCTTATTTTCAGTAAAAGTGTTTTTTCAAAATCCGATAATTCGCTGACATTTGAGTCACCGTAAACACCGCGATCGTACTCACTACTGCTTGCAACCTGTATTGCGTCCGTGCTTTTTCCTGTTAAAAGAAAATCTGTAGTTACATTGTAAATCCTTGCAAGCTTAACAATTTCGTTTGGCTTAGGACTGCTGCGTCCCTTTTCCCATGAGGTGTATGTGCTTCTTTCAATGCCGAGAGTATCGGCAATATTTTTTTGCTTTAAATCGTTAACGTTTCTTAGCTTAATTAAATTTTTACGCAGAATTTCTCTGGGGGATTCGGGGGCTTTGTTAAACTCTTTGTTATCAGCGCTCATATCATTCACCTCTTTATGTTACAATTATACACATTTTCCGACAATTTATCAACAATTTCATTATAGAAAAATATTACAAAGTGTATATCATATTTGACAAAAAAATTACAAAATGGTATCATATAACCAATAAATAAGTAATTATAAACTTGAGGTCTGATATTATGAAGAAGAAAGCTTTATCAATCATACTTTCAATTATAACAATAATTATGTGCATTGCACCGGCTTCATCTGCCGTTAGTGCCGCCACATACAGAGAGCAGTTAAAAAGCAAGGGATTTCCGGATAGCTATCTTGATTCTCTTGTATCACTACACACAAAATATCCTAATTGGAATTTTGAACCCTTTGTAACAGGTCTTAAATGGTCTGATGCAGTAAGAGGGGAGCGTTCATCCCATTCAAAGCAGCTTATTCAAAAGCAGTCATCACTTTCAAGTGCGTATTATTGCAGTTGTTCAAAATGTATGAAGAACGGATCTTATGTTGCACAGGAGGGCTCCTCCTGGTATTCTGCTTCCGAAAAAGCAGTAAAATACTATATGGACCCAAGGAATTGGCTCAGCGAAAAATATATTTTTCAGTTTGAATCAACTTCTTATGATTCCTCACAAACTAAAGATGGCGTAGAGTCAATTATCAGTTCTACTTGGATGCACAGCAGTAATATTTCTTACGTTAACACCGAGGGTAAAAGCGTTACTTATGAAAACAGTAACGGTAATCACGTTAAATATTCAACATGTATTATGTCTGCCGCAAAAAACAGTAATATGAGTGCTTATTATCTCGCATCTAAAATTGTACAGGAGGTTGGCAATACTTCTCCTAAAGCCAGCGGTGTTATCGGTACAAAGCTTCCGTTTAAGGGGATTTATAATTATTTCAATATAGGAGCCTATTCGTCAGGTACAGAGGGCCTTGCCTGGGCGGCAGGATTTTTGAAAAGCACCAAAAAAACAACCCTCTATTCCTCTTATGATTCTTCAGCAAAAAAGGGTACGGGAACAACTACCTCTGTTGCCTCCGGTCAGTATATGACATATATCGGCACCTACGGCAGTTATTATAAGGTGCGTTTGTATAACGAGAGCGG
>CAMFRO010000131.1 GCA_945982035.1 uncultured Clostridia bacterium | reverse complement strand
AATTCTCTTTCACCCTGAAGAACGTGAACCTCAACTGAAGTCTGGTTGTCGGCGGCTGTGGAGAAAATCTGTGATTTCTTAGTAGGAATAGTTGTATTTCTTTCAATGATTACGGTATTTACGCCGCCCATTGTTTCAATACCCAGTGAAAGCGGAGTAACATCAAGAAGAAGCAGGCCTTTTACGTCGCCACCGAGAACACCGCCCTGAAGTGCGGCACCCATAGCAACACATTCGTCGGGGTTAATGCCCTTAAATGGCTCCTTGCCGGAGAACTTCTTAATTGCATCCTGTACGGCAGGAATACGTGTTGAACCGCCTACAAGCAAAATCTTGTCAATTTCGTTCATTGAAAGACCTGAATCGCTCATAGCCTGTCTTACAGGACCCATTGTAGCCTCAACCAAATCTGCTGTCATTTCGTTGAACTTTGCTCTTGAAAGAGTTGTTTCAAGGTGCTTAGGACCTGTTGCATCAGCGGTGATGAAGGGCAGAGAAATATGTGCGGTTGTCATACCGGAAAGGTCAATTTTTGCTTTTTCGGCAGCCTCTTTAATTCTCTGCATAGCCATCTTGTCGCCTGAAAGGTCAATACCGTTTTGTGCCTTGAACTCTGCAACAATCCAGTCCATAATTTTTTTATCAAAGTCGTCGCCGCCCAGACGGTTATTACCTGCTGTTGCAAGAACCTCCTGCACGCCGTCACCCATTTCAATGATGGATACATCAAATGTACCGCCGCCAAGGTCGTAAACCATTACCTTTTGGTCATCTTCCTTATCAATGCCGAAGGCAAGTGCTGCGGCAGTAGGCTCGTTAATAATTCTCTTTACGTCAAGGCCGGCAATTTTACCTGCGTCCTTTGTTGCCTGACGCTGTGCATCTGTGAAATATGCAGGAACGGTGATAACCGCCTCTGTAACCTTTTCGCCCAAATAAGCCTCTGCGTCTGATTTAAGCTTTTGAAGAATAATTGCGCTGATTTCCTGAGGTGTGTAGCCTTTGCCGTCAATATCTACCTTGTAATCAGAGCCCATGTGTCTTTTAATTGATGAAATTGTTTTTTCAGGGTTGGTGATAGCCTGACGCTTTGCAACGGCGCCTACCATTCTCTCTCCGTCCTTAGAAAATGCTACTACCGACGGAGTAGTTCTCATACCCTCTGCGTTTGCGATAACTACCGGCTCGCCGCCTTCAATAACGCTTACGCAGCTGTTTGTTGTACCTAAGTCAATACCAATAATTTTAGCCATAATAAATCTCTCCTATCAATGCTTGCTAATTTGTTTATTTGGGTATCAGTTTGCTGTTTTAACCATAGCAGGTCTGATAACTCTGTCTTTTATTTTATAGCCCTTTTGGAAAACGTCGCTGATAACAGTTTCGTCCAATCCCTGTCCGTCCTCGTGCATTACTGCATTATGAAGATTGGGGTCAAACACATCTCCGTTTTCGCCGTAGGACTCTACGCCTATTTTTTCAAGTGTTGCCATTAAGCTGTCAAGAGTCATTTCAACACCCTTTTTAAGTGATTCATAATCCGACTGCTCTGCGTTTACTGCACGTTCAAGATTATCAATTACCGGAAGAATTTCCGTAATTACGTCGCCCTTTGCGTTAGAATAGGTCTGTTCCTTCTCCTTGGCACTTCTGGCACGGAAATTTGCATATTCCGCCGCAGTACGAAGCAGCTGATCCTTTGCATCCTTCAGCTGATCCTCAACCGTCGGCTCTTTTTTTTCTTTCTTTTCAGCCTCTTTTTCAGAAGTGTTTTCTTTTACATCTTCCTTTGTCTGATTTTCGTCCTTAGACGAGGCCTTCTTACTCATACCTTACGCCTCCCTCTTTAAGAAGTTGTGATACTGTATTTATTATATAATCAACACGTGGCAGGACGGTTTCATAATCAATTCGCAATGAACCGATAATGCCCAGCGTTGCTTTCTGCGATTCGTTAAACTCAAGCTTGCCCAACGCCATTGCTGTGTTGCGTAGCTCATACACAGGGTTTTCGTCGCCTAAAAACAATGCCGACGGGATTGTACCCTTTGAAATTCTGTCAAGCAGTTGTTCAAGCTTACTGCGCTGTGCCAAAAATGATAAAAGCTTGTAAACATCACCCGAAAGCTCATCCTGTGACAAAAGATTTGTTTCGCCGTATATTTCAAGAGAGCCCTGAGACGCTTCGCTGCAAAGAGAGCATAGCGAGGTTAATACAGGAAGCATATCAAACACCGCAGTGCCTAACCTTGGCGCCGTTGACTGAACAAGAGAAAGATTTACGTCTGCCAGCGGTGTGCCGATGAAATACTCATTAATAATAAGGTAAAACATCCGTTTGAAATCATCGTCAATAGGGCGTGTTATTTTGCACACGGAGGATTTAATCTTTCCGCCTACCGAAAGCATAACAAGCATCGCACGCTGATTACCGGCAGGTATAAGATCTATACCCTGTATGCAATCAAGCGGATCCTTGACCGTGCTGTAAAATGATGCGCACCCTGTAACATCCGCAAGAAGCCTTGCGCCGTCTGCCAATAGCCTTTCCGGGTCTGAGGCGTTGACGGACAAAATTTCGTTAATCTTTTGTTGCTCAAAAGGAGTAACCGGCTTTGGCTTTAACAAATTGTCAACATAGTAGCGATAAGAGGCCTTTGTAGGTATCCTGCCGCCGCTGGTATGACGCTGTTCAAGAAAACCGATGTCACTTAAATACGCCATTTCATTTCTAATTGTGGCGGAGCTGATTGAATACGGCAGAAGCAGACAAAGTGTTTTTGAGCCCATAGGCTCGCCGGTCTTGATATAATGGTCAATAATCAAGCCGAGTATCGTTGACCTTCTTTCGCCAATCATTTTAACTCCTCCTAAGTGATTAGCACTCTCATTGCCTGAGTGCTAACTCTATTGATTATATTATATCCGTAAATCCATTTTGTCAACACTTTTTTGAAAAATATTTGATTAATTTCCCAAAATTCATAAATTTGAAATAATTTAGTAAAAAATCAGCCCGGCACAAAACCGAGCTGAAAAATTTTATTTTATCATTTTTGACAAAGCCAAATCCTTTGGTGTTACGTTAAGCTTTGCATCTAATTTAAGAATATGGAATCCGCTTACAGAGTCGGGACTGATGTCTTTTTCTTTTTTGTACTGACTGTGGTCTGCCTTGCTGCTGTTAAGGAGCACTTCCTCCATCTCCTCAGTTACGCCCTCATTATAGGTATAAATATAGCCGTAAAAGGTCTGACCGAAATGGTCGTGCATATTGGCGTACGTTCTTGTATCAAAATATCCGCCGCCCCAATGGGATTCGGAAATAGTAATACCGGCGTCGCTGATTTTTTCAACTATTGCAACGTGGTTGCTCCAACAGGCAACTGCACCAAGCTTAGGCTCTGAGCCGTAATCGTAATAGCCTGCAGCCTTGTTCATACCGTACCAATCGCCTGCGCTGCCGTGTGTAAGCTTAGGTGCCTCGCCGTTCATTTCGTAAATTCTGCCGTAGGCATAAGCCACGCAGTTTGGCATCGGTGTGCCTGTTTGAAAATAAACATTTTTTTCGCTTGAATAATAAGATATTGATGAATTAGGTGCGCTCAAACGAGGCTCATATCCGCTATCGGAGGCATATACTGTGAAAGGTGTTGCCAAAGAAATAATTACTGCTAAAAGTAAAATGGGAATTGCGAGTATGGTTTTTCGTTTAGTCATAATGATGAAATCCTTTCCTCAATTCGCAAAGGATTATAACAGAAATGACATTTTGTAATCTATGGCAAAATTTAACAACGTATTTGTAACCTTTTTGTAACATTTGTGTAATGTTTACAAAATTTGCTGTTTTGTGTTGACAAATTAGGCAACCACCGTCTATTAACTTCGCTTCTCAAAAAAATAAACCCCTCAAAAGAGGGGCATAATTTGTGAAATGTTATAATTACTGTCTCTTATACACATCTGACGCTGCCGACGAAGGCTTAGGTGTA
>CAMFRO010000130.1 GCA_945982035.1 uncultured Clostridia bacterium | reverse complement strand
GCACCCGGTTTTTGAGGTTTTCTTTATAATCGCACCGTCACGCAGAACAATTTTTATGTTGCTGCAAAGATAAAGTACACAGGGCACCTTGTATGTGCCTTTAGCTAAAACCAGCGTTCCGCCGCCGGCGTAATTAATTCGTTCAAGATACGAGCGAAGCATATAATATTGCTTTGTATAGCTGTTGTACGCCTCTATCTTTGTAAATGCACTGTTAAAGGGCTTGGTATTCGGAGTTACCGTGTAATTTGCCGTTACGGTAACATTACACTGTGCCTTTTGAGAACTGCTTTTGTTTTTAGCGGTAACAACTGCTTTTCCGCATTTTTTCGCCGTAATTTTGCCCTGTGAATCAACTGTTGCTACATTTGTATCGCTGCTAATCCATTTAAATTTTGATGCAGAGGAATTCTTACTGCCGATTTTAACCTTTAATGTCCTTGTGTATCCGGAATTAACCGTGATTTTTGTACTGCTTAATGACATTGACGCCGCCTGAACAGGCACCGATGTACAAAAACAGCACAGTGCTAAAATGATACACAAGCAATATGATAATGCTCTTGTCATTTAATAAATGCCTGCTTTCTCACTCATTATATTATAATACCAAATTTTATCGTCAATATCAAGGGATAATATGTGCAAAATGCATAAATTGCTAAAACACTTAATTTTGCTGTATTGATTTATAGGGAACATAAGGTTATAATATACTAAATAATTATATTGGAGCAGTATGCGGTATGGATATTAAAATTTCTCCGTCAATTTTGGCAAGCGACTATGCCAATTTACAATCCGAGCTTGAAAAATGTGAAAAAGCAGGTGCAGATTTAATACATATTGATGTTATGGACGGTCACTTTGTGCCAAATATTTCAATAGGTATTCCCGTGGTTGAGGCTTTAAAAAAGATTTGCAAGGTGCCCTTTGATGTGCATCTTATGATTAGCGACCCGTTAAAATACGCCGAGGCTTTTGCAAATGCCGGTGCGGATATAATCTGTTTTCATATAGAAAGTGACAGCGACCCTGTAAAAACCGTTGACAAAATTCTTGCTCTCGGTAAAAAGGCTGCCGTTGCAATAAAGCCCGACACGGACATTGACGGTATTATCCCTTTGCTGAACAAGCTATCAATGGTGCTTGTGATGACTGTTGAACCGGGCTTCGGCGGTCAAAGCTTTATGGAAAGCACAATGCCAAAAATTGAGAAGCTGAGAAAAATAGCTGAGCATATTGACATAGAGGTTGACGGCGGAATTAATGCCGAAACCGTAAAAATCGCATCAAGAGCAGGCGCAAACGTATTTGTTGCAGGCTCGGCGGTATTCAAAAGCGATGACCCCTGCAAGACGGTAGGGATTTTAAAGGAAAACGCAGCTAATGAAAAAGAAAAAACGCTTTTATGACAACAAGGACAGAAACAGTCAGTGGACCGAACCGACTGCCGGCAGAAAAATAGATTTTGCCGACAAGTATCTGCCCGGTTCCTCTGCCAGCGACAAATACGATAATTTGCGCCGCCGTGAAGATAACAGGAAAAAGGCAAAAGCAAAAAAACGCAGCGAGGCAAAAAAAGCAGGATGTTTCCTGCTTTGCATACTTATGGTTTGTGTTGGCTATACTCTAATGGATGTTCATATGGACCGCTCGGCAAGGCCTGCCGAAAGGCTCTCACTTCAGGCCACGGCACAGACTGCGGATTTGTCCAATATGAAAATTAATATATCCTCACGCCATGTTGACAGCGTCAGCTTTGACTCGGCGGTAATGCTCTCCTCCGTCATAGACGATGCGGTGGAAAACGGCTACACCTCTGTAACCTTTGACGCAAAGCGTGAGGACGGCACGGTGGGTTATGCCAGTGCTCTTGCCAGCGTGGATACATTTGGTGCTATCAGCTCTCCCGGCTCTCATCCCAAAGCATCTGTTGAAGAGCTGTTGGCAAATGATATTCTGCCTGTGGCAAGAATTTACTGCTACAAGGATAACATTGCCGCCACTCAGGCGCCGGAGGCCGCCATAATGAACGGTGGCGATTTGTACACCGATGACGACGGCTTCAAATACCTTAATCCCGATTCCGAAATCACATACAATTACATTAAGGATATTATTAAGGAGCTTAATTCCTACGGTATTACGGTATTTGTACTCAGCGGATGCGATTTACCCGACGAATTAGGCGACCAATACTCAGACGGATTTGACGCCCTTGCCGCCAAGCTTAACAACGACTTCAGCGGCGGTGTTAAGTTTTTGGAGCAGGTTGATGTGAAAATCAACGGTAAGGATAAGGAAACCGGAAAAACAACAAATTCCGCCATCAAAGCGGATATAGAAAAATTTGATAAAATCAAAGATAACCAAATATATGTAATAAGCACAAAGATTGACGAAAAAAAGGTTACAGCACAGCTTGAGAAAAAAGATATTACAAGCTATATCATAGAATAACGCCAAGGAGGGAAAAACAATGAAAAAGGCAAAGTGCATTTTATCAATGCTTTTACTTTTATGCGTATTTTTATTCCCTACGTCCCCTTCTGCCTTTGCGGAAAGCACAACAAATTCTACCCAACCGCCTATGCTTACCTCTATCTCCTTTAAAAACGCAGAGATTGAGGGAAATTTCAATCCACAGATTTACGATTACACCCTAAGGCTGGTTGACAGTACCGTAACGCCTACCTTAAAAAGCTACAAAACCAATAAAAACGCCGATGTTTTTGTAACCTACAAAACAGATGAAACGAAGCATACAACAGGCATTGACGTTACATTGGGCTACGAAAACGGATCGGTTATATACACCTTTAACTTCCCCTTTGCCCAAACGGAAAACGTCAATTCAAATAATCTGCTCAGCGCAGTTGACTGCAAATACGGCGAGGTTTATCCCGAAATCAACGAAAACGACACAGACTACAAGCTTTATATACCCTCGGATTTAACTCAAATAACCCTCAGCGCCGCCACGCAGGACGTCAGTGCGTACTGCGAGGTGCCAGGCACAATAACACTAAACACGGACCAAGAGCCCACAATCACGCTGATTGTAACGGCGTCGGACGGCTCCACAAGAGAGTACGCACTGAAGGTTAAGCGCTTAAACAAAACCTGCGATGAGGTTAAATACGAAATGGCGCAGCCGGGATTTACATCTATTGTAGAGGGCGAACTGTATTATCAAAAGCCCGAATTTTTCATTGCTGTTGTAAGTGCAGGGGCAGGAACGGCAATGCTGATAATTTTTATATTTACCACAAAACGTCTTACACGCAAGGTTCAAGACGCTGATGAAGAGGAATTTTTTGATATGAAATAAAAATATGCTGATAAAGAGATTTTTATAGAATTAATATTAAGACAGGACGGTGATATCATGGAATTTGAGATGGAAGAACTCGTTGAACAGATAAGGGAGCTTTACGGCAGGCGACGATTTTCCGAAATAAAAAAGCTCCTCGGTGAGATGAATCCTGCTGATATCGCCGTGCTTTTTGACCAATTTCCGTCAAATCAAAACATTATCCTCTTTCGTCTGCTTTCAAAGGAGGAGGCTGCCGACACATTTGTAGAGCTTGACGGCGACACTCAGGAGGCACTAATTCACGCCTTTTCCGATACGGAGCTTAGAGAAGTCCTTGATGAGCTGTATCTTGACGATACCGTTGACGTTATTGAGGAAATGCCTGCTACCGTTGTAAAGCGAATATTGAAAAACACCGATAGTGAAACAAGGAATTCAATAAACGCCTTGCTTAAATATCCCGAGGACTCCGCAGGCTCAATTATGACTCCGGAGTTTGTGGATTTGAAGCGTGATATGACGGTTGAGGACGCCTTTAAACGCATCCGCCGTACCGGTGTAGATAAGGAAACAATTTACACCTGCTACGTAACCGATGCATCACGTCATCTTATCGGCGTTACCACGGTTAAAGAGCTTTTGCTTCACGATTACGATGACTTAATTGAAGAGTTTATGGAAACAAATG
>CAMFRO010000129.1 GCA_945982035.1 uncultured Clostridia bacterium | reverse complement strand
CTTAACAGTTGATGCGTCCTGTACCTGATTGAACACCTCTATTAAGCAGGTTTTCTGTCTGTCGGCACGCTTGTTGTCGCTGTCAAGCTTTCTTATACGGCAGTATGCAAGGGCCTGCTTGCCGTTAAGCTTAACCTTTCCGTGAGTGCCCTCGTATGTTTTTTCAATTTTAACGTCGCCGTATCTTTTCTTATGGTTATTAATCTCATTAATTTCGGCATCCGTAAGCTCAAGAGTAACGCCGCCGAGAGTATCAATAATGCTTTCAAAAGAATCAAAGTTTACAATTACATAATTATCTATATCAATCTTATAAAGGCTTTCAACGCAGTTGATATAGGAATTGATGTCGCCTGTTGACATTGCACCGTTGATTTTACCGAACTGTGCCGTCTGCTCATCGCCCTTTTCCGTTTCCCAATAGGAATAGGTATCTCTCAAAATAGATGTGAGAGTTATTTTTTTTGTATCAATATTAACGCTGGCAATAATGGCGGCGTCTGCCCTTGTTTCGTCATCAAGGATTTCGTCGCCCCTTGTATCCTCGCCTATCAGCAGTACATTAAGCACGTGGCTTGAAGAACAGGGAACACCGTTGTAATACCAGGTTTGAATCATATCCTGAAGGGAGGCGAGCTGTGTAGCCTCGGTTTCCTGAATAGGCTCAAAATTCTCAACAAGCTTGTCCATTCCCGTCCATTGAGATTCGGTAACAATTGACTGCTCCGGGTCGGTGTTGGTAATATTCTTTAAGGCATTATTTGCATAAAGCACGGCAAAAATTATTGCGGCAACTATAAGAACAACAAGTGCGGCAATTATTGCCTTAAGGGTTTTTCGGGACTTTTTGGACTTCTTTTCGTCCTTTTTGTCCTCGTCCTCCGGGGGTTGCTCCTCTTTTTCCGACAGCTCCAGCAGATTTACCATACTGCCTTCATTTTCCTCGGCAGGCTCCTGCTCCTTTTCGGCGGCTTCAGTCTCCGCTTCATCGGTTTTTTCAGTGTCGGCATTTGCGTTCTCATCAACGGGAGACTCTGCTCCGTATTCCATAATGTTAAACGCTTCCTCCGGCTGATTTTCGCCTTCATCCTGCGGCTCCTCTGCTTTTTCGCTGCTTTCGGCGTTTGGCAGAGTGAAATCCACGGATTTGCCGTTAAGATTTGTCTCTTTTTCTCTTCTTTCTTTAAGCTCAGAGAGTATGTCGTCAATACTGTATTCGTCTTTTTCCATCACAATACTCCTCACGGGTTTAAGCAATTACAAAATACGTAATTATTTATCTTTATTTTATACTTGCAATAAATTAGCGGTAAATATTTTATGAACAAACATAATTCTGTTTATTCTTCTTTTTCACTTATTGCTTCTTCGGTGTCCTGCTGTGCTTCAACGTCCTCCTGCGACTGCAATGTATCGTCGTCATCCTCCTCAAACCTGTCAACAACACTTAGCGTAGCAAGCTTTTCTCCGTCCTTAATTGTCATAACCTTAACGCCCTTTCCGGGACGCTTAAAGGTTGAAATCTGGTCGGCATGGGTACGAATAATAATTCCGTCGGTGGTTATCATAATTACATCGTTTTCGTCGTCAACCGGTGCAATCATTGCCACCTTGCCGTACTGGTCGGTACGGTAATTTATAAGTCCCTTGCCGGCTCTTGACTGAACACGGTAATCCTCAAAGCTGCTCTTTCTGCCGTAGCCTGTTTCGGAAACGGTAAGCAGCTCCTTACCCTCAACTGCAACGGCAAAGCCTACAACATAGTCGCCGTCGGCAAGCTGAATTGCCTTTACGCCTCTTGCGGTTCTGCCTATGAGTCTTGCATCCGACTCCTCAAAGCAGATTGACATACCGTCGTGAGTGGCAACAATAAGCTTTCTCTCGCCGTCGGTAATATCTACCCAGGAAAGCTCGTCGTCATCGTCAAGATTAATGGCAATAATACCTGTTTTTCTGATATGCTCGTATTGGTCAAGGGCAGTTCTCTTAATAATACCCTTTTTCGTCATCATACACAGATATGCTCTGTCCTCCTCCTTGGGCACCTTAACCATTGCAGAAACGGTTTCGCCGTTTTCAAGAGGAAGCAGATTAACTACGTTCATACCCTTGCTTGTTCTTGAGGCTTCGGGTACCTCGTAGCCCTTCATTTTAAACACCTTACCCTTGTTTGTAAATACAAGAATAAAATCGTGGGTAGAGCAGGTGAACATTGTTTTTGCAACGTCCTCCTCACGGCGTGACATACCCATAATGCCCTTGCCGCCTCTATTCTGCGCCTTGTAGGTGTCAACGGTCTGGCGCTTCATATAACCCTTTTCGGTAAGAGTGAGCATACATTCCTCAACGGGAATAAGGTCCTCATCGTCAACGTCACCGCTGTATGCGGAAATTTCCGTTCTTCTTTCGTCGCCGAATTTTTCAGCAACGGCTCTTGCCTCTTCCTTAACAATATCACGTACTCTCTGCTCATTGGCAAGAATATCGGTTAAATCTCTGATTTTTTCGTGGAGCTCATCAAGCTCATTAAGTATTTTTTCAATTTCAAGACCTGCTAACTGACCGAGACGGTAAGCAACGATTGCACTTGCCTGTGGATCGTCAAAGCCGAACTTGTCCATAATTGCCTGCTTTGCCTCAGCCTGTCCGCCCTTACAGGAACGGATTGTTGCAATAACCTCGTCAACAATGTCAATGGCTTTTGCAAGACCTTCAAGTATATGTGCTCTGTCCTGAGCTTTTTTAAGGTCAAAGGCAGTTCTTCTTCTTACAATTTCCTCCTGGAAATCAATATATTTTTGCAAAATCTGTTTTAGATTAAGCACCTTCGGCACACCATCGTCAAGGGCAAGCATAATTGTACCGAATGTAACCTGCATATCCGTCATTTTGTAAAGATTATTCAGTACAACCTGTGCGTTTGCATCTCTCTTTACAACAACCTCAATGTGCATACCTCTTCTGTCGGAATAGTCCTGGACGTCGGCAACGCCCTCAAGACGCTTTTCCTTAACCAAATCGGCAATTCTTGTAATAAGTCTTGCCTTGTTTACGCCATAAGGGATTTGAGTAACTACGATTTTATATCTGTCGCCCTTGGTTTCAACAATTTCCGCCTTGGCACGCACATAAATCTTGCCTCTGCCGGTTTCATAAGCCTCACGAATACCTCTTGTGCCCATAATTATACCGGCGGTAGGGAAGTCGGGGCCCTTTATATACTCCATAATTTCGGAAAGCTCTGCGTTGGGATTGTCCACAAGGCAGCACATTCCCTCAACAACCTCTCTCATATTATGAGGTGGTATATTTGTTGCCATACCTACGGCAATACCCGACGAGCCGTTTACAAGCAGGTTTGGAAATCTTGCAGGTAAAACAGTTGGCTCCTTGGTGGTGTCATCAAAGTTCGGCGCCCAGTCAACAGTGTCCTTTTTAATATCCTCCAGCATTTTCATAGAGGTTTTGCTGAGTCTGCTTTCTGTATAACGGTAAGCAGCCGGAGGGTCGCCGTCTATTGAGCCGAAGTTTCCGTGGCCGTCAACAAGAGTGTGACGCATTGAAAACGGCTGAGCAAGCCTTACCATTGCATCATAAACCGATGCGTCACCGTGGGGGTGATAGTGACCCAGCACTTCGCCGACGGTGGTGGCGCACTTACGGTAGGGCTTGTCCGGATACAAATTGTTGTCATACATAGCGTAAAGTATTCTTCTGTGAACGGGCTTGAGTCCGTCACGAACGTCCGGCAGTGCACGGGATACAATTACGCTCATTGAATAGTCCAAAAACGCTTTTCTAATCTCGGTACTGATTTCTACATCAACAATTTTTTGATTGTCATAGCGTATTTCTTCGTTCATTAAATTATCTCCTTGCGGTAAATATACTGATTTGTTTTTTATTCCAAAAAATCACTGATTTGTTTTTTATTCCAAAAAATCACTGATTTTTTGGAAAGAGGAAAAACATATGGAGCATTTGTTAAATGTTTGTGTGCAAACATTTTTAAATGCGAAATATGTTTTGACGAGGAGCCACGTGTTGAGCCAAGACTCC
>CAMFRO010000128.1 GCA_945982035.1 uncultured Clostridia bacterium | reverse complement strand
TTGTAAGCGTGGGGCTTTCGTATTCAAATGATTATTATGATTTCAGGGCGCTGAAGCTGCTTCACGCCGCACCGCTTTGCTGGGCGCTTACACGTATATTGTCTGTATTGAGCAATGTTGTAAAATTTTCAGCCGATGCGGATATAATTATAAAATATACCGCTATGATTTTTGCCCTGTGCTTTTTCTATAAATTTGCTTCGGAGACGGAGAATGACAAGGCGACAGACAGGAGATTTGTCTTTGTTTGCAGGGCGTATTCCTACATAGGCGCATTTTATTTTGTCAGTCGGGTGCTTATGCTTACTGTCGGCAGGCAGGATTTTCGTATTAGTGCCGATGATAATTTCTTTGCCTTGTGTGTGTTGTTTTCATCCTCCTTTGCATATTTCCTTCAAAATAATATATCAAAGGATAGCGAGGCAAATACAAAATAATCGGAGGAATTAGGTGCTTACTCAGTTTGGGGAAAATCTGCAGACTGTTGCTTTGCAGGTGTTAATTCTGTATCTTATTGCGGCAATAGGCTTCATTGCCGATAAAACTAAAATTTTTGTTCAGGCGGACGGTAAAAGGCTTGTTGATTTGCTTTTTAATCTTATTTTGCCCTTTGCCATAATTAATTCCTTTCGCTCAATGGAAAGGACGCCCGAGCATATAAAAGGGCTTGTTATTGCATTTTTGTTGGCTCTTCTTACTCATTTACTTGGTATAGGCATATCCGCTTTAACCTTTAAAAAAAAAAGTGTTGCTCAGCGTGGAATATACCATTATGCAATAACATTTTCAAACGCCGCCTTTCTTGCACTTCCCTTGGCGGAAAGCGTGGTGGGCGAGGAAGGTGTTTTCTACTGCTCCTGCTATGTTGCAGTATTTAACATTTTTGCCTTTACCTACGGCATTAATCAAATATCCGGTAAAACCGCAAAAATTAATGTTAAAAATTTGATTTTTAATCCGGGTTCAATAAGCGTTATAATAGGTATTCCGCTGTTTTTGCTTCAGCCGAATTTACCTGTTTTTGTAACAGATGTTATGCAGCGTGTAGGTGCCTGTAATTCACCTATGGCAATGATTGTGTTCGGTACATTTCTTGCAAACTGCAATTTTAAAAACATTTTTGTAAAAAAAGAGATTTATTTTGTTTCGCTTTTACGTCTTGTTGTAATTCCGGTGATTATGCTGTTTGCATTTAAGCTCATTGGCGTCAGTGGAAATATGCTGACTGCACTTACAATTTCGGCGTCGGCACCTGTGGCTACCAATACAGCTATGTATGCCGCCAAATATGATAACGACACGGCTCTCTCCTCTGAATTAGTGGGGCAGACAAGTGTATTATCTGTTATAACAATGCCGGTGATTGTAGCATTGGCATCTGTATTGTGAAATTGTAAAATACAAATTGTATAATAATTATATCCAAATTGTAAACATTGTAAATATAGTTTTAAAATTGAATGTAAATTGTTGAAAAAACGGCTGAATTTGAAATATAATTAAACTGAAATAAAACATACTTAAAAGAATTTATGAAGCGGCGGATGCCGTAAGAAGAAAGAGTGATTTCAAATGAAGCTTGTTATGACCATCGTATCAAATCAAGACGCACCTAATGTACTTGACGCTATTGCTCAGGCAAGATTTTTTGCAACAAAGGTGTCAACCACAGGACAGTTTCTTGTGGACGGACATACTGCAATTCTTATCGGTACAGAGGATGATAAGGTACAGCAGGTGTATTCAATTATTGAAGATAATGTTAAAAAACGTGTTGTAAAAAAGCAGAATGTTACAAGCACCGTCAATGGCTCGCTGCTTAATGAGGCGGTAAATGTTGAAGAATACGGTGCAGTTGCTTTTACAATTAATGTAGAGGAATTTAAGAAGATTTAGTATTTAATTATGTTGTTTTCTGATTTTGCAGGTAATGAAAAGGTAAAAGACAATCTAACTCGTCTTATACAGTCGGGTAGGCTTCCTCATGCGATTGTGCTTGAGGGTGCCGAAGGTTTGGGCAAACGCACATTGGCAAGGGCCCTTGCCCTTGAATTATTCTGTAGAAATTCCGACGACGGAGCGTGCAGGAAATGCCCACAATGCAGCAAGGTTATTCAAGGCATCCACCCCGATTTGTATGAATATACCGCTCCCGGCTCTGCCCGTTCCTTTTCAGTTGATAAGGTAAGGCAAATCAGAGAGGACGCCTTTGTGCGTCCTAATGAGGCTGATTATAAAATTTACATTCTCGGTAATTGCCAATGTATGTCGGACCAAGCGCAGAATGCGTTATTAAAAATACTTGAAGAGCCTCCGTCCTATGCAATTTTTATACTTACTGTTGACACGAAATCCGCTTTGCTGGAAACTGTTTTGTCACGTAGCGCTGTTTTTACCCTTGAGGGTACAGACAGTCATATCGGTGCGGAATATATATGTTCTCACTGTGAAGATATTGATTATGAAGCTGCTGAAACCGCAGTAAGCGTGTGGGGCGGTAATATTGGAAAGGCTATTGACAGTCTTTCCGACGGAAAATTAAGCAAAATCAACGAAATAGCATGTAATATTTGCAATGCACTCACTGATGAAAATGAGTATGCTCTGCTGACTGCATGCTCTGTATTTGAACGTGACAGGGATACGCTGACGGCGGTTTGCTTAGTGCTTAAAACTATTTTTCGTGATGCAATGCTTATGGGTGATAACGGCGGTGTTATGTCTGGGCAGAGGGATGTTGCCCAAGCTCTGTCATATAAGCTTAGCCGTGAAAAGCTTTTGAAGCTGATTTACGCTTGTGATAATATACGTGTTTTGGCTGTTAAAAACGGCAATAATGCGATTTTAATAACAAAAATCTGTTACGAGTTCAGACGAGCACAGAACAGATAGAGAAAGGAAAATATATGGTAAAGGTTGTTGGCGTTCGCTTTAAGGACGCAGGCAAGATGTACTATTTTGACCCTTGCGATGCCCCTGTAAAGAAAGGGGACGCAGTAGTGGTTGAAACCTCAAGAGGCATTGAATGCGGTACTGCTTGTACTGATGCTAAGGAAGTTGATGATAACGAGGTGGTATCTCCTCTAAAGCCTATTAAAAGAATTGCCACTGAGGAAGATGTTGAAACCTTAAAAAAGAATAAAGAAAAAGAGCGTGAGGCATATTCAATCTGTCAGAAAAAGATTGAGGAGCATAATCTTGAAATGGACCTTACCGATGTGGAATATTCCTTTGACGGCAGTAAAATGCTTTTCTACTTTACTGCGGATGGCAGAGTTGATTTTCGTGAGCTTGTTAAGGATTTAGCGGCCACCTTCCACACAAGAATTGAATTAAGGCAAATAGGTGTTAGGGACGAGGCAAAAATGCTGGGCGGTCTCGGTATGTGCGGACGTCCGTTTTGCTGCTCTACATTTCTTAATGACTTTCACTCCGTTTCAATAAAAATGGCAAAGGAGCAGGGGCTTTCGCTGTCTCCGGGAAAAATCAGCGGTACCTGCGGCAGATTGATGTGCTGCCTTAAATATGAGCAGAACTCTTATGAGTATCTTAATAAAATTACTCCCCGTGTGGGTACGGTAGTTGATTGCCGTGACGGACGAGGAGTTGTGGTTGACAGAGCAGTGCTTACAGGAAAGCTTAAAATTCAGCTTGACAATATGCCTGATGGTGCACCTATTGTTGCGTACAGGGATGAGGTAAGGATTGCCAAAAAGCCAAGATAATACTTATTTGACAATAAACTTTTGCATATTTATTTAAAAATAACTTGCAATTTATGTATCGTTTTGATATATTATGTTTAGATTTATTCTTAGGAGGTGTTATTATGGCATACAAAATTTCCGATGATTGTATTTCATGCGGCGCATGTGCAGCCGAGTGTCCCGTAGGCGCTATTACCGAGGGTGACGGCAAGTTTGAAATTGATGCAGATACTTGCATTGAGTGCGGTGCTTGTGCAGGTGTTTGCCCGGTAGGTGCTCCCGCACAGGACTAATGCTTATACATAACACATAATAAAAGCGTGCAGATTTACCTGCACGCTTTTAGACTGTTGATAAAGTGGTCTGAACCACGCCAAAGTGTTTAAATAATAAAATCTA
>CAMFRO010000127.1 GCA_945982035.1 uncultured Clostridia bacterium | reverse complement strand
ATATGATAGAATATTAACAATGCGGCAGGTGATTTATTAAATGAAATACAAAAATATTATTGATATGCATACCCATTCTGACAATTCCTTTGACGGAAATCATTCCTGTGTATTTATGTGCGAGGGTGCAATTAAAAAAGGAAGTATGGGAATTGCTATTACCGACCACTGTGAAATGGACGCAAAGAATTTTGACTTTAGAGCGTTTACTACAAATCAGTTTGTAGAAACATTTATGGCGAAGCAAAGCTTTGAAGGAAAGCTTCTTGTTTTACAGGGATTGGAGATTGGTCAGGCTATATATAACAAGCCTTTATCGGAGCAGATTCTTAACGATTTTAAATACGATTTTGTTCTTGGTTCAATTCATAATCTTGAAAATATGGAGGATTTCTATTATCTTGATTATAATGAATATGATATTGACGATTTGCTCACTCAATATTTTGAAAACGAATTAAAGCTTTGTCAATGGAACAATTTTGATTCTCTCGCTCATCTGACATATCCTTTACGGTATATAGTTGCAAGGGAGCATATTGATGTAGATATAACAAAATACTATGATATAATTGACGAGATTTTTGCTACGCTTATAAAAAATGAAAAAGCCCTTGAACTGAACACATCGGGACTTTTTATGGATATGAAGGATACACTACCTAATAAGGAACTAATCAAACGCTTTCACGATATGGGAGGAAAATACGTAACGATAGGCTCTGACTCTCATTATTATGATAATGTTTGTCAGGGTATTGATGTAGGTATGGATATCCTAAAAGAATGCGGATATGACGAATTTACAATATTTGAAAATAGACAGCCGCTTATGGTTACTATTGAATAGGGTAACGGTAATAATCCGAAGGTAACAAAAGGAGAACAATATGGACAGATTACTTTATTTGCTTGAAAATAATCCAAGACTTACTAACAGTGAGCTTGCAGTTATGCTTGGCATAAGTGAGGAGGAGGTTGCGGAAAAAATCAGCCTTTACGAGCAGACCGGCGTTATCAAAGGATATAAAGCGCTGATTGATAAGGATAAAGCGCACGCACAAACAGTAACTGCTCTTATTGAAATAAAGGTTCAGCCTAAATTCGGCCATGGATTTGATGATATTGCACAGAGAATTTCGCAGCTTGACGAGGTTGAGAGCATTTATCTTATGAGCGGAGGATATGACCTTTGCTGTATGGTAACGGACAAATCGTTTCAGGAGGTTGCTATGTTTGTGGCAAAACGTCTTTCTCCGCTTGAAGATGTTGTTTCCACTGCAACTCATTTTATTTTAAAAAAATATAAAGAACAGGGAATTTTCTTTGGTAGTGCCCCTAAGGATGACAGGGGGAATATCTCGCTGTGATTGATTACGACAGGTTTTTAAATAAAAGGATTGTTGATATTAAGCCCTCGGGAATAAGAAAGTTCTTTTCAATTGCACAGGAAATGGATAATGTTATTTCTCTTGGAGTTGGAGAGCCTGATTTTTTAACACCTTGGCATATAAGACAGCAGGGAATAGATACCCTTGAAAGAGGAAGTACGAGATATACTGCCAATGCAGGCCTTGCTGAGCTAAGAAGTGAAATTTCTAAATTTTATGCCGAAAATTACCTTGTAAAATATAATCCGGACAATGAGGTTTTAGTTACAGTTGGCGGCTCTGAGGGTATTGATATGGCTATACGTTCAATAGTTGAGCCCGGTGATGAGGTATTGGTGGTTGAGCCTTCCTTTGTTTGCTACAAACCTATTGTTGAGGTTTGTGGCGGGATTGCTACATCTCTTGTTACTTGTGAAGAGGACGAGTTCAAGCTGACGCCTCAGGCGCTTGAAAACGCAATAACAAATAAAACAAAAGCACTTGTATTTCCTTATCCAAACAATCCAACGGGTGCGGTTATGAATGAAAGCGAGCTTAAGGCAATATCCGAAGTAATAATTAAACATGATTTGATTGTTATTTCTGATGAAATTTACAGTGCATTAACATACACAGAAGAAGGACATATATCAATAGCTTCAATAACCGGCATGCAGGAAAGGTGTATTGTTATAAACGGCTTTTCAAAAACATATTCTATGACAGGATGGCGGCTTGGTTACGCATTGGGCCCCAAGGAAATAATTGAACAAATGACAAAGCTTCACCAATTTGCTATTATGTCCGCTCCTACAACATCCCAATTTGCTGCTATTGACGCTCTCAGAAACGGTAGCGATGATATACGCAAAATGCGTGAGGACTACGATATGCGCCGTCGCTACACCGTACACGGCTTTAGAGAAATCGGTCTTGATTGCTTTGAGCCCAGGGGTGCGTTCTATGTTTTTCCTTGTATAAAAAGTACGGGGCTTTCAAGTGAGGAATTTGCCGAAAAATTAATCAAAAGCAAAAGAGTTGCTGTTGTACCCGGAAACGCCTTTGGCGACTGCGGTGAAGGATTTATAAGAGTTTCATATTGCTATTCAATAGACAATATAAAAGAAGCAATAAAACGCATTGGAGAATTTGTTAAGGAATTAAATGATGAAAATTAAAGTTAAAGCGTATGCAAAAATTAATTTACTGCTTGATATAGTTTCACGATTGTCAAACGGCTACCACGATTTATTTATGATTATGCAAAGCGTTGGAGTTTATGACACGATTACTATTAACAATAAAAATGACGGCGGTATTACAATCAGCTGTAATATTGACTCAATACCGCTTAATGAAAAAAACATTGCCTATAAAGCGGCAGAGGCATTTTTCAGTGCAAATTCAATTACCGATAAAAACATTCATATTGATATTGTGAAGAGAATACCGCATGCCGCAGGTCTTGCAGGTGGAAGTGCTGATGGTGCAGCAGTAATAATCGCATTAAATAAGCTATACGGTACAGATTTGTCGTACGATGAGCTTTGCAAAATCGGCGTAAAGGTTGGTGCAGATGTTCCGTTTTGCATTACAGGCGGTACAATGCTCGCTCAGGGAGTTGGTGATATTCTTCATAAGGTAAAGTCACTTCCAAAATGCTATATTGTACTTGCGAAGCCTGATTTTGATGTAAATACCGCAAAAGCGTACAAGCAATTTGACGAGTGCGGAAAAATTCATACACCTGATAAATTCGGTATGCTGTGCGCTATGCAATCACATAATTTAGATGATATTTGTATCAAAATGGAAAATGTATTTGAGCAGTTTATTGAGGTTCCAAATCGCATTACCATTAAAGAAATTATGAGAAATAACGGTGCCTGCGGAGTGTGTATGAGTGGATCCGGTCCTACTGTTTTCGGAATTTTTAAAAGCCGTGATGATGCTGAAAAAACAGCAGAAAATCTTAAGGATTTCGCAAAAGATATCTGCGTATGCACTCCGGTAAACAAAGGCTGCAAAATTGATAAAATAATTGAATAAATAAGTAAAAATCTGCCAATCATTGCTTATGAAAGGCAGGTTTTTGTTTTGAAAAGAAAATTTATTGTTTTTTCTGCGGTTTTTCTTTGCAGCGTTATTCTTGTATCGGCTGTTACCCCTGCAATTACAATGAGTGAAAGCATAAGTGCTAAGGTTTTCAGGCTTCATATAGTTGCCAACAGCGACTCTGATACAGACCAGGCACTGAAAATGAAGGTTAAGGATAAAATCATATCCTTTTCGTCGGGGTTATATGATAACTGCGAAAATGTACAGGACGCAATAAAGGTATCACAGGATAACGTGTATAATTTTAAGCAGATAGCACAAAAGGTAATTGCGTTTTACGATTATGATTATGATACAAAGGTGTATGTTACCAAAGAATTTTTTCCAACAAGAAAATATGATAATTTTACATTGCCGGCAGGGGAGTATGACTGTTTAAAAATTATAATAGGCGAGGGCAAAGGCCATAACTGGTGGTGCGTAATGTTTCCCGAAGTCTGCGTATCTGCATATAGCGAAAAAAGTGACAAATTTGAAGGCTGTCTCACTGAAGAAGAAATAAAAATGATACAATCAAAAGGTTACGCCGTAAGATTTAAAGCAGTTGAAATATACGAAAGGTTTAAAAGTAAACGTAAATAAAAAATAAAAGCACCTTAGTGGTGCTTTTTTGGTGCCGGCGGCGGGGGTCGAACCCGCACCCTGTTGCCAGGACTGGATTT
>CAMFRO010000126.1 GCA_945982035.1 uncultured Clostridia bacterium | reverse complement strand
TACCTACTATAAAAACGGCAAGCTCATCTCCCACACAAATTATTTATACTGATAAAAAAGAGGCTGTAAAAAAACAGCCTCTTTTGTTATGTATTTACTTTTTTGTAAATGCTATGATAATCCAGTAGTATATGGGTATTATCAAAAACAGTGCCCAAGTGTATGCCCAAGCCTGTGTTGCAAAGCTGAGAATTAAATATACTATTACGATTGCTTCGGGTATGGGAAGCAGAGCCTTAAACACCTTTTTGTTATTTGCCTTACAGGCTATCGCAAAATGATAATACAAAGGTATTGTTAAGAAAATTATCCAAAGCGGATGCCAGATTTTGAAAATCATTGACAGTGCCACATATAAAACAGTTACAATAATCGGGAAAGGGAACTTTAGCATTGCCAAAGCAGTTTTCGGATAAATTCCGAAATCATTTGCCTTTGACAGCAGAGATTTTGCCTTGCCTTTAAAATCCCTTTTCTTACTTGGGTTCGGTTGCACCTTAACAACATCCGCCGACGTGTTGAGCAAATCGTCAAGCGTCATATCGTAAAGCTTTGCAAGAGCGATAAGATTATCTGTGTCAGGGGAGGATTCCGCTCTTTCCCATTTTGATATTGCCTGACGGCTTATACCTAATTTTTCTGCCAGCACGTCCTGGCTGTATCCGTTCATTTTTCTTAATTGCTGTAATCTGTTTGCAGTAATTAAATCCATAATAGTTTTCCTTTCTGTTGTTTTCAACTAAATAGTACCATTTTGATTGTAATAAAACAATACATTTTAGTTTGCATTTTGCACCGTAACCAAAGTTTACATTGCTTTTTACAGCTCCGCTATAACCTCAACCTCGCACAAAACGCCTTTTGGAAGGTCTTTTACCGCAACGCAGGAGCGTGCCGGCTTTCCTGTAAAATATGTTCCGTAAATTTCGTTGAATTTTGCAAAATCGTTTATATCGGCAAGAAAGCATACTGTTTTTACAACCTTGCTCATTGATGTTCCGGCTGCCTCAACAACAGCCTTTAGATTTTCACAAACCTGTGTTGTCTGCTCCTCAATTGTTTTTGCCTCAACTGTATTTGTTTCCGGGTTAATTGCAATTTGACCGGATGTAAATAAAAATCCGTTAGCCTTAATAGCCTGTGAATAAGGACCTATTGCACCCGGTGCATTGCTTGTTGCTACATATTCCATAATGATTTTCCTTTCAATTTTTATCCGCATACCACAAAGCCTGCGTCCTTAAGTGCCTGCTTTATGGATACAATGTGTTCAAAATCTCTTGTTTCAACGCCGATGTTAAGATAACAGTCGGTGATATTCATATCAAGGTCGGTGGAGTCGTAGTTTACCGATACAACATTTGCACCCTGCTCGGCAATTATACGGCTTACGCCGGAAAGCTGGCCCGGTTTGTCTGAAAGGGCAATTCTTATGTCTGCAGTTCTGCCGCCCATTTTAAGACCTCTTTCAATAACTCGTGACAGAATTGTAACATCAATATTACCACCGGACACAAGACAACATACATTTTTACCCTCAATATCAGGAATTTTGCCGTTCATTACAGCTGCCACCGGAACAGCACCGGCGCCCTCTGAAATAAGCTTCTGTTGCTCCAGCAAGGTAAGTATTGCAAGAGCAATTTCATCATCGCTGACAGTAACTATGCCGTCAACATATTTTTCACACAGCTCGTAAGTGAGGGAGCCGGGAGTTTTAACTGCAATACCGTCAGCAATGGTGTTAACATTGTCAAGTGTCTCAATTTCACCGTCGTCAATACTTTTAAGCATAGACGGTGCGCCCTGTGCCTGAACGCCGTAAATACGGCAGGTGGGCTTCAACTGCTTGATAGTGTAGGCAACGCCTGAAATAAGTCCACCGCCGCCAACAGGTACAACAACAACGTCTGCGTCAGGTAGTTGATTTAAAATTTCAAGTCCGATTGTGCCCTGACCTGCAATTACATCCGGGTCGTCAAAGGGGTGGATAAAGGAATAGCCCTTTTCCTCCTTTAACTGAATTGCTTTTTTGTATGCGTCGTCATATACGCCCTTAACAAGACAAATCTGCGCACCGTAGCGTTTTGTCGCCTCTACCTTGCTGATAGGTGCTCCGTCGGGCAGACAGATAAGGGATTTTATACCGTTTTTTGTGGCAGCAAGGGCAACGCCCTGAGCGTGATTTCCTGCCGAACATGCAATAACTCCCTTTGCCTTTTCCTCATCGGACAATTGGCTTATTTTAAAATATGAGCCCCTTATCTTAAATGAGCCTGTTACCTGTAAATTTTCTGTTTTTAAATATACGTTTGCGCTTTTGTTGATATTCGGCGCATGAATCATATCTGTTTCACGGATTACCTCCTGAAGCACCCGTGACGCCTTGTAAACTCTGTCAAGTGATAGCATTATTTAACCTCTTTAATACATTTTTAAATATTTTAATACTATCGTATATTAATGTCAATGATATATACTATTAAAAATATCACAATTTTACGGGTATTTTTTTGTCAATATGCATACTGTCGGGGTTCACAATACAGTCGTATGCCAAAATTTCAACGCCGTTTTCCTTTGCCTTTCTTAAAGCATCGGCAAATGCCTTGTCGGTTTTTTCGTTGGGCAAAAATTCTTTGATACCCTTCATTTGAATAACGAACATCACAGCCGTTTTGTATCCCTCTTTTTTCGCCTTTATCAGTTCATTAATATGCTTTGTTCCTCTATCGGTAGGTGCGTCGGGAAACATTGCTCTGCCGTCCTCCTCCAAGGTAACACCCTTAACCTCAACAAACGCTTTTTCACTCTTGTTTTCCAAATAAAAATCAATTCGTGAATTGCCGTATCTTGATTCCGGCTTTACCAATGTGGGATTTTTAATCCAATGTCCGTCCTCAAGCCATTCCTTAGCCGCAATGTTGGGACACTGAGAATCCATATTTATTAAGTTTTCGCCTTTTTTTACAGCGATTAGATCAAACTGTGTTTTTCTGTTTGGATTATTGCTTTTTTCAAGATAGACCTCTGCACCGGTAATTAATAATTCCCTGCATCTGCCTGTGTTCTTTACGTGCACCGTTATCTCCTCTCCGTCAATAAGGCATCGGGCAATAAATCGGTTAGGTCTTTCAATAAAAATTCCTTTATAAACGTTTTCATATTTCATTCTTATAGATTAAAATAATTTTATTTAACTGTCAAGTGTTGACTTTATCGGCATAATAAGATAAAATTAATATGTTATATTGAATTCCTTTGCAGGAGGATATGTTATGAAAGTATCTAAAAAAATAATCTCACTTCTTCTTTGTGTACTGTTTATTGCTTCGTGCTTTGCAGGATGCTCGTCATCCGATGGCGAAAAATACAGCGATAAAACCGTTATTATCGGTTATACCGAGAATGCCGCACCCTTTATTGAGGTTGACAAAAACGGTAAGGCAACAGGCTTTGAGGCTGATTTGTGGAAGAATATTTTTGACGACGTAAAAGGTGAGCTTGAGAATTACAGATTTGAAAAGGTTGAGGAAGGTTATGCTCTTGAAGAGGATGGCGGCTTCTTTGACAGTAAGGATAAGGAATACTCGGCGGCTCTGCTTATCGGTGCAGTAAGTAAAAACAACGGCACATTCAATGAGGATTATTCATTTACAGAGCCGATTATTACCAACAGAGTTATTACCGTAACCGCTAAAAGCAGCAAGGTAAAGGCTTATACCGATTTTGCCGGAGCAAATGTAATAGTTGTTTCCGACGCCGCAAAGCAGGCCTTTGACAAAAACAGTGCAATATCCTCTGTTTGCAAAAAGGTTACTCAGTCAGACAGCATTGACGAGGCTCTTGCCGCCCTTGACAGCGGAAAGGCAGATGCAGTAGTAACCGATGAATTTAACTATATGCCGTCAGGCAAAACTGATAATTATGTAACACTTGAGGGCGAGCTTGACACTATTGAGTATGTTATCGCCTGTGCTAAGTACAGTGGATGGAAGGATTCAATTAACGAGGCAATCCGTGAGCAAAAGAGCAAGGATTACGGCGACGGAGATACATTTACACCATTGGTAGAAAAGTATTTCGGCTATAACGCATCATCCTTTGATTACCAACCTGCTAACGAATAATAAGTAATATTTAGTAAAATTAAAACGGTTCAGGATTTTCTGAACCGTTTTAATTTTAATATCCTAAATTTTCGTTTACGATGATTACCTTAATTCTGTCCTTGTGAC
>CAMFRO010000125.1 GCA_945982035.1 uncultured Clostridia bacterium | reverse complement strand
CACCTAAGCCTTCGTCGGCAGCGTCAGATGTGTATAAGAGACAGGGAAAAATATCCCGCCTAAAAAGACGGGATATTTGGTTAATTATGTTAAATTTTACGCTTTGCGTTGAATTTTTGAAAGAAAAAGAAAACCAAACCACCTAAAGCACCGCCGAAAAAATTCAAAATTATATCATCAACATCCGTATTGCGCCAAATAAACAGTTGATAAATTTCAATAAAAACGGTTATGCCCAGGCACATTGGAAGAAGCGTTTTAGGAGTTCTGAATTTTTCCCAAAGGCAAGGCAGAAGAAATCCCCAGGGAATAAAAATAACCACATTTGAAACTATATTTATCCAAAATGCGTCTGCGGTGCTGTTTTTAAAAAATCCCGAAATAGTCCTAAAGGGAATTATGTTAATATTTTCTCCTGTTCCCAATCTTTCTAATGCAGAATTAAACATATCGGCAGGGTTTGCATACGTACCTTCTAATGTAAAAACAAACAGGCACAAAAGATATATTACAAACACACCGAGGGTTATTTCCCGTTTATCCTTAAATCGCCACGGACGACGAACTATTAAATAAATAGGTGTCGCAATTATGGTTATTATAATTGCTCTGATTATATATTCTTTCATATTACCAAATCCACATAATATCATACAATGTATTACTTTGAACATCATAATACATCAAATTGGAATATTCGCTGTTATATCTCTCAATTTCTTTACCATCAACATTATATGATTTGAGAATAAAATAATCATCTGTGCTGATGTCAAATTTAATATCTTCAATGCAGGAATCTTCAATAGCCGTTTCTATAAGTTTAACATTATTTCCTACCTGATTATAACAATCACACAATTCGGGCATTTTATTATATTTATACCAATAACCGTGTGAATAATCCTTGCCGGCATAACTATCTCCGTCATAATCAATATAGCCTTTTGGTATTTCCTCAGAGCGAAGATAATCAAACCTTTGCGAGTTGTAAATGCTATCAATACCTATCAGCAATGCGACAGCCAAAAAAACGCTTGTTGCAATAATGATTTTTTTATTCTTTTTCATTATCAATTTCCTCCATAAGAGAACCAAGCACCCTTTCCAATGCTTCGTTTTCAATATAAGCACCTGTAAATGTGTAATCCGTTACCTCTGTTTTTAAATAGTATTTTCCGTCGTAACAGCCAATCAAGACGCTTTGGTTTGAACATACAGGCAGATTATCATACGAAAAGTAAATATAAAACCACTTGCCTGTATTTTTCTTAAAGGTTTCTGTTTCGTACCAGCTTGTATCAAGCTCGGATAAATATTTAGCAAAGTCTATAACCTCTTTATCGTTTTCAAATTGTTTTTTGTTTCATAGCCCAATTTTTCAATCAAAACAGCTGTAATTTCGCCCTGCTTCAAATCATCAGACTTGCTGACAGGCAGGCAGGTATATAACTCACTGCCACCAAAAACGCTTTGATAAATAAAATCATTGTTTTCATCGTTTTCTATGGTGTAATATGTTCGTGGAAGAATCGGATTATATTTATAACTTATTTTTTCATCTACGATAAATTCATAATATTTAGCTTCACCGTTCATTCGGTGATATTTTTTACCATCATATTCAATGCTTGTAATAATTCCGTTGTCATTATTCTCCTTAACCTTATAACCTCTTGCGTAGTTATAAGCCGAAAAAGAAGCGATAATAATCGCAACAACTAACAACAAAGAAATAACTACCTTTTTCATATCACATATCCTCAACGAATTCAAGAATATCACCGGGCTGGCAGTCAAGCTCTCTGCATATTGCTTCAAGGGTTGAAAATCTGATTGCCTTTGCCTTGCTTGTTTTTAAAATTGAAAGATTAGCCTGTGTTATGCCGATTTTATTTGCAAGCTCAAGAGAGGACATTTTTCTTTTTGCCAGCATTACATCAAGATTTACTACGATTGCCATAATGTCCTCCTATATTGTTAGGTCGTTTTCGTCTTTGATTTTGATTGCATTTTCAAAGGTGTGCATTACAACACGCACAACTAAACCCACAAATGCTTCACCTACGCCCATAATAAACATAGGCAAATAAAACGCTCCGAAAAAAATGATTGCCGTCCAGTCTTCTATTGAGTTCTTTATAAAAACAATGAAAAAAGAGGTAAGAGTTATGATTGATGCATAAAAACAGCACCAGCTCAGTATTCGTAATCGTTTAACATTATCGGTATGAAAAACAATTTCCTTTTTTAAATTTTTCATCAGCCTGTCAAGATTTACAAGGGCAACCGCACCTGCCGGAAAAACTGACAAAAGAGTAAAATAATATATTGTTATTATGTCGCCCTCAATTAATTTTTCTTTATAGACAATAGGCGGAATAATGGTAACTAAAGCAAGAATAAAATAAAATATCTTAATCATTGCGTGGGTGATAATCAAGGATTTTTGTTTCATAAATAAACCTCCAAAATTTGTTATCTCACCCTTATTATACGATAATATTATCGTTTGTCAATAATTATTTTTCGTTTTTCAACATTTTATAAAAAAACAAATCCGCCTGAACAAACACATTCAAGCGGATAGTTAAATAATATTTTATAGTTAGATTATACTATTCCGAGCATTGCATATCTGTAAGGGGCGAGGCGGAGAACGCCGCCGGAGGAGCATTCGCCGAAATAGGAATAGGCATTATCCCATTCGCCTCCCACATAAAGCTCCTGTTCGTCGCATCCTGCATTTACGGCAACGAGAATTTGTGAGTTTCCATCGCACCGTTTATACGCAATAGCGTCGTGACCGCAGAAAACAGGCACAAATTCGCCCTTTTCAAAGACTTTACTGCCACGGCGAATTTCGCCCAAACGCTTATACCAGGATAGCAGCTCCCTATTTGGATTATCCCAATCCATACAGCATCTGTTAAAGGGGTCCTTGAGTCCCTGCATACCGATTTCATCACCGTAATAGACAGAGGGAACGCCCGGTAAGGTATATTGTATCAACGAGGCGGCCTTCATAAGAGAAACGCCTCTAAAATAATCATCATCGGACAGCTTATTATGCTGATACTGCCAATGCCTGCCATAGCCCTCACAGTCCTCGCCTGAAAGGCGATTAATAGCACGCTGGGTATCGTGAGTGCCAATATGATTCATCAGCACATTTGTAACGCAGGGAGGATAATTTTCAACAATGCTCATAACACTGTCAAAAAAAGCATCGCCGCCTCCCATACGAACAAAATTAAGTATGGCATTTGCAAAAGGGTAGTTCATAACACTGTCAAGCTGTTGTCCCAGCAGATAACGCCGTCTTTCGCCATAAGCAAATTTTGTAGTTGCATCCTCCCACACCTCGCCGATGATAACGGCGTCGCTGTCTTCCTCCTTAACAGCACAACGCAAATCGTCAAGAAAAACGTCGGGCAATTCATCGGCAACATCAAGCCGCCAGCCCTTTACACCGCACCTAAGCCATTTACGCAAAATTCCGTCCTTGCCGCAGATATATTGGCGGTAGCTTTCGTTTTCCTCATCAATTTCGGGCAGAAGCTTTATGCCCCACCAGGACTTATAATCGTTTGGATAATCAATAAATTTATACCAGGAAAAATAGGGGCTTTCCTTACTGTTATAGGCACCTACGCTATCGTAATGATTATATAGATTAAAATATTTACTGTCGCATCCTGTATGGCTGAAAACACCGTCAAGAATTACGGAAATTCCGTACTTTTCCCGGGCAGCTTTGCACAGGGATTTTAAATCCTTTTCTTCACCTAAAAGAGAGTCAATTTTTTCATAATCACCGGTATCGTAGCGGTGGTTTGAATGGGCGTCAAAAATAGGATTAAGGTATATACAGGTAACGCCCAAATCCGCAAGATAGGGAAGCTTTTCCTCAATGCCCTTTAAGTCTCCGCCAAAATAGTCGTTATTCCAAATACCGTTCATCTGCTCCTCACGCCAATAAGGCTCACCGCCCCATTTGCGCATAACACGAGTGTTATCCACGTTTCTTTTCGGCGTTTTGGAATTATAAAATCTGTCGGGAAAAATTTGATAAATTATACCGCCCTTTAGCCATTCGGGAGTAGTAAAGCCTTTGTCATACACAGTTTGCTGAAAATCATCGGCATCGGGTGCAAAATCGCCTATACCGTGTCCCACATTACGCACAAAGCTTCGTCCCCAAGGCGTATCAAGCTCAAAATGATACCAATACAGACCGGGTGTTGTGGCGTAAAAATGCAA
>CAMFRO010000124.1 GCA_945982035.1 uncultured Clostridia bacterium | reverse complement strand
TGATTTTAAATCATTATCATCTTTGTATGGCCTGAACATCATATAAAGAATACCGCCAACTTACGTTTACGTCGCCTGCAAACGTCAAAGGCATCATATTATGTCTCCTTTCGGTTAGTCGTGGCTAACTAAGTCGCCTAAAAAATTCGCCGATACAACGGCGACCTATAGTTAGCGACCGCTAACTAACGATATATTACTATATTACAGTTTGTTTGTCAAGATGTTTTTTTGTAAAAATTTCACTATAATTATAATTATAATATAACTAATCCGGTTTACAAAAGCCCGCCAATATGTTAAAATAACTATGATTGTAATATAATACTGATTTTTAAAAATGTTATGAAGATTGAGGACGTTATGGTTAAAGCTGAAATGAAAATTGAAAAGTTCATACAGCCTTATGCCGGCAGGGATAATTTTGCCGAAATTCAAGTAAGCTTTCGCCCGTTGGGCAATGTGGTGTCGCCCAGGGTAGCTGTTGTTTTTTCCTGCGGTAAAGATAACCGACGTCTGCCTATGACTGTCAGTACGGAAAACGGCAGAGTTTACGCCCACGGTGTTTATGAAACGGACTATATTTTTTATGACGTAAAGGCTGATAAAATATCCGTATCGTTTATTTTTTCCGACGGCACCGACAACGGAGAGTCTTACGAAACCGACTTGGTGATTGATAATACAAAATTCCGACACAGTCCCCTGCGCCACTTTATCTCAATGACGAAAAGGGAGAAGAAAAAGGCACTGACTTCATTTGCCTTAAACGCTTTTTCGCTTCCCTTTAGATTGCTTAAAATCAGGCAAAACAGAATTTCATTTTTTACAAACCGTACGGATATTCCCACCGGAAATATTAAGGCGGTGTACGATACCTTTAAGGACGATGATAATTTTGATGTACATATTGTATGCAAGGCCGGTGGAATGAAGTCGGCATATTCTCAGATTTTTAAGTTCTTAAAGCTGTATATGACCTCCCGTGTGGTTTTTGTTGACGATTACTACCACCTTATTACGTATGTTAAAAAGAAAAAAGGAACACAGCTTATTCAGCTGTGGCACGCCTGCGGTGCTTTCAAAACCTTTGGCTTTTCACGATTTCATAAGGACTCGGATTTACAGATTTACTCTCCTAATCACAGACAGTATGATTATGCGGTGGTCAGCTCGCCTCAGGCTTGCAGCTTTTATGCGGAGGCTTTCGGTATAAACGAGGAAAAAGCGGTTGCCTTAGGCTCGCCCAGGTGCGACGCTATAATGGATGCGGACAATCAGCACCGTGTAAAAGAGGAGCTTTACTCCTGCTATCCGCATTTAAAGGATAAAAAAATTCTCACCTTTGCACCTACCTTCAGAGGCAGAGGCAACGGCGACTGCTATTACCCTGCGGACAAATTCAACGCCGCAAGGGTGCTTGATATTCTCGGTGACGAATGGGCAGTGGTTATTAAGCTTCATCCGTATCTTAAGGAAAAGTTCGGCATTGACGAAAAATATTCATCACAATTTGCGGACTGCTCCGATTGGGATGTTAACGACGTGCTTCAGATTACGGATTTTCTTGTAACTGATTACTCCAGCGTAATATTTGAGGCGTCACTGCTTGATATACCTATGGCGTTTTTGACCTTTGATTTGGAGGAGTTTATAGCAGGGCGTGATTTTTACTACGATTTTAAATCATTTATACCCGGTCCAATGGCTGACACGGATGAAAAAATCGCCCTTATAGTTAAAAATAACGAAGGTAATCCCGAAGCTGTAAGGCAGTTTAAGCAGCGTGCCTTCGGCGATACCGTAGGCACCGCCTGCCGTAATGTTAAGGATTTTACCGTTAATCTTCTTAAAAGATAAGTCTTTCGGAGGAAAATATGAACCAATATATATTTGATGAAATTAACAGTGTTAAAGAGCTTATGATGCCCACCAGGGCGAGAATCCGTACACATAATGTGCAGGATGAATATGTTGTCGCAGTTAATTCATCGCCTGTTTCCTGCGTTTTTGCCTGCGCCGTAATGCTTTTGGCAAAAAGCATTGACTCGGTTATTGCACACATTACCGTAACAGACGATAAGGCGAGTGATTTTATAAATGATTTTCTTGAGGAGGTTTGTCCGTCAAAAAAGGAGGACCCCGAGGGATACGAAAGATTTTTTCAGCGTATAACAATTTATAAGGGTATTGATGATTTTGTTGTGCGCAATAAAAAGTTTACTCTAAAAAAAGTGCGTTTTTGCACATTTTTAAACTCCCTTGCGGAAAATCTTGAAAACAGCGAGGCACATCAGGAATACCTTGAAAGCCTTGATAAGCTTATGCTTTATGCAGGCAGGTACGACAATGTTAAGGTTGTTCATACCGCCCAAATTCCGCCTCTTAAGGCTCTGCCCGGCGGTATGACCTCTCTGTCGGAAAGAGAGTATGAGGTTTACTGTGCACAGTTTGGTGCAGACAGCCCCGAGCAGCTTGTGCTGGACGCTGAGGAGGTTTTGAGGAAATATGCAAAGCAGGGTGTAAAAATCGTTGCCTCCCGCCTTGATAACGTGTTCGGTCCCGGCGTAAACAACGCAATGTTTGACAAGCTTCTTGATGATTTAAAATCCCTTAATACCATCAATGCCGATACCGCACATCACAATCAGTATTTCGGCGTAAACTATATACGATATGCCGCCTCAACGGTATTCTTTATGTTCCTTCACGGCAAAGGCGGAAATATCTATAATGTACAGGAGTTTGTTACCACGCCTTACGATTTTGCAATGAAGGCTTATGACTATTTTGCAGATTACAAAACAAGGCTGTGCTGTGTAAATTCTCCGCAAATGGAGCCATCCTACCGTCTGCTTTGCAGTAAAAAGCTTGACGGTGCAATGGTGCATAAATTTACGGAAATGGATTTGGGCGACTGCATCTACCGTTCAATGCTTTCAATCCTTGATTTTGAATATTTTGATAAGAATTATATTTTCCGCTATGACGGCAAGCTGGACGAGATTAAAAGGCTTGAAATAGAAATGATGGAGGAAGTTAAGCGTATCTGCGAAAAGCATAATATAAAATACTTCCTTGTGGGCGGTTCTCTTTTAGGTGCCGTTCGTCATAAGGGCTTTATCCCCTGGGACGATGATTTGGATTTCGGTATGCTCCGTGAGGATTTTGAAAAATTCAAGGAGGTTGCACCAAAGGAGCTTAATCCCAGATATTCCTATCAGTCATATCAAACCGAGCCTAATTCCCATTATATATTTGATAAAATTAGGCTTAAGGATACGTTTTTTACAACTAAATTCTCCGATATGTTTGAGATAGAGAACGGACTTTTTATTGATATTCTTATTTACGACAAAACGGCTAAGTCGCCTCGCCTGCAAAAAATGCACACCGACGCACTACGCCGTTGGACAAGGATTATGAATATCCGCTGGGTTAACAAGCCACGTAAAAATGTGGCGTATAAGTTTTCCGTTATTGCCCTGCCGTTTATGAGATTGTTCCCGTTGAGCCTGTATCACAAATTTTTCAATCTTATGCTTAAATGGTACAACAAATCCTCAAGCGAATATGCAATTGACGGCGTTGGACAGAATATTGAAAGAGGAGCATTCCCGATAAAATGGCTTGAGGAAACCGTGGACGCCCCCTTTGAGGATACCACCTTCCCCATTCCAAAGGGCTACGACGAATATCTGCGCCATTGGTATGGTAACAATTATATGAAGCTCCTGCCGATTTCCACAAGAAATTCGGGACATATTCTCAAGCGCATTGATTTGGGTCCCTACGTAACACGCTTCGGCTTTGAACAGGGCGATTTCCGCCGTGCATCAAAAGAGGGCGAGTTGCTTGATTATTAAGCAAGCGAGACAAATCCAAATAAGTTTTTTATAAACGGATTTTCCGCTATGCTGTGTTAAAATACTCGTTAATCCGAAAGGATTAACTGCGTTTTGTGCCTTGCCTAACAAAAAATCCGTTTTATAAAAAATCTGCGACCTAAAACGGTTTGATTTTGAGCAGATTTTTGTTTTGAGGAAGCAGTCAGGCTGGCGCCTTACAATGACGAAAAGTGAAAATATGCCGAAATCAATCCGTTTTAGGCTTGTTCGGATTTATCTCACTTGCTTACAAAGAAAGGTAAAAGTATTATGAATATTGGACTTATTATTGCCGGCGGCGTCGGCTCAAGAATGAAAGCAAAAATACCTAAGCAGTTTATGAAGGTTGAGGGCAAAGAGGTTATATTTTACACTCTTGAGGCTTTTCAGAAAAACAGAGATATTGACGCAATAGCCGTTG
>CAMFRO010000123.1 GCA_945982035.1 uncultured Clostridia bacterium | reverse complement strand
CCTTACAATGACGAAAAGCGAAAATATGCCGAAATCAAACCCTTTTAGGCTTGTTTGGATTTATCTCGCTTGCTTAAAATAAAAATGCAGGCAACAGATAGCTGCCTGCACTAATGATTATAATTTTTAATTAAAGGCGTGTGATCTGCTTTGTATTCATAAGGTAATCATCGCTTGCAGGGAAATGCATATCATACTTGATTGTAAGAGAAGCACTCTTATCCTTAAGTACGGCAACATTAGCATGTGTAACTGCAACCTGTGCAACCTCGTGATAATCAGCCTCAACAACTTCCTTGGATGCAACATTAATCTTAACAACAGCTGTACCGCCCATATAGTTAACCTTAACGTTTTCATTAGCATCGCCCTGTGAGAATGAAAGAACGGAAATGCTTGATACAACACCTGCAATATCGCCGAGAGTTTTAAACACGTGACCCTGGCAGTCCATACCCGGAGCAGACATATTAAACATTTTCGGCTGTAATGTGATAGTAATGGTACCATCGCCGTTATCTACAACATTTGCTGCAAGAAGATCATCAGCAACAAGTCTTGATGTTGTAAGCGAATCGCCGTTAATATCTACATCCATTTCCGGATTTCTGTTTGTACATGGAGGAAGACCGTCAAGTCCGTTAGAGAACAATCCGCCAACAACACCCGGAACAAGGTTGTTAATCATTGAATTTTCTTTGCCCTCAATAAGGATACTTTCTACCTGAAGATCATCCTCACCTAACAGTGTATAGAAGGTTTCTGTCTTGCCCTCGGCGTTTTTATACTGAGAAGTTAAAGTCTTAGTGTGGTCATAGCACTCGTTATAGAATGCAACTACATCATCAAGACTTGAGAAATTAACTCCGCCGTATGTACCTGATTTAAGCTCGTCAATAACTATCTCGTCAACAATCTCCTCTGCTGCGGCGTCAGTTGTTGCAACCTTTGCAGGTGAAATTGCAATGATTAGAATAACTGCAACCAAGAGCAATACAAATACTGTAAAAAGTACTTTATTTAATGTTTTAAGCGGTGCTTTAGTTTTTACCTTTGCCATAAGAATTTCTCCTTAACATAGTTTTACTATTTAATAATACATTAAACTTCAAACAAATTCAACATTTTTTTTAAAATTTATTAAAATATGTTATAATAATCGTAAATAAATCAAATTTCAGGGTGTAAATTATGGAAATAAGACCAATTGCAAAGATTTTTAACTGTTACAGCAACAAATTTGGTGTGCCGAGACAAAGTGCACTGATAGAGGAAGCACTCAGCGAAATTAAATTTTTAAAGCCTTATTCAAATCCCGATGCGGTACGTGGGCTTGATGACTTCAGTCATATATGGCTTATTTGGCAGTTTGACAAAAGTATGACGGATAAATTCATCCCGACAGTGCGTCCGCCGAGATTAGGCGGAAACAAGAGAGTCGGAGTATTTGCCAGCCGTTCCCCCTTCAGACCGAATAATCTGGGATTGTCCTGTGTCAAGCTTGAAGAAATCAAATACGACGAAAAGAATCATCCTGTTCTTATTGTCAGCGGTGCGGATTTAATATCCGGCACTCCTATTTTTGACATAAAGCCGTATATTTCCTTTAGCGACTGCCATACCGATGCAATAAGCGGATACGCCGATGCAATGAAGGACTACGCATTAACTGTTGAAAATGCCCACAAGTTAGATTATATTAATGATATAAAGCTAAGGGACACGATAATCAAAATACTTGAAAGCGACCCACGCCCATCATATCAAAACGACGAAAACAGAATTTACGGCTTTACCGTAGGCGGTTACGAAATAAAATTTAAGGTACAGAACGGTAAGGTCATAATTACAGAGGCAAAAAATGGATGATAAAGAATTATTAAAAAGCAGAATGGAAGATTTATCTCAAAGAGCTTTTAACAGAAATTACACAACATACAGTGAATTTTTAAATATAGAGGAAATAAGCCGTCTTAAATCCATGCGTTTACCAACAAATTATATTTTATACGGCGGGTACAACAACGCAGAAAGGTGCATTGCAGGGTTTTCCTGTGAAAGTACTGATGGATTTCCTATTGACTGCATTGAGATATCCCCTGTTAATGAAAAATTTGCGGATAAGCTGAGCCATCGTGATTTTCTCGGTTCACTGATGAATTTGGGAATTAACCGAAATCTGCTGGGCGACATTGCAATTAAGAACAATACCGGTTACCTGTTTTGCCTAAGCAACATATCTAAATACATTATTGAGAATTTAAGCAGAATTAAACACACATCTGTAAAATGCAGTATATATGACGGTGCACCGGATTTTGTAAATCAATTGCCCCAAAGCGAAGAAATAATAGTATCTTCCCTGCGTGCCGACGCGGTAATTGCGTCCGTATATAGTCTTTCACGAAAAGTCACGGGAGAGCTGTTCTCATTGGGAAGGGTATTCGTTAATTCAAAGCAAACATACAAGGACTCCGTATCATTAAAGAACGGCGACGTAGTATCCGTAAGAGGATACGGCAGATTTATTTTTGAGGAGCAATTAAGAGAAACAAAAAAGCACCGATACATTGTATCGGTGCGGATATACAGATAATATCAGTCTGTTCGGCTCCACTGCTCATATTCATATTCATTTGAAAATGTGTCGTTATGATGAGTAAAAATATAAGCATTTAATTTGGCGTCACTGTCTGTAAGCTCTAAAAAGACATAATAAAATAATTCGTCATTATCGGACGGTATTTGTAAAAAAGCTACCTCATTAGAGCAGGAATTACCGAACGCCTCATTATTTGAATAGCCCTGTGTTATTATTCCGCTAACAGAGTTTGAGCCGTCACTGTTTTCATAAAAATAGATAGTACCGTCAAGGCTTTCGGAATACCAATTTGTGTTGCCAAGATAATCAATTATTTTATCATCAGAGGAAAAATCTACCTTACTGTCATCAACTAACAATCCGTAACAAACTTCACCGCTTGGCATTTCCTCACGATACAGAATAAAATCGGAATCAGCAATTAAGCTCAGCGTATAGACACTGTCGCCTGTAATTTCATAATAGGGCATTTCAAGAGAAAAAGTCACTTCGCCGTTCTCTAATTCATAAGTGGCTTCTAATTCTTTTTCTCCAACCTCGTTTGCGTAATACATTCTGACTTTACCGTCATTGGTAAAATCAAACCTATACTGAACCTCGCCAAAGCTGCTTGATGCTGTATTTAAATCAAGCCATGCTGCAGAACAAAGCCTTTCTGAAATTTCGGCGTTATTTTCCTTTATTATTTCCTCATAATACATACCCGGATGGTAGTCAAGAGGCTCGTCACATTCACCATTTTCGTTAGGATTAAATTCAATATGAATGGTGTTATCCTTGATGTTATAGAATTTTATTACGCCTTTTTCCTGCTGTTTTTTTAAATATTCCTCCTGTTTATCAAACAGTATTGGAATTTTATCCTCAGGTATTTCGCCGTCTGTAAGGAAATCCTTTTCAATATCCTTTAAGCCGTTACTGATTTCGGTATATTCAGCGGAAACGTACGTATTATATTCATTGTATGTATTACCGGAATTTCTGTCGGAGATAATTACAATAAGAGTAATAACTAAAATTAATATGACTACACCTGCTGCAATTCCGACAATGATTGCGGCTTTATTTATTCCCTTTTTTTGATTAGGATTTGGCGGATACTGACCGTTAGGCTGGACATAGGGATTATAATTTAAGCCGTTACTTTGATAAAAATTGTTAGGCAACTGATTATTTTGAAATTGATTGTTGTTTTGGTACTGATTGTTATTCAAAGCATATTCTCCTATTTTAGGGTTCGGATTATTACCGTTACCCTATCATTTGCTTACAACGGCTTTTACCGATGACCAGGAACCGTAGGTGGTTTTACCGTCAACGGTTTTATATGCCCTTACTTTGACGTAATACTTTACTCCTTTTGTAAAATTCTTGCCGGTATAGGAAATTGTAGATGCTCCGCTAACCGACTTCTTTGCAGCAAGCTTTTTAAATTTACTGTCACGTGAATAATAAATTTGATAGCCTGAACAGGAGCCGGAGGGCTTTTTCCATTTAGTCTTAATCTGTGATTTTGAGGGAGAAGTAACGGAGCTTAACGAGGTTTTTGATGGCACTGTACATGTATTAAGCCGCTTGCCCTTAGACCCTTCAACTACCGCAGAGCCGTCATTTATATACGCACTGACATAGTAGCTGTACTTTGTACCCGGTGTTAAACCGGTAATCTTATAAGTAACGGTTGAATTGCCTTTTATGGTTTTAATTTTAGTTGATGTATTTTTACTATTGCTGTATTTATAGATACAGTAGCCATCGGCAACGGACATTTTGTTCCACTTAAGA
>CAMFRO010000122.1 GCA_945982035.1 uncultured Clostridia bacterium | reverse complement strand
GGCATTTCTTGCGTTGTCGTCATTGGGTACTGCTCGCAGAACCTTGCCGTTATAGGTTGAAACAAGCAAACTGCAGGGAACACCGTCAATATCAACTGTTTTTAACGTCCAGCTTTCCTTCAGCGGTACCTGCTTTTTAAGGCTTGATTTTTCCGTCAGTGCACCTGTGGGACAAAGCTTAACGCAAAGTCCGCAGTTAGTGCAGTTGGTTTCATTAAGCGGAAGAGAAAAAGCAGGGGATATGTCTGTTTTAAAGCCTCTGCCTAAAAGCCCGATGGCAGATATATTAACTATTTCTTTACAGGAACGTACACATAAACCGCATAAAATACATTTTGCGTTGTTGCGCTCAATAAACTCATTTGAACTTGCACTGTAGCTTTGCGGCATTTCGCCTGCAAAACGCTCAGGATGAATTTCGTATCGTCTTGCAACATTCAACAGGCGGCATTTGAAATATTCTCTGCATCCGCACTCAAGGCATCTTTCGGCCTCCTTCTGTGCCTGCTCTTGCGTATATCCTAAGGATACCTCGTCAAAGTTGTGGCGTCTTACCTCCGGCTCAAGCACGTCGGGGATAATTCTCTCAGCCTTTTCCTTTGATGCAAAATCAATTCTATCCTCATCACGCTGTGAGATAAATGGAGATACCGTGTCAATGATTTCACCTTTGATATAAGCGTCAACTGCCTCAGCACATCTGCCTGCCTCGCCTATGGCTTCAATGGCAATGGATGCACCCTTGTTTGTAGCATCACCGATTGCAAATACGCCGTCAATACTTGTAAGGAAGGTGTCCTCATCGGCAATGATGTTACCACGCTTGTTAACCTCAAGTTCCTTAATATCCTCGGCAACTGCCTTTTGTCCGATAGCCATAATAACGCTGTCAACATCAATTTCTTCCGTTTTACCCTCAACAGGAATAGGACTCCTTCTGCCCGATGCGTCAGGCTCGCCCAGCTCCATAATCTGTAAGGTGATTGATTTAACCTTGCCGTTATCACCGTTAAAGCTGATTGGATTAGTAAGAAATTTATATGTTACGCCTTCCTCACGTGACTCTTTAATTTCAATTTTCTCCGCAGGCATTTCGTTTTCCGTTCTTCTGTAAATAACGTAAACCTCCTCGGCACCAAGACGTACTGCAGTTCTGCATGCGTCCATTGCAGTGTTACCGCCGCCGCAGACAGCAACCCTCTTGCCTATTTCAACAGGATTTCCCTGAATAACGCTTCTGAGAAAATCAATACCTCCCCAAACGCCCTCAAGCTCCTCGCCGGGAGTACGCATAGAGCTTGACTTCCACGCACCTGTGGCAACGATTACAGCATCACTGTGGGATTTTAGACTTTCAATGGTAAAATCAACACCGAGCTTTTTCTTGTTTACAAGCACAACGCCTGTTTTTTTGATTATTTCAATTTCCTTATCAAGGATTTCCTTAGGCAGACGGTACTGGGGAATACCGTATCTGAGCATTCCTCCCATTTTATCCATCATATCGTAAACGATAACCTGATAGCCCTTGATGGCAAGATAATATGCCGCAGAAAGTCCTGCCGGTCCGCCGCCGATTATGCTTACTCTTTTGCCGTTGGGCTTTGCAATCTCCGGAACATAGCTGTCGCCGTTAAGGTCAATATCCGCCGCAAAATATTTAAGCTGAGCAATACTTATAGGCTCCTCAACCTTGCCTCGCCTGCACGCCTTTTCACAAGGGTGAGGGCATACTCTGCCGATTGATGCAGGAAGCGGAATTTTATTTTTTATTAATTTAAGTGCAGCGTCATATTCGCCGTTTGCAATAAGACCTACATAACCCTGACAGTCTGTGTGAGCAGGGCAGGCAAGCTGGCAGGGCGCAACGCAGTCACCGTCATGGGCAGACATAAGCAGCTCCATTGCAATTTTTCTTGACTGAACTACTCTCTCACTTTCAGTATTAATTTCCATACCCGGAGCAATTTTTGCCGAGCAGGAACGCAAAAGCTTAGGGGTTCCCTTAACCTCTACAACGCAAAGGCCGCAGGCACCGTAAACCTTTACCGCATCATCGTAGCAAAGGGTGGGAATGTCAATTCCTGCCATTCGTGCCGCCTGAAGAATTGTAGAGCCGGCAGGAGCAGTTACGTTCTTACCATTTATTTTGATTTCTATATTATCCATTTTAACCCCTCCTTACCTATTCCTTTACTATTGCGCCGAATCGGCAGGATTCATAGCATTTACCGCACTTAATACACTTGTCTGTGTCAATAGTGTGCGGCTCTTTAACACTGCCTGTAATTGCATTAACAGGACAGCTTCTTGCACAGAGAGTACATCCACGGCACTTGTCAGCAGAGATTTCATACTTAACAAGCTCCCTGCATTCTCCTGCAGTACATTTTTTATTTTCAATATGGTCAATATATTCGTCTTTGAAATATTTAATGGTTGTTAAAACCGGATTAGGTGCAGTCTGACCGAGACCGCACAACGCACCGTCCTTAATGGCGTGACAAAGCTCCTCAAGCAGTTCAATGTCTCCCGCCTGACCGTTGCCCTCAGTAATTCTTGTGAGAATTTCCAGCATTCTTGTGGTGCCGATACGGCAGTGAATACATTTTCCGCAGCTTTCCTTAGCGGTGAAGTCAAGGAAGAATTTTGCCATTCCTACCATACATGTGCTTTCGTCCATTACAACCATACCGCCGGAGCCCATGATGGCACCTGTTGCGCCTAATGCCTTGTAATCAATAACGGTATCAATTAACGATGCAGGAATACATCCTCCGGATGGTCCGCCCATCTGTACAGCCTTAAATTCTCTGTCACCCTTCATTCCGCCGCCGATGTCAAAAATTACGTCACGCAGAGTTTTACCCATAGGTATTTCAACAAGTCCGCTGCGTTTAACCTTGCCTGTGACGGCAAATACCTTTGTGCCCTTGGAATTCTCCGTGCCCATTGCGGCAAAAGCCTCGCCGCCGTTATTGATAATCCAGCTGACGTTTGCAAAGGTTTCAACATTATTGATGTTGGAGGGCTTATTCCAAAAGCCTGATTGAGCAGGGAAGGGCGGCTTGAGTCTGGGCATACCTCTGTGACCCTCAAGTGATTCAATCAGTGCCGTTTCCTCACCGCATACAAACGCACCTGCGCCTGCTTTAATTGTAAAATCACAGGAAAAATCACTGCCGAAAATATTACTTCCGATAATTCCTTTATCCTGTGCCTGCTTAATAGCACGCTCAAGTCTTTTGATTGCAAGGGGATATTCCGCTCTGACATAAACAACCGCGTGCTTTGCACCAATGGCATAAGCTCCGATAAGCATACCCTCAATAAGATTATGCGGGTCGGATTCAATTACCGCTCTGTCCATAAATGCACCCGGGTCGCCCTCGTCGGCGTTGCAAATAAGATATTTTTCTTCGCCATCACTTTTGCGTGCCGCATCCCATTTGAACCATGTGGGAAAGCCTGCTCCGCCTCGTCCTGCCAAACCGGATATCTTTATAACTTCAATGACCTCTTCAGGCGTCATTTCATTGAGAACCTTTTTCAGTGCGCTGTAGCCGTCATCCTCAAGAAATGCGTCAATTTCCTCCGGATTAACTATACCGCATCTGCGCAGAGCAATTCTTGTTTGTTTTTTTAAAAACTGACTGTCCTCATCACTTACAATAAGCCTTTCAATAACGGATTTGTCACCGGTTTTTGCGTATTCGGCAATTTTTTCGGCGTCGTCCTCCTGTACCTTTACAAGACGGGTAAGCTCTCCGTTATCGTAAATATCAACAATAGGCTCCAGATAACACATGCCGATACATCCGGCAATTGTAACCTCTGCGCCGTTTAAGTCGTAATTTAGAAGCTTTTTTCGTATCTTTTCGGCACCTGCGGCAATTCCGCAGCTTCCCTCGCCGATAACTATTCTCATTGGGCAGCCTCCTCTCTCAAACGGTTAATAATCTCTATTGCCTTTGTCGGTGTAAGACTGCCGTATGTATCGCCGTTAATCATCATAACAGGCGACAGTGAACAGCATCCCAAGCACGCCACGCATTCCAACGAAAAAAGTCCGTCCTCGGTGGTTTCACCGTCGTCAATGCCAAGCTCATCCTTGATTGTCTGCAATATTAACTGTGATGAGTTAACGTGGCAGGCAGTACCCTGGCAAAGCATTATTAGATATTTACCAACAGGCTCAAATCTAAACTGTGTGTAAAACGTACCGACACCCATAATCTCCGATGTGGGTATGGATGTTTTTTCCGATATAAGCTTTATTGCTTCAACAGGCAGATATCCGTATATCTCCTGAGTGTGCTGAAGAATAGTGATAAGACTGCCTTTAATGCCGGCGTATTCCTCCAGCACTCCGCTAAGCAGACTTAAATCTACATTTCCTTTCTTCATCTAATCCCTCCCGTATAATTTACGTTTCTAATATCTGTCTCTTATACACATCTGACGCTGCCGACGAAGG
>CAMFRO010000121.1 GCA_945982035.1 uncultured Clostridia bacterium | reverse complement strand
ACATAAAATGCATGTTGAAAGCCGTCCGGACTTTTATATTGAAAACGAGCACCCCATTAACAAAAAAGAATACAAAGCAATGTTAAATAGTAAAGATAAAACCAATATTGCATATATAGTTGATGACAAAATTGCCGGTATATGCCTTGCAACAATTAAGGATAAAATTGAAAAATCTATTTACATTGATGACATTTTTGTGCTTGAAGAATTTAAACATCAAGGAATAGCCACAAGACTATACAAGCAAATTGAAAGCATAGCTAAAGATATAGGTGCGAAACGAATTGATTTAACTGTCTGGCAGTTCAATAAGGCCGCTATGAACTTTTACAAATCACTTGGCATGAAAACACAAAGAATAGTATTAGAAACGAGGTTAGAATAATGAAAGAAGAATGCATTTTCTGTAAGATAATTCGTGAAAACGAAATAAAGAAAGTATACGAAGATGATTGGACAGTAGCTTTTATGGACATAGCAAAGGATGTTGATGGGCATATTATTGCAGTACCTAAAAAGCATGTAAAAAACATTTTGGATTGTGATATAGATACATTGGGTAAACTTATGGATTGCGTGAAGAAACTATCTAATCATTTGGTTGAAAATTGTGGGTATGATGGAGTTAATCTTTTAAATGCAAGTGATGAAAGTGCTGGACAATCTGTTCCACATTTTCATATTCACATTATCCCACGAAAAACCAACGATGGAATTGATGCGTGGCCAATATTCGATGGAGCAAAAGAAAATGTGGATTTGATTTGGAAAAAAATCAAAATATAATATAGCTGAGGTTGATGGTATTCCAATCATTTGCTATAAGTTGATAAGGAGTGAGTGAAAAAATTATGAGAACTTTTGAAATAATAAAACTGAATTCAAGCAATTATAACTTAAGCAACAATATATGGAATATGGAAAGATGTGAATTTACAGAACAATTTACACAACAGGTTGCTTATGGAACTCGTGAGCCATATCTAATGAAATATAAGAAAAAGTATGTTGCAAGCTGTGATTTAGTAACTGATTATGGAGAATATACTGAAAAGGATGTTAAAATATATCTATCAAGACTTATAGTGAAAAAAGAGTATCGAAACAAAGGTATAGGACAGGAATTACTGAAATATATGATTAATCTTTGTAAAGAAAAAGGTTATAAACAAATCACAGTTGGTGTTGATATTGACAATAGTAATGCATTACATATTTACAAAAAATTCGGCTTTAAAATTTACGAAACAGCAACCGACGAATACGGCGAGTTTTATAAAATGATTTGTCATTTGAAATAATTTACACAATGGGTTGAAGGTTGGTTGAGAAGTTGGTGTTATCGAAGAAATCTCAAGATTTCTAATATCTACTCAAGTGGTCTATGAGGTTTTGAAAAAGTTAGTGTTTAAGACACTTTGGGACAATATAGCAAAAAGAAAAAGACGGTTGAGAAACCGTCTTTTTTGGAGCTGATAGGCGGACTATGAAGGTAGAGCGACGCACTATGAAACAGTCCCCCGGACTGTTTCTCCCAAATCAAAGATTTGGAGTGCTTTTCGGCGGTTCAAGTCATAATAAACGAAAAAATAAGAGCAACACAAAAGTGTTACTCTTATTTCTTGGAGCTGATAGGCGGACTTGAACCGCCGACCTCGTCCTTACCAAGGACGCGCTCTACCGCCTGAGCCATATCAGCAAATGGCGACCCGGAACGGGCTCGAACCGTCGACCTCCAGCGTGACAGGCTGGCGTTCTAACCAACTGAACTACCGGGCCATTGCTTAACGAACAATATTATAACCAATACTTTGCCGAATGTCAAGAATTTGTTGAAGGTATTTTAATATTGTTGTATAATATTTAAAAATGACGGCGAGGTGCAGTATGAAAGATTTGCATATTCACATAGAACGAGGGGATTATACGCAGGAATGGATTGAAAAATTCATTAATCAGGCTGTCAAAATGAATATTGACGAAATCAATCTTCTTGAACATTCCATAAGAATTAAAGAATTTCACCCTGTTTTCAAGGACGCAAGGGAATATAATCTTTATCAGAAAAAATGGTTTAAAGGCAAAGAAAAAAGTGCTCGCTCAATAGATGAGCTTAAGACACTTGCAGAGAAAATTAAAAATCAAAATTATCCCGTAAAAATCAATTTCGGACTTGAAATATGCTGGTTTGAACAGTATGAAAATGAAATACGCTCCTTGGTGTCCGATGACTATTTTGATTACTTAATCGGTTCTGTTCATTGGGTTGATAATTGGACCTTTAATCAGCGTAAATATCAGTGGTTGGGTAAGGATTTTAACCATATTTACAAAAGATATTACGAGCTTTCCGAATCCCTTGTTGAGTCGGATATTTTTGATATAATAGCGCATCCCGATTTGATACGCTGTCACGGATTGTATCCGGATTTTGATTTAAAGCCCTGTTACACATCGCTTTGCGAAAAGGCAAAAAAACATAATGTTGCAATAGAAATGAACACGTCAAAGGGGCAGGGAATAAATAAAGAATTTTTTGAAATTGCAAAAAAAAGCGGCGTGAAATTCTCCGCCGGCTCCGACGCTCACAGACCTGAGGATGTAGGAAGGGGAATAAAGGAGATTTATTCTCTCACCGACAATTATATCTAAATTCCGTATGATAAGTCAGTAGGGTCCTGAAACAGCGGAATAAGCGGCGGTTCAAATGTGAACAAAATAAACAGAACCACTGTTGCAAGCATAAGTCCCACCGAAATTCCGTTGGGCATTCCTCTGCCGATAGAACTGCTTATCAGAGCATAACTCAGCGCAGTTCCTGCCACGGCGGCTATATAAAATGATGCAATTGATATAAATTCAACGCTTTTACCAAGCGCTCCGTTTGCCGTGTAATATATTGAAAGCGATGTCCAAATTGCTAAAGCAGCACCTGCGTATTTAGCAAAAAATACGTTGAATTTGTCCTGCCTCAGCTTGTATGCCTCAAAAACGGTGTAAATCAAGGTAGGGAAGAAAAGCAGCTTCATATGCTCCCAGGGACTTTCATTAACGGGGCATATTGCACCTATTATCGCCGATTCTCTGCATAAGTCATACATAAAATGTCCCAATGTACCGGCAACACAAACAAACACTAATCCCCAAATCTCGTATTTTACTATTTTGCTATTCATATAATCACCATATTTATGATATGAATAACAGGCATAAATTATTAAAGCTTCCGTACAAATTGCACGGAAGCTTTTTATTTAACTTTCATATACAGCCTTGTAAAGAACATCGGGATAGTCCGTCATAATGCAGTCAGCACCGATTGAAGCAAGATATTTCATCTGACCTTCATCATTAATTGTCCAGTATTGAACAGCGATGTTGTGCTTGTGAGCGTAGTTAATTATTTTCTCTGTGCCAAGATTCATAGCAATTCGCCAAGGTAGGTTATATGGTATCTGCAAAGCAACGTAATTAGCCTTAAAATCCTTGTCGTTTGTCAGCGCTGCCTTCCAAAATGAAAGAACCTCCTTGATGGTTGCACTTCTCATAAGCTTTGGATAATTTTCGTCAACGTAAAGCGAAACCTCTTCCTTAAATGTACCGAAAATCACCGTGTCAAGCAAATTTCTCTCCTCAAGAATTTTATAGAGTATATCAACGCCTTTTTTACCTAAATCTCCGCCGTTTTTGATTTCAATAATATAATTAAAATCACCCTTTGATATTAGGTAGTCAAGTATTTCCTCAACACGCAGAATTTTTAAATCGTCAGGCACATCATCGCCTTTTAAATCAGCGTAGGGCGTTTCGCCGTCATCGGTTTCAAATTTTGCACCGATGTTTAACTGACGCAGCTCCTCATAGGTGTAATTCTCGGGCTTTGCCTCCTCAACGCCGAAAACCTCAAGAGAATCTGTTGTTCTGTCCAGCGTGTCATCGTGAAGAAGAACCAGCACATCGTCCTTTGTAATATGTAAATCAAACTCAAAAACATCTATGCTGAAGCTGCTGTTTTCAACACAGTTTTTAAATGCCATCATAGACTCCTCCGGCATAATTCCGCCGCCGCTTCTATGGGCGCTTATCATTGGCTTTTCACCGCCGTGAAAATCAACTATCGCCGGATTTGTCGTGTCATAATTTTTTATGTTTTCAGGATTAGACTTCCAGTTAACGGAAATTATGTCAGCACAAATAATTACTGCAAGAATTATGCAGATTACTCTTAAAGCCTTAATTCCTTTTTTAGTGCCTTTGTTCTTTTTTTCAGCAGTTTTGTTCATAATAATTACCTCTCTTGTATATATAATTTATCATAAAATTTATCAAAAGTAAACAACCATAAACAAAAAAAGAAAAAACTCTGCAAAGTATTATATCGTCTTGGTTCGAATCCCACCCTCAAATTAATAAAAAAATAAAAAAGGAACCGTATAACAGTTCCTTTTTATTGGCGCAGCGGACGAAGTTAAATCCGAGCGAGCTGACATTGTGTTAATTGCATT
>CAMFRO010000120.1 GCA_945982035.1 uncultured Clostridia bacterium | reverse complement strand
CTTCAGTAGCCGATAATAACAAAACGGCTCAGCTTTTAATTGAAACACTTAATTCATTCGGTGTTTCCGCACAGATTACTCATATTTCAAACGGTCCTACCGTAACAAGATATGAGCTTAAGCCTGCCGCCGGCGTAAGAATTTCAAAAATCACCAACCTTGCCGACGATATTGCGCTTAATCTTGCCGCCACTCATGTTAGAATTGAGGCTCCTATTCCCGGAAAAGCCGCAGTAGGTATTGAAGTACCTAACAGTGTTAAAAATTCCGTTCTTATGAGCGAGTTGATTGATAATGACGAATTTAGGAATCAAAAATCTTTGCTTTCCGCAGGTATCGGTAAAGACATCGCAGGAAACCCGGTTTACTGCGATATTGCAAAGATGCCCCATCTTCTTATCGCAGGCACAACAGGCTCAGGTAAGTCTGTTTGTATGAACTCAATTATTGTTTCAATTTTGTACAGGGCTACCTCGGACAAGGTTAAATTTTTGATGATTGACCCGAAAAAAGTTGAATTTTCAAAATACGAAGGAATACCGCATCTGCTTGTACCCGTCGTAACCGACCCGAGAAAAGCGTCGGGTGCTTTGGGCTGGGCAGTTTCCGAAATGCTTAAGCGTTATCAAAAATTCTCCGACACAGGGGTACGTGATATTGAGGGATATAACAGATATGTATTAAAACATCCTGATTTGGAGCCTATGCCAAAGGTTGTTATATGTATAGACGAATTGGCAGATTTGATGATGGCTGCTCCTAAAGAGGTAGAGGATTCAATTTGCCGTCTTGCACAGATGGCTCGTGCCGCAGGTATGCACCTTGTAATTGCAACTCAAAGACCGTCAGTTGACGTAATTACAGGTCTCATTAAAGCAAATATCTCATCACGTATCGCACTTACTGTATCATCACAGATTGATTCTCGTACTATTCTTGACAGCGGCGGTGCGGAAAAGCTTCTCGGCAGAGGTGATATGCTTTATTCACCTATCGGAAGCAGTAAGCCTCAGCGTGTTCAGGGTTGCTTTATCAGTGATGATGAGGTTGAACAGCTTTGCGAGTTTATTAAAAACCAGGGCGAAAGCCAGTATGATGATTCAATTCAAAAGGAGATTGAAGCAAAAGCCGCTCAAGACCCCAAGGAGTCCTCAAAATTCCTTGATGGCGACGATAACGAAGAGCAACTTGACCCATTGTTTGAAAAAGCGGTTGATGTTGTTCTTGAAAACGGCAGAGCGTCAACATCATTCCTTCAGCGTAAATTAAGCGTCGGTTATTCAAGAGGCTCAAAGATTATGGATCAGCTTGAAGAAAAGGGCGTAATAGGTCCTCAGGACGGCGCAAAGCCAAGAGAAATACGCATTAATAAACAACAGTGGCTTGAGATGCAGGCATATAGCAGTAATATTGAATTTACAGCTGATAATACAGAGCAGATGAGCTTTGATAAAGAAATTGACGATGATAACGATATTGAAGACAGTGTAATTGATAATCAGGGGCTTTATGAGTAATTTTCTTCCAATTAACAAAAAAGATATGGTTGAAAGAGGCTGGGAACAGGCGGATTTCGTTTATATTACGGGAGATGCTTATGTTGACCACCCCTCCTTCGGTGCGTCAATTATCACACGTGTTCTTGAAGCAAAGGGCTTTCGTGTTGCGATTTTAAGTCAACCTGATTGGAAGAATGACGCAGATTTTGTCCAATTCGGAAGACCTCGTTTGGGATTTCTTATTACCGGTGGAAATATTGACTCAATGGTGGCACATTATACTGTTGCTAAGAAAAAACGCTCACGTGACGCATACTCTCCGGGCGGCGTAATAGGCAAAAGACCTGATAGAGCAGTTACCGTATATTCTAATACAGTAAAGCGGATTTATCCCGATGTACCTGTAATTATAGGCGGACTTGAAGCCTCTCTGCGCCGTTTTGCACATTATGATTATTGGGATGACTGTGTAAAACCGAGTGTTTTAATTGAATCAAAGGCAGACCTGCTGATTTTCGGTATGGGTGAAAATCAGATTATTGAAATTGCTGAAAGGCTTGATAAAGGCGAAGATATTAGTACAATTCACGATGTTAAGGGTACCTGCTATGTTGTTGATGTACGTGAAACGCCCTATACAGGTATTGAATGTCCAAGCTATGATAATGTTTGCTCATCAAAAAAAGAATATGCAAAGGCAGGCAGAATTCAGCAGGATGAGCAGGATCATATACGTGGAAAAATTATCAAGCAAAAGCACGGCAAACTTATGCTTGTGCAAAATAAACCAATGCCTCCATTAACAACTGAGGAGCTTGATTGGGTGTATTCATTGCCTTATATGCGAGCATATCACTCTATTTATGACTCTATGGGCGGCGTGCCGGGTATAGAAGAGGTTGAGTTTTCAATAACCCACAACAGAGGCTGTTTTGGTGCTTGTAATTTCTGTTCAATAGCCTTTCATCAGGGTAGGTATGTTACCGTTAGAAGTAAAGAAAGTATTTTGACAGAGGCAAAGAAATTAACCGAAATGCCCGGATTTAAAGGATATATTCATGATGTAGGCGGACCTACTGCTAATTTCCGTATTACCTCCTGTGAAATGCAAAAGGATCATGGATTATGCAAGGGCAAAAAATGCCTTGCACCTAAGCCCTGTAAAAATTTACAGGTTGATCATAGTGAATATCTTGATATTCTGCGTGATTTGCGCAAATTACCAAAAGTTAAAAGGGTGTTTATTCGTTCGGGAATACGATATGATTATCTCCTTTGCGATAAGAATGATGCGTTTTTTAGGGAAATGGTTAAGCATCATGTTAGCGGTCAGCTTAAGGTTGCGCCGGAGCATTGCTCTGCTGCAGTTCTTGATAAAATGGGTAAGCCGCATATTGAGGCGTATATTGAGTTTTCAAAACGCTATTTTAAATATACAGACGAGGTTAATAAGGAACAGTATCTTGTGCCTTATCTTATGTCAAGTCATCCGGGTTCAACCCTTAACGATGCAATCGATCTTGCTTTGTTTTTAAAGAAAAATCATATAAGACCCGAGCAGGTACAGGATTTTTATCCAACTCCCGGAACCATATCAACAACAATGTATTACACAGGACTCGATCCTTATACCATGCAGGAGGTTTATGTTGCAAAAACACCTCATGAAAAAGCATTGCAGCGTGCACTTTTGCAGTATTATAATCCTAAAAATCAAGCTTTGGTGGAGGAAGCACTTAAACGTGCCAAGAGATATGATTTAATAGGTGATTCAAAGAATTGCTTAATTGGGAGAATCAATACAAAACGTGTAAAAAATAATTACACCGGAGAGAAAAAACGGAGAAATAAATATGAAAAGCGATAAAAGACAAACATTAGTACTTATTGGTTTATCGTTGATTGTCATTGCGGGAATATTAATGTATGTTGCTTTATCACAACCAAAAGTATATGTGCAGGATGAAATCACGGAAATTACTGCTCAAGCAACGCAGTCCGAGTCATCTGTTTATTATAATACGCAGTATGTGCAGACAACAATTGTTAATACTACCTCAGCAACGGAATTTGTTAATTATCCGATTAATATTAATACCGCAACGGTACAGGAGCTTTGCACCGTTGACGGAATTGGTGAAAAGCGTGCCGAGGCAATTGTTCAATACAGACAGCAAATCGGCGGTTATACCAGCGTTGAGCAAATTAAAAATATTCAGGGGATAGGGGACGCTATTTATGCTAAAGTATCTCCGTATTTAACAGTATGATTAGAGAAGCGCTTGAAAAATTTCTGTATGTTCTGTTTCCGCGTAGGTGTGATTTGTGTGGTGATGTTGTTGAGCTTGACAAATCAAGGTGTAATGAATGTACCAATTCAGTACGTATTTTTGGCGATATTTGTGACAGATGCGGGCACACAAAGTCTGACTGTAAATGTAAGAAGAATGCTGACAAGATGGAATACAAATCTGTGTGTGCTCCTTTTTATTTTGACGGTAATATAGTAAAAGCAGTACATAGATTTAAATTCTATGGATTTAATGAGCTTTCTGTCGGAATGGGTAAGGAAATTGCGTTAACGGTCAAAGAAAGGTATAATGACGTTTCTTTTGATTTGGTTACTTATGTTCCTATGACTAACAAAAGGCAGAAGAAAAGAGGGTATAATCAGTCTTTGCTTCTTGCACGGTCTGTTTCCGAGGAAATGAATATCCCCTGTGTCAAATGCCTTGTAAAAATCAGAGATACCGACTCTCAGCGTTCTCAAAGTGCAAAAAACAGAAAATTAAATGTGTTCGGTGCTTACGATATTGCAAATGACGTTGATTTTACCGATAAAACGATATTGATTGTTGATGATGTTAAAACCACCGGAAACACGTTGAATGAATGTGCAAAAATGCTCAAGGGGTACAAGGCAAAGGCAGTTTATGCCGCTTCCTTTGCAATTGCAAAGCAAAATGTTAATTAATAAAAAAATCTCTTGCATAAATGTATGTTTAATGATAAAATGTATAAGAATTAGCGCCTGTGGTGGAATAGGCAGACACGTCGGTTTTAGG
>CAMFRO010000119.1 GCA_945982035.1 uncultured Clostridia bacterium | reverse complement strand
AGATTTTATTATTTAAATATTTTGGCGTGGTTCAGACCACTTTATCAACAGTCTGAAGGCAGTTCACGAACTGCCTTTTAATTATTGGGTAATATCCTTAATAATCTGCTTCATTTGGGGCATTTTAGCTTCCATATCTGCCACAAGCTTAAACTGATCTCTTGCACGCACAAGGTTGTGCTCGGGATAATCTGTTTTAAAATATGTATCGCCGTTAAGATAGTCGGTTAAAAATCTCATTCCGCACTCAAAGGTCATCATTTTGGCGGCAAAGGCGAGATTATCAATTTCGCACTGATTCAGTGCAGTACCTGCCTCGCCTAAAAAGCCCTCTGCATAAGCCTTAAAATACTCAAGATTAAGACTTACCTTGTTCAAATCAGGCTCGTCCTCAACGGCGGTATTGGCACCGAAGCGTATAGAGTCTCCGAAATCGTAAAGAGCAAGGCCGGGCATAACGGTATCAAGGTCAATAACGCATACACACCTTTTTGTATCTGCATCAAACATAACATTATTAAGCTTAGTATCATTATGGGTTACACGCAGAGGCAAATCACCGCTCTTTATCAAATCAACAAGAACTCCGGTATCCTTTTCCCTTGCTTTTACAAATTCAATTTCCTCTAAGCAGGTATCCCTTCTGCCGCTTAAATTATTTTCAACGGCAGGGATAAATTCGTTATCGTAACGCCATTTTGTATTATGGAAATCGGGTATGGTTTCATACAGGGTATCGGCATCAAAATCAGCAAGCAAACGCTGAAATTTACCAAACGCCTCGCCGCTGGATTTAAAAATCTCGGCATTATCAACGCTGTCAAAGCTGATACTGTCCTTTACAAAAATATATGCACGGTAGTATCTGCCCTGTGAATCCTTATAAAACTTTTTGCCGTCGGTGGTTTTAATATAATGCAGAGTTTCTCTGTCAGGGTCACCGCCGTACTCTTTAATATGCTTTCTTATATGTGAAGTAACGGCAAAAACATTGTCCATTAGCCTGTCAATGTTCTTAAACACCGTATCGTTAAGCTGCTGAATAACATAGCTTTGGTTTGCACCGTCATCCTTCTTATAGGTTGCAATATATGTTTTATTAATATGACCGGAGCCGAATTCACGGCAATCAATCAAATCACCCTTAAAATTAAAATTAGGTAAAATATCAGTAATATTCTGCAAGGTTACACCCTCTCTGCGTATTATCATATATTTGTTAACATAATATTACCACAAAAAGACAAAATAAGCAACTACAAAAAAACAAACAGGTGTTATATAACACCTGTCTGAAATTTTTAACTGTTATTCACGGCGCAGAGCCTCAATAGGACTGAGCTTAGCCGCTTTTCTTGCAGGATAAATTCCAAAGAACAATCCGACACCGCTGGAGAACAGCAAAGCCACAAGAACAAGCCACCATTCTATCTTTGGCGAAATATCAATAATCGCACATGCACCGTATGCACCCACAATTCCAAGTACAACGCCTATCAATCCACCTATAAGACATAGGATAATAGACTCTGTCAGGAACTGCATAGTAATGACTCGTGTTTTTGCTCCGAGCGATTTTCTAATACCGATTTCGCGTGTTCGTTCCGTTACGGAAACAAGCATAATATTCATTACACCGATACCGCCTACTATGAGCGAAATTGCACCGACGGCTGCGATAAATGCAGTAAGAACTGACATAATAATATCTACAATCTCAATATACGTAGCCATATTTTGAGCAGTGTACATACCGTTTTCATAATTTCCGTGGGCTGCCTTTAAGTAGTTAACGGCGGCATTTCCTACTGCGTCGTAATCGTAGCCATCCTCGGCAATTACAAACACACTGGAAAGGTTAGCGTCTGCTCCTGTAATCTGTGTAAGCGTTGTACATGGCATAAACAGAGCAATAATCGGTTTATCTGAGGCAGACTGGAACATACTGCTCATATTGCTTCCGCCGCCAAGTGTATTTGTAAGATTATCAATATTTGCGACACCGCATACCTTTATTTTCATTGATTTACCGCTGGAGCTTACTGTAATACTTTCACCGGTAACATCCTCATAGCCGTAAACTGTTTTTGCAGACTCAATACCCATTATTGCAATGGGGGCGTTTGCATCATATTCCTCATCCGTAAAGAACCGCCCGTAGGAGCAGGTATTTGTTAAAGCAAACTGAACGTCGCTGTTTACACCCACCATCATAACTGTTGCTTCGGTAGCGGTTTTATCAATAGTTGCCTGACCGAATCCCATAAGCATCGGCGAACAGCGGTCAACACCATTAACCTTTTCCTTGATATTTTCTACATCGTCAAGTGTGATAAAATCATTATCCTGTGCTTGGGTAGAATCCACGGATACCAAAACTGCATTTGAGCCCATATCCTCAATAAGACCTACGATATAGTCACGCACGCCCGTACCTGCGCCCACTATCATAATAACCGAACTAATACCGATAATAATACCGAGCATGGTAAGCAATGAACGCATCCAGTTGGCTTTTATACACTTTACAGCGATTTTTAAGCTTTCTGTAAAATTCACTATTAATTACCTCTTATTATTCGGCCTGTGTGGTCAATTCATTTTTAGATACAACCTTTACGTCAAAGGTATCATTTTTGTAATCTGATGCAGGAGTTGCAACAATTTTATCTCCCACATTAAGTCCGGAGGTTACCTGATACTGTGTATCGGAAACAGCACCTGTTTCAATCCTTGTTTTTGTAACTGTTTCTTCGCCTTCGTTATACTTATAAACATAAGTGCCGTCCTTTTCAAGCACGATTGACTCAATGGGAACTACAACGACATTCTTATATGTACCTGTTTCAACCTCTACATCAGCGTCAAAGCCGATAATGATATTCTCGTCGGGATCATTAACGGATACGGTACATTCAACGCCTGCACCGGTATCGGTAAGTGATGAAAGACCGCTGATACCCGCCATTGAGCCTACAGAGTCAAGAATTGATGATGATGAACCGCCTGTTGCGGTAGGAGCAATCGCAGTAATCTCGCCTGTATAGGAGCCGTAGGCAGTTTTTATATTTGCAGGCATACCGATTTTTACCTTGTGAACATCGTATTCACCGAGAGAAATTGTAACTACCATAGAATTCATATTTTCAAGCTTAATGCCTGTGGAAAGAGCGGAGGTTTCCTCCCCTGCCTTCAAATCGCACTCGGTAATAGTACCGTCCATTGAAGCAATCCAGCCGGTTTCAAGCTCCTGCTGAGATTCCCTAAGTGTATCAAGTGCATCCTTTGCGGTAGTCATAATCTGCTTTTGAGTTGTATCAAGCTTGCTGCCGGCAGTTGCCTGATACACCTCACGCTGAGCGTAAAGAGCGGCAAGCTGAATTTGTGCTGCTGTAAGCTGTGCGGAATCGGAGTTTTCAATATTTGCTGCGATTGCTGCATAGTCAATATTTTTAACTGCAGCTTCAACCATATCAACTGCTACTCCGCTTTCAATAATAAGCTGAGTTTCGTCAATAATGCCCTCTTTAATAGCCTTGGACATTGCCTCGCCGCATTTTTCGGCTATTGACTCAGCGTCATAATCGCCTGACTCTATTGCCTCGGTAATAGTGCTTACAACTATCTGAAGAAGCTGGTTCATTGTCTTTACGTTATCTGTAAGTTCAACAATAGTGTTGGCAATTTGGGTAAGGGATTCGGATATTGATGCAATATCCTCATAAACTCCGTCATAGCCACCTTTTGTTGTAGATTGGGTGCTTTTTGCGGTGGTAGTAGTTGTTGTTGTAGTTTGAGTTGTTGCCTTAGCGGTAGTCACTCTCTTGGTGGTAGTAGTTGTTGTAGGCTTTGTGGTAGTTGCTTTCTTAGTAGTTGCTTTCTTAGTAGTAGTTTTACTTTTTTTGGAAAGCTTATTTACCTTCTTTTCAAGAGAAGGAATCTGCTTGTTAATGCTTTTAAGCATTTTTTCGGCATTATTTCTCTGAGCAACTGCATTTGCATAAGCAGACCTGGAATTATTATATGTAACCTCAAGTGATTTAATTTGTTTTTCAAGGGTTTCGGTGTTAAAGGTTGCAAGCTTGTCGCCCTTCTTTACCTTATCGCCTTTTTTAACAAAAACCTCCTTGCAGGTTGCAACGGTTGCCACCTTGTATTCCCTGCTGCTGCCGGAGCTAACATCGCCTGTTGCGTTAACGCTTTCAACAATAGTATCAGTTGAAATTGTGTTTAATGCAACCTGTGCTTTGCCGGAATTTGCCTTTACAACGATAACAGATGTAACGATAATTGCAATTACAAGAACTATTGAAACTGCAGTAACAATCGGCTTTTTCTTACTTTTCTTAACTGTTGCCATACAATCAAACCTCTTATCAATAATACATTTTATACATATTTATATATTTGCTTTTTTTAGCAGTTTAAGTATAATTCCAAATTGTATAATTGTCAACAACTTTTTGTATTTTTCTAAAAAATTAACAATTTAATTACAAATTATAGATTCAATTTGGTAATTTTTATTTTTAAGCAAGCGAGACAAATCCGAATAAGTTTTTTATAAACGGATTTTCCGCTATGCTGTGTTAAAATACTCGTTAAT
>CAMFRO010000118.1 GCA_945982035.1 uncultured Clostridia bacterium | reverse complement strand
TTACGGAATTAGTAACAGACGATTATAAAACTCAGGCACAAAATTTAAGAAACGCTATTGACGAAATGGTGGTTTATGAAAAAAACAATGTTTCCGGATGTACAGGCATATCCGTGTATTATCCCTATGAAAACGAATTGTTTTATACATATTTGGGAGCAGATGTTTGCTCTGAATATTCAACCTCAGAAGGATATAAAAAATACATCAGCAAATTTGCTGATATGTGGATTAACGGAGGTCAAAACGACAATGTGAGCAAATCAATTTGGTCAATGCCTGAGTCAAGCATTGATGACAATGCTATATCAATGCAGTTAACAGAAGAACAAATGAATAATTATTCATCGGCTTATTACACAATACTTCAAAAAAGCGAGCAGGACGGACAAGATGTTTATACACCGATACTAAGCAATTGTAAAGCCGAGCCTGACTCAAACGGCTTGATAACAGTATCCTCTGAACAACAATTAGTTACTGTTAACGACAATGTTTTTCCTGCTATACAAACAGAGGTAACAGATGATAAAGCAAGCTTTATTACTCAAAATTCAAGGTTCTATAACGGCAATTTAATCATTGATTCTCTTATTGCAATGTTTGAGGATGCAACGGTTTCTCTGTCAATAAGTGACAATAAAGAATTTGTTATCAATAATATTACTTACAGCGGTGACAGTGAGGCGTCATACAGTAAATCAACAGTAAATGTATCAAATTGGGATGACTTTGGCTATTACTATAAGCAATATGTTCCTAAATACAAAGATAAAAAAGAATTAACGCCTTACACTGAATGGGAGGACAACGGCTGGAGCTGGTATTCAACCACACCTGTTGATAACGAGCTGAAAATAGGTACGCTACCTTCTTCTAAATACAGCGGCAATTTGGTTTGCCAAATTGTTGTTAAGGATTGTCACGGCAATTCTTATGGCTCTGATTTGATAGAGCTTACTCAAAATGTTTCACAGAAAGTATCGGTAAAGGAAGTATATGAAGGCGTTGAAGCAAATTACACATTTGATGTATATTCAGACCATGCCGAATTGATAGGTTACTCGGGTGCCGGTGAAAAAGCGGTGGTTCCATCCGAGGTTGACGGCAAAAAGGTAACTGTAATCGGATCTCAGGCGTTTGAGGATACAAACGGAGAGTATGCAACAAATATGGGAAATCAGAGCCTTAAAGAAATTATACTGCCCGATACTATTAAAGAAATATCCGATTATGCATTTTTATCTGTTTCAAATCTAGAATACGTTAAAATTCCGTCGGGTACGGAAAAAATCGGACAGGGAGCATTTTTAGGAACATCCTTAAAGTCAGTAACTCTGCCTAAATCCTTAAAATCATTAGGAGCAAACGCTTTTAATTATACAAATATAAAAAAAGTAAATATCCCGATAAATCTTGAAAAAATATCAGGAAATCCGTTTTCGTGCTGTGCCCCGTTAAAGGAAATAACCATTGATAAGGGTAACGAAAATTTTACAATAACAGACGGCTATTTGTGTACTAAAGACAATAAAACTCTAATTTGCGGATTAAACAGCGAAAACGTAATTATACCAAAAAAAGTTGAAAAAATAGGTAATTATGCTTTTGCAGGACTTGATAAAATAAAATCTGTTAAATTTTCAAGTAAAGTTAAAAGTATTGGTTCGTACGCTTTCTTTAATACAAGCATAACGGAACTGGATTTACCGGATAAGCTTGAAAGAATAGGCTTCTGTGCATTTAGAAACACAACGTGGGATGACCTTAGTGAAGATAATACAAATACTATCGGATTTACAGAAGTAACAATTCCCGACACATTGAACTATATCGGTGATGCGGTATTCTCGGGACAGCCTGTATCAAAGTTTATTGTTAGCAAAAAAAATAAACATTTTTCATCATCAGGTCAATTTTTGCTTAATAAAAACGGCGAGCAGTTAATTGCCTGCGGAGGAGGTATCGGCGGTAATGTTGAGATACCAAATGGTGTTAAGGAAATTAAATTTAACGCCTTTAACGGCTGTAACAAAGTCGGCAGAAACACTAAGGAGATGATTATTGATTCAATTACGGTTCCTGATTCGGTTGTTTGCATAAAAGACGATATTTTTATTAACGATTTAAGTAAGGTGACGATAGGTAAAAATACAGCCGTAATTTATAATTATGAAGCCGTTGATTTATCTGAAGACAATGCATACTATCCCGAAGTAGTAATTTCTAACGAAAACAAAAACTTTAAAATTGAAAACAATAAAATTGTTAAAATCAAAAACGATAAGCTGACAATTTTTGAAATTAAATAGATAGGAGAAAAATAATATGTTTTGCCAAAAATGCGGAAATATAATTCCGGAGGATAAAAAATTTTGTGATTACTGCGGTGAACCTATACCTACGCCGATTAATGAAAACAATAATGAAAATATAAATTCTCAGCCAAATCAGTCGTATAATTTTAATAATCAAAATTCAGATGAGAACTCATATAGTAATTCGTCTGTATTGTTAATTGCAAAAAAAGAAAAAATGGTAAAAGCCTATCAAATTATAATGTTCGTGCTGATTACTGTTTTTGTTTTAAGTATAATTTCTGCATTCGTTAGTTCAAGCAAGGCAGAATTATTACCGGCAGATGAATTTTCTCCGTCAAATGCATACGAGGATGAGTATGTTACTACAAATATCATCTATGCATTGCCGTTCTACGAATATTATGAAGAATCCAACGGAGAAAAAAACATTTCAACCTACTTCTGTATTGCAATTAATCAAAAGGGAGAAATGTTTACAATCAGAACGCCGTACGAGTATTATATTGAAAATCTAAGCATCTATGATGATTTAGAAACAGCTTCAATATATAATTATGTAACTGTTTACGGAAATGTAACAAAGCTTGACTCCGGAATTGTAAGTGAATTAAAGAAAACGGATACAAGCGGAATTTTTGAAAGTGCAGTTGAAAACGGCAACATTTCACTACTGACTTCGCCGAAAAAAGAAAGCAACATTGTTTTACCTTTTGCTGTTTTTATAGGTATATTGATGTTAATGAGCATAATAATATATGTAAAACAAAATTCAAAGCTTAAAGCAATTAAAACTACATATAAGGACTATGGTGATTTCGTAACAATATCAGACAGTGTAAAGGCTAACCATATTTATGAAGATTATAAAATCTATGCCTCATCCGAATATATACTTTCCAAAAAGAATAATTATGTACTAATTGCTGTTGAAGATGTGCTTTGTATGTATCAATATATTCATAAAACAAATTTCGTTGTAGATGAAACGGCACTTGTTTTAGTAAATAAATACGGTGAGAAAATAAATATTAAGTACGATAATAATGATAAGGATAAAATTAAAGAAATCATTCTAAGACTTCAGCCTTTATGTCCTAATGCTGTTTTAGGATATAATTCCGATACGATGAATTACATAGAATCTCACAAAACAGCACGTCTTTAACACATATTACAAGTAAACCCTGCACTTTGCGTGCAGGGTTTACTTTGCTTATTCAAATAAATATACTCTTGCTTCGTAGGGACGGGTTTTAAAGCCGTTACCCTGTACTGTGGGATTTTTGTAATTGCAAAGTATAGGTGTGCCTTTGCTCAAATCAAAGCCTTTAGGAGCCTCAAAAGCAATATTTTTTTCGGTAAATGAATTAATTACCAACATTCTTTTGCCTTTATAGTTACGCCCGTAAACATAAAGATACGGAGAATTTTTATAGTGCTCCTTATAATCACCGTATATTGCAACCTCATTTTCACGCTTAAACTTAATAAGCTTTTTGTAGTGATTGTAAATTGAATCCGGGTCGGCAACCTCTTTTTTTACATTGATTTCCTTGTAATTCTTATTAACAGGGAACCAAGGGGTACCTGTTGTAAATCCTGCGTTTTCACTGTCGTCCCATTGAACCGGAGTACGTGCGTTGTCTCTTGTGGATTTTACGGCGTTTTCCCAGCAAAGCTTTGGATCCATGTGAAGCTTATTAAGCGCAACGTTATAGTTATTCTTAACAAATACATCCTCATAATCATCAATGGAGTCAAGCCGTGTGTTAAGCATACCAATCTCCTGTCCCTGATAAATGAAAGGTGTTCCTTGCTGAAGAATGTACATATTTGCAAGCATCTTGCCTGATTCGGTTCTGTATTTTTCACTTCCGTAACGTGAAATAATACGAGGATGGTCGTGATTTTCAATATAAAGAGTGTTCCACGCTTTGCCGTTAATTTTATTCTGCCAATTTGAAAAGGCACGTTTCATTGATTTTAAATCAAATTTTTTCTGCAAAAAATCAATGATAAAAGCATCCGCCTCAATGTGCTGAAAATGGAACATTAAATCAAGCTCCTTGTTTCCCTCACTTATGTACTTCAAGGCTTTGTTGGGAGTCATCATCGGTGCCTCGCCAACGGTAAAGCAGTCATATTGATCTGTAACATCTCTGTATTCACGCAGATATTTATGAATGTTAGGACCGTCCATATAATGCTCTATTCCGGTGCCCACAGGCAGAGGGAATCCGTTAGGCAAGCCCTCACGCTTTGAAATAAAAGTAATAACATCCTCACGAAATCCGTCAACGCCCATATCAAGCC
>CAMFRO010000117.1 GCA_945982035.1 uncultured Clostridia bacterium | reverse complement strand
TTTTTGTTGCTGATAAGGAATGTGCTTCAATATATGTTCTGTTTTTCGGATATTACCCAATGATTTATTCTAAAATTTCAGTTATCAAAAGCAGTATAATAAAATGGTTAATAAAGCTTCTGAATTTTAACGGTGCAATGGTTGGAGTACAGTTAATCTGTATTTATATTTTTGGTATTCCTTTTGACAACGAGCTGGGAAAATGGGGAATTCCCATATTCTTTATAACAGCTAATATAATGTTTTTAGCTTATGAAAAGCTAATGCAGATTTTGTTAATTATTTACAGAAAAAAGTTTAAAAGAAAGGTTGACAAGCTGATTAAAAAATAATATTGACAGTATAATTTTGTCAGTGTACAATATAGTTGAACTGTGCTAACTCTCTTGGCACATCAACTCAAAATTTGGAGGTTTTTTCCGAATTTAGTAACCCCATAGCTTTAATAAGGAGTTAATTATGAAAAAGACTACAAAAAAATTGTTATCATTAGCTTTGTCTGCCGTAATGGTTAGCACAAGTGCTATGTTGCCGGCTTCTGCATTTGCTTCACAGGCAAAAGGTGACAACAACAATGAAAAGAATTATGTAGAGGGCGAAGCAATCGTAATGATGAAAAAGGAGTTTTCAACTACCGGTAAGCTTCTCTCTGCCAAGAACACATCGTTGGGTGATGGTATTGTTATTGATAATTCATGGAATTTCGGTAACACCTCCGATAACCGCTTAAAATCCGGTTCATCATCCAAAGACAGCAGTGAGCTTTCAGACTATACAATAGCAAGCGTAAGCTCTGACACAATGACAACAAAGCAAATTATTTCAAAGCTCAATAAAAATGAAAAGGTTAAATACGCAATACCTAATTTCATTAAAACTACTGAATCTACCGATGACACATATTCATCATATCAGTGGGCTCTTGATAATACCGGTCAAAACGGCGGAACAGCAGGTCTTGATGTTAAAGCCGATTCTATATGGAGCTCCTCTCAAAGTGATGAAGAAGCAGTTGTAGCAGTAGTGGATACCGGCATTGATTACAATAGTGATGAATTTAATGATAGACTCTGGGTTAATCCATACGGTTCAAAGCTTAACGGTAAATACGGCTATGATTTTTCCGGTACAACCAAAGACGGTCAGCCTCTTGACGGTAACGGACACGGTACCCACGTAGCCGGTATTATTGCCGCTGCCGCTGATAACCAAAAGGGCATCTCGGGTATTAATAAATCTAATGTTAAAATAATGGCGCTTAAAGGACTTGATGATGGCGGTGAAGGCGATGACGAGTCGCTTATTTCCTGCCTTGATTATGTGTGCCGTGCAGTTAAATTGGGCGCAAACATCAAGGCTATGAACTTATCATGGGGCGGTATAGGCACTGAATCCGAGCAGAAAATGTATGATATGATTTTTGATGAGCTTGGCTCCTACGGTGTTATTACTTGCGTTGCCGCAGGTAACGATGGCTTAGATATCAGTAATTTGAAGGATTACGAATTTTTTGATGAAATGTTTGGAGAGAAGATTATAGAAACTCCGGCTTCTTCGGAAAGCAACTATGCCGTTACGGTGGCCGCTACTAATGAAAACGACGAGTTAGCTGATTTTTCAAACTATTCAAGTAAATATGTTGATGTTGCTGCACCGGGTGCTGACATTCTTTCAACAGTATCGTATGATTGCTTTAATCCGTCAATTTATACTGATGAACAGATTGACTCCCTTACCTCTAATTTCAACGATTTTGAGGACATCTCAAGAGATAAGGGTTTCGGAAAAATTAATCTGCTTACTGAAAATCCAAATGATAAAGGTGTAATGGTTAGCAGAAATGTTACGTCGGAAATCTCCAATGATTATTTCGGAAGCTCCGACAGCGGTAAATCCTATAAGGTTACAATGAACGATGAAATTCCCGAGGACGAATCTCAGTATTATATTTTATCCGTTCCGTATACTCTTGATAACGAAAATGAAAATTATTCATTGAGTATGATGCTTAAGGGTAATAATATGGCAGATATTGCCGTTTTTGATATACCGGCATCTGTTGATATTTCTAAGCTCTCCTTTGAAGATTTGGTGATGGATTACTGTAATGTATTTTCTACTTATTTTTATGAGGACCAGAGATATTGGGAGCATTATTTCTTTGATTACGATGTTAAACATCTTGATGAATATGAAAAATCAACACAGCGTCAGTTAGTATTTGTTATAATCTCATACAAAACCGGAACTGAATTTTATATTGATGATTTGGCAATAAGCAAGCAGGGCGTTGATAGTAAGGAATTCGGTAGATACGATTTCTATAACGGTACATCTATGGCGACACCTTACGCAACAGGTGCATCTGCTCTTGTTTCTCTTGCTTATCCCGATGCCTCTGCAATTGAAGTTGTTAATATGATTAAAAATACAGGCAGAAGGTATGATTATCTTCAAGATAAGGTTGATTCATCACGAGTTCTGTCGCTTGATAATCTTGATAAAACACCACCGCTTATCAGTGATGCAAAATATAATTCCGACAATAATGTTGTTATAGACGGTGATTTGAAAAATGCAACCGCTGTAAGAATTAATGGTAATGACGTAACTCCTATTAGCTCTGACAATAAAGAAATTATTGTTCCGGATAATTCCTATAATACAAAAAAATGCACTGTTGAGGTTGTAAATTCATACGGTACAGATACTGATGAATATCTTTTGCATTCAAAGAAAAGCTATTCAGAGCTTAAACTCGGTGCATCAAATGTGTATATGGGCAATGTAATGATTGCAGGTGACCATTCATACATTCTTGATGGAGAGGGAACAATCATAGACGTATATTACGATGATTTGGACGAGAAATATGTTTATGATGATATGTGCACAGAGGTTGACGCCGAGGCTTTGTTTGGTGAAAATATTAAGGAAGACCCTTCATTTGAAGGTGCCGCTTATCTTAACGGCAATATCTATTTTGTAGCGTCACTTCCTGTTACCTCTGCAAATACAGAAATGGTGCTTGGCTATGATAAGGTATTTGGAAGCATTAATATTGAAACTGAGACCACAAAGCTTCTTTGCGAAATACCTGCAAGTATTTCAAATTTAGAGGGATATACTCTCGCCACATATAACGGCTCAATTTATCTTATCGGCGGTTATGACAGCTTTAATAACTGCTTCTCCAATGTAACCTATAAGTATTATTCGGGCAGCTTTATTAAAACCTCCTACAATCTTCCTTCATCAAGAGCGTACGGAAAATGTATTCAGTTTAAGGATAAGCTTGTATATGCTTACGGTGCAGATAATAACGGAACGATGCCCTCATTGCTCGTCTTTGATGGATCTAAATGGACGGAATCAAGTGTTAAATTTGACAGCGAGGATTATTCGGATATTTATTCCTCGGACGGTACTATACTTAAATGCTACGAGGGTAATATTGGATATGGAAATGATGGCGTTATATGCAATGGCTCCTATGCCTACGGCTTAGGTGATACATTTACCTATAATATCACTTCAGATACCGTTACATCCTCTGCCTTTAGCTATACGTCAAAAATCGGTGAGGATAAGCTAATTGGTACAACTCTTCCAAATGTAACAGGCGGAAGGTATGGCATTTTCTACGGAATTATGCAGGATTCATATACTATAGAAACGCCTAATGATGACATTTTATTATCTAACGGTAATGACGATTACGACGATGACATTTATCCGGATATTATAGAGGGTATGGACCTTAAAAACGCATTTAAGATTGACGTTGTAGCTTCTTATCCTGAAATTGAGTATGATTATTTTATGGATAACTGCGAGGTTGAAGGCTCTGACAGTATCTACGAGGCTTGGGGTAACTATATGACTGTTACCGCACACCCGTCAAGCGGTTATATAGTAACGTCAATCACCGCAACTGACAGTAAAGGAAATGTTAAGTCATATACAGTTGACAGTAAAAACAGTGCAAAGGTGCTTGTTACGGACAGTCTATTCATTTCCGCTAAGGTTAAAAAGGTTGCTCCCGATAAGGTGTCTTCATTAAAGGTTAAGTCAACCACATCAACCACTCATACACTTTCCTGGAGCAAGCCTGCTCGTGCTGCCGGTTATCAGGTGCAGAAGTATTCTAACGGAAAGTGGACTACAGTTAAAACTATTAACTCGGCTAACACAACTACCTACAAGATTTCTAAGCAGAGTGCAGGTACAACTAAGTACAGAGTAAGAGCCTATTCGGTATATAATTCAAAAACATATTACGGCTCCTATTCATCAACTCTGTCGGTTTATGTTCCGTCAAAGCAGACTATTTCCTCCTTAAAGGCAGGAAGTAAATCCTTTACCGTAAAGTATAAAAAGAACACCTCTGCAAGTGGATATCAGGTTCAGTATTCTACAAGCAGTAAATTTACAAAGGCTACCACAAAAACTGTAACTAAGAATTCAACCACGTCATTTAAGGCGTCAAAGCTCTCTTCAAAGAAAAAATATTATGTACGTGTTCGTTCTTATAAGACAGTAAGCGGACAAAAGGTTTATGGTGCGTGGTCTTCTGCAAAGAGTGTTACGACAAAGTAAATCATAGTAAAAAGGCATCCGATTTTTCGGATGCCT
>CAMFRO010000116.1 GCA_945982035.1 uncultured Clostridia bacterium | reverse complement strand
TATTTTTGGAAATTGAGAGTTGTATAGCTCGTAATAGAAGCCTTTATTATTAAGCAGTTCCTTATGATTTCCCTGCTCTATTATGTTGCCGTCCTTCATAACAAGAATTACGTCAGCCTCTTTAATAGTAGCAAGACGATGAGCAACAATAAAGGTTGTTCTGCCCTGCATAAGCTTGGAAAATGCCTTTTGAATTTTTATTTCCGTTCTTGTATCAATTGAGGAGGTAGCCTCGTCAAGAATAAGCATGGGTGGTTTACAGAGCATAAGTCGGGTAATACAAAGCAGCTGCTTTTGACCTTGCGAAAGAGAGCCTCCGTCCTCGCCAATAACCGTATCGTAACCGTCCGGCAAGCGTTTAATAAAGGAATGAGAATATGCTTTTTTGGCAGCGTCAATTATTGCCTCTTCTGTTGAATCGGGAGCGCCCATAATAATATTATCTCTGATTGTGCCCGACTTCAGCCATGTATCCTGCAAAACCATTCCAAAATTTTCTCGCAATGATTTTCTTGTGACGTCTTCATAATCCTTGCCGTCAAGAACAATATGTCCCGAAACCGGCTCATAAAAGCGCATAAGAAGATTTATGAGAGTAGTTTTTCCGCATCCTGTGGGGCCGACTATTGCCACTCGCTGACCGGGCTTAACACTTAAATTGAAATTTTCAATTAACTTCTTATTCTTGTTATATGAAAAATTAATCTGTCTAAGTTCAAGCCTTCCATCCACATTTTTTATTTCAATAGCACCGGGCTTATCATCGGGAACGCTATCCTGCTCTATCAATTCAAATAGCCTTCCGGCACAAGCCATAGCATTTTGAAGCTCTGTAACAACTCCGCTGATTTCATTAAACGGCTTTGTATATTGATTGGCATAGGACAAAAAGCAGGTAAGAACACCCACGGTAATTTCCGCCTGATTGGTTTTTACTGCCAGCAATGCACCGAAAAGCGCAACACAGGCATATACAATACTGTTTACAAATCGTGTTGCAGGGTTTGTAATAGATGAAAAGAAAATTGCTTTAAGAGAATATTTTTGAAGCCGGTTATTAATCTCGGAAAATTTTTCTTTATTCTCATCCTGCATTGAATAAGCGTCAACCGTTTTTTGATTGCCTATCATTTCATCAATAAATGAGGTTTGCTCCCCTCTTGTTTCACTTTGTAATTTAAACATTTTAAAGGTTTTCTTTGCAATAAAGTTCGCAATTACAAAGGAAAGCGGAGTTACAACTACAACTACTATCGTTATCCATACGTTAATAGAAAACATAAAAGCAAGGGTGCCTAAAATTGTTACAACGCCTGTAAAAAACTGCGTAAATCCCATAAGCAATCCGTCTGCGAATTGGTCAACATCAGCAATAACTCTACTTACGATTTCTCCTGTAGGGTGAGAATCAATATAAGAAACAGGCAGACGTTCAATTTTAGAGAATGCCCTGTCACGCATATCACGTACAACATTAAATGTAATTTTGTTGTTCAGCACATTCATTATCCATTGGCTTAATGCAACAACGGCAATAATAACAATTACCTGTACTAAAACCGGTATAACACATTCTAAATCAACAAAGCCTTTTCCGATAATGTAATCAATAGCTCTACCGATAAGAACAGGTATATAAAGACTGCCGGCAACGCTGACTACCGCAAGAAGCATTGAAAATATCAAATGAATTTTATATCTGCCTACATAAGAAAATACTTTCTTCAAAATAGATTTACTGTTCATTGATACCCTCCTTTTCAAACTGTGACTCGTAGATTTCTCTGTAAATTTCACAATTATTAAGAAGTTCCCGGTTACTGCCGATACCTACACAGCTTCCGTCGTCAAGCACAATAATTTTATCTGCTTCTAAAATTGAAGAGCAACGCTGGCTGACAATAAACAGAGTAGGCTTGTAATCAAGTGACAGTATTGCTTCCCTTAATGCCTTTTCAGTGGCAAAATCAAGAGCGGAGGCACTATCATCAAGAACAATTATTTCCGGCTTTCCAACTAACGCTCTGGCTATTGAAAGCCTTTGCTTTTGACCGCCTGAAAGGTTAGCACCATTTTGCTCAATTTTTGTATCAAGTCCGTCCTTTTCGTAAACAGAATCATAAATCTGTGCGATTTTCAGTGCTTCATTTATTTCGTCATCAGTGGCATCCTTTTTGCCCCATTTTATATTATCTCTGACAGTTCCGCTGAAAAGAACGCTTTTTTGCATAACAAAACCGATTTTTGAACGGAGCTTTGTTTTATCAAGCGATTTAACATCTCGCCCGTTTACTGTTACTCTGCCTGACGTTGCATCGTAATAATGTGCAATTAGGTTAACAAGTGAGGATTTGCCGCTACCGGTAGGACCGATTATACCTATCACTTCTCCCCTGTTCGCCGTAAATGATATGTTATTTAGCGATGTCTCGCCTGCATTTTGATATGTCAAGGAAACATTCTCAAAGCAGACTGCGTTGTTATTATAAATATTCTCATCATTAACACTTTCAAGAGTGGAGTCAATATCAAGAATATCTGCAATTCTTCCGCCGGAGGCAAATCCCTTAGTTACCGTAACTATAAGATTAGCAAATTTTACAAGTTCAACAAGAATTTGGCCCATATAATTATACAGTGCCACAACCTGACCCTGTGAAAGACTGCCCACATTAACACGTATTGCACCTGTGTAAATAAGCAAAACTATACCGAGATTTATAACGATAAAGGTCAGCGGATTCATTAACGCAGAAATCCTGCCGACACTGCGCTGAAGATGAGCAAGAAAATTGTTCTTTTCGGTAAATTTTTTGTATTCCTGTTCTTCATCGGTGAATGCTCTTATTACTCTCGCACCGGTAAGGTTTTCTCTCGTAAGACGTGTAACGTCATCAAGGGTATTTTGAACATTTTTATACATAGGTACAGTGCTTTTCATAATAATACAAATTATGGTGCTTAGAACTGCTATTACGCCGATAAAAACAAGACCTGCCTTAACATCAATGGCCATTGCCATAATCATTGCACCCACAACAATAAACGGTGAGCGCAAAAACAAACGAAGCACCATATTTACGCCGTTTTGTGCTTGGTTTACATCTGTAGTAAGCCTTGTAATAAGTGTTGACGAGCCGATACGGTCAAGCTCGTTAAAGGAAAAGGATTGTATTTTTGAAAAAAGTGAGTATCTAAGCTCAGCAGCAAATCCCGTAGCTGCCTTTGCGGCAAAATACTGAGCGGTAATTGCAGCCACCATACCTACTATTGCGAGACCGGCAAGCATTGCGGCACGTGTCAAAATTAATCGTGTATCACCGTTTTTTATACCGTCATCAATAATTGATGCAACCACAAGCGGCACGATTAGCTCAAAGGTAGCCTCAAGCATTTTAAACAGCGGTGCACAAATTGACTCTAATCTATAATTTTTTAAATAAACAAGCAATTTTTTCATAGTAATACCCGCAAACTGTTTTTTTACATTATATAACAAAATAATATTATGTCAATAAATTAATTAATCGTAAATTTTAGTTTTTCTATTGCAATTTAGTTAGTCGGTGTTATAATAGAAAAAAATTTGTAAAGGCGGATAACTATGGAGCAAAGACCGATTACTGCGATAATTGTTGGCGCAGGACATAGAGCGTTTGTTTACAGTGAGCTTGCTAAAACAAATCCCGATATGCTTAAAATCGTCGGTGTTGCCGACCCTAACCCTGTTAGACGTAAGAAGGCAATGGATTATTTTGGATTTGGAGAGGATATGTGCTTTGAATCTGCACAGGAGCTTGCAAATAAAGGAAAGCTTGCAGATACAATAATAAACGGAACAATGGACGAACAGCATATTGATACTGCCGTTCCGCTTCTTAATGCAGGTTATGATATGCTACTTGAAAAGCCCTTTGCCGTTAATGAACAGGAAATGAGAGAGCTGGTTGACTGTGCAAGAAAGAATAATTCTAAGGTTATGATATGCCATGTTCTAAGATATACTCCATTTTACTATGGTATTAAAGAAAGAATAACAAACGGTGAAATCGGAGACATTATTAACATCCAAACCACCGAGCATGTAAGCTATCATCATCTTTCAACCTCATACGTAAGAGGAAAATGGGCAAACTCAGATAAATGTCATACCTCGATGCTGCTTGCAAAATGCTGTCACGATATTGATTTGATGATGTGGTTTATGAGTGAAACTAAACCTACTCAGATATGCTCCTTCGGTGGTAAGTATCAGTTTAAGGCGGAAAATGCGCCAAAGAATGCCGGAACTATTTGTATGAAGGATTGTCCCCTTGTTGATACATGTGTTTATTCAACAAAAAGGCTTTACATAGACCACCCTGACAGATGGTCATTTTATGTATGGGACGCTCTTGAGGGAATAAATAATCCTACAATCGAAGATAAAATTGCACTTATGAAAAGTGATTCACCTTATGCAAGATGTATTTACAAATGTGACAACAACGTCGTTGACCATCAGTCTGTACTTGTTAATTTTGCATCAGGTGCTACCGGAACTCATAATATGGTTGGCGGTTCATCAGAGCCGAGAAGAAATATTCATATTATCGGTACTAAGGGTGAGATTTTTGGTAACTTTGAGGAATCAAAGTTTACTGTTCTCAAGATTAATCCTTCTCCAAACGCTCATCACGAGGAATGTGATGTTGAAGAGGTTG
>CAMFRO010000115.1 GCA_945982035.1 uncultured Clostridia bacterium | reverse complement strand
GGGCAGAAACGGCTGTCCGACTTTGACTTAATATTAAAATCGGCGTTGATTCCAAAGGTACGCAGGCGATTTGGTCTTTTTAGCGCAAGGCTCATTGTAAGCGGACAGTCGGCATTCATCACAAGCATAGCTTGTTTATTATTATCAAGTGCAATTGAGATTTTGCCCAAGGTATGACTGACCTCGCCGTACCTGTCAAGCTGGTCACGAAACACATTTGTTACCACGATTATATTGGCGTCAATATAACGGGATATGGCAGGAAAGCTGTTTTCGTCACACTCAAGGACGGCATAATCCTTTTTGCACCTACCGAAAACAGTGGAATTATCTATAAATGCGGTGGCTATGCCGGTAATCATATTAGCTCCGCTTTTATTGATGAAATATGATTTTCCGGCTGCCTTAAGTCCTGCTTCAATCAAAGCACAGGTGGTGGTTTTGCCGTTTGTACCGGTAACGCATATAATCCCCACGTTCCTTGACAGACAGTTAAGTATATTATATTTTAGGCGCAAAGCAATTTTGCCCGGCAAAGTTGTTGCACCCCTGCCCATAATACGAAGCAGCCTTGATACAAGCTTAGCTATTAGTACAGAAAACATCATACTAAATTATATTGAAAACCCGGAAAATTATGATATAATTATTATCAAACAATATCTAAGGAGTTATCACTAATGCTTGAGAAAATCGTAAATATAGTTGAAAAAGCAGGAGAAATATACAAACGTGCAGGCGGTGATTTAGGCGTTGAGGAAAAAGGCTCGGGAGTAAATCTTGTAACTAAATACGATAAGATGATTCAGGATTTTCTTATAAACGAGCTGTCAAGGGCTGTGCCGGGGGCATCCTTTTTAGGCGAGGAGGGTGACGGCAACAAGGAGCTAACCGACGGCTACTGCTTTATCATTGACCCTATTGACGGCACCACGAATTTTATAAAGGGATTTCAGCACAGTGCCATAAGCGTAGGTCTTGCACAGGATAAGGAGCTTATTATCGGCGTTGTAATGGACCCTGACCTTAACAATATTTTTTATGCCGAAAAAGGCAGAGGCGCATTTTTGAACGGCAAAAGAATACACGCCGGAAGCTGTAATTTAAAGGAGTCGCTTGTACTGTTTGGCACCTGTCCCTACGAGCACGAGCTGGCACACAAAACCTTTGAGCTTACGGAAAAGGTATTCTATAACGCCCTTGAGGTAAGACGAGGCGGTTCCGCCGCACTTGATATATGCTATGTGGCGGCAGGCAAGGCGGATTTATATTATGAGTTGATACTTCGTCCATGGGACTGGGCAGGAGCAACGCTTATACTTGAGGAGGCAGGGGGTTGTGCCTGCCGTGTTGATATGAGCCCTCTGAATTTGAATGAAGTAAAATCGTATTTATGCGGAAATACCAAAAACATAAAGGAATTTTATGAAATATACAAGTCTTAATGAATACCTAAAAAGCCGTTTTGGATGCAAGGTATATAAAATTGCCGTTGACGGCGGCTTTACCTGTCCCAACAGAGACGGCACCATTGACAGCAAAGGATGTATTTTTTGCTCCGCCGGCGGCAGCGGAGAGTTTGCGTCAGGCAGAAATTTAAGCATAAGCCAACAAATTGAAAACGGTAAAAGGCTGGTTGAGAAAAAAATAAAGGACGGAAAGTACATTGCGTATTTTCAGCCCTTTACCAATACTTATGCGCCGGTTGAAAGACTGAGAGGCTTATATATGCAGGCGGTTGAGCATCCCGATATTGTTGCTGTTTCGGTGGCAACACGTCCCGACTGCCTTGGTGATGATGTTTTGGATTTACTTGACGAAATAAACAAAATTAAGCCATTATTTGTTGAGTTAGGACTGCAAACAATTCACGAAAGCACCGCAAAATATATCCGCAGAGGATATGCCCTTGATGTTTACGACAAGGCGGTTGACGATTTAAAAAGCAGAGGTATAAACGTAGTTACCCACGTTATACTGGGATTGCCCGGTGAAAGCACTGAGGATATGCTGAAAACCGTTGAATACGTTTGCCGAAATACTGACGGAATTAAGCTGCAGCTTTTACACATTATTAAAGGCACCGACCTTGCCGACGAATACGAACAGGGCAAAATAAGCGTTCTTGACTTTGACGAATATGTTAATCTAATAAAGCAGTGCGTGGATATAATTCCTAAAAATGTTGTTATACACAGGCTAACAGGTGACGGTGCTAAAAAGGATTTAATTGCGCCGATATGGTCGGCGGATAAAAAGAGAGTTCTTAATGCTATAAACAAATCGTTAAGCGAATAAAAAAGACAGATGTTAACACGAAACATCTGTCTTTTAATTTTACTGTATATTAGATATTAATCTCTTCTGGGACGGCGAGGACCTCTGCGGTCATTGTGTCTGGGACCTCTCGGTGCGTCGTCAATTTCATTCTCCGGCTTCATACCCTCAAGCTCAATAAGAGCATCTCTTCTTGAAAGGTTAATTCTGCCCTGGTCGTCAATCTCAATACATTTAACAATAATTGAGTCGCCTACGTTTACAACGTCTTCAACATTTTCAGTTCTCTTAACGTCAAGACGTGAAACGTGAACAAGACCTTCTTTACCGGGAGCGATTTCAACGAATGCGCCAAAGCTCATAATTCTTGTAACAACACCGTTGTAGAAAGCGCCTACCTCTGGATCGCTGGCAATGAGCTTAACAACCTCAACTGCGCCCTGACACTTTTCAGCGTCAATGCCTGAGATATAAACTCTGCCGTCTTCTTCAATATTAATTTTAACATCGTATTCAGCCTGAATTTCCTGAATAACCTTACCACCCTTACCGATTACATCGCCGATTTTTTCGGGGTCAATAGTAAGGGTAAACATCTTAGGAGCGTAAGGTGAAAGCTCCTTGCGAGGCTCGCTGATAACAGGAAGCATAATTTCATCAAGAATATAATTTCTTGCTTTATGTGTTTTTTCAAATGCTTCTTTGATAATTTCGGGAGTAAGGCCGTGTACCTTAAGGTCCATCTGGATAGCGGTAATACCGTTCTTTGTACCTGCTACCTTAAAGTCCATATCGCCGTAGAAATCTTCAAGACCCTGGATATCTACCATTGTCATAAAGTCGCCGTAAACACCCTCATCACCTGTGATAAGTCCGCAGCTGATACCTGCAACAGGTGATTTAATAGGAACACCGGCAGCCATAAGAGCAAGTGTTGATCCGCAGATTGAGCCCTGTGATGTGGAGCCGTTGGAGGAGAGAACCTCAGATACAACACGGATTGCATAAGGGAACTCATCCACTGACGGAAGAACAGGAACAAGCGCCTTTTCAGCAAGTGCACCATGACCGATTTCACGTCTGCCGGGTCCTCTTGAAGGCTTGGTTTCGCCAACAGAATATGAGGGGAAGTTATAGTGATGTATATATCTCTTTTCAGTCTGCTCGTCAAGACCGTCAAGCTGCTGTGCATCGTTCATAGGACCAAGTGTCGCAACAGAGAGAACCTGAGTCTGTCCTCTTGTGAAAAGACCGGAGCCGTGAACTCTTGAAAGCAGGTCAACCTCTGCGTTAAGAGGACGGATTTCATCAATTCCTCTGCCGTCAACACGCTTATGCTCGTCCTTTAACCAAGCACGTACAACGTGCTTTTGAACAAGATACATAATCTCGTCAATCTTCTCTTCACAGCCTTCAAATCTTTCATCAAACCTTTCGTGAACTGCGGCATAGATAGGAAGAAGAGCCTCGTCACGAACAAGCTTATCATCTGTATCAAGGGCTTTTTTAACGTCTTCAATGCAGAAATCTTCAATTTCAGCCATAATTTCAGGATCGGGATTTGAAGATTCATACTCAAACTTAGGCTTGCCGATTTCATCAACGATGCCCTGAATGAATTTAACGATCTTCTTGTTTTCCTCGTGACCTGCCATAATGGCGTTAAACATTGTATCGTCGTCAATTTCGTTACCGCCTGCTTCAATCATTGCAACAAGGTCAGCGGTGGAAGCAACGGTAAGAACAAGGTCGCTCTTTTCTCTCTGTTCAAGAGTTGGGTTAATTACGATTTCGCCGTCAACAAGACCTACGTTTACACCGGAAATAGGTCCGTCCCATGGAATATCGGAAATTGCAATAGCGGCAGAAACGCCAATCATTGCTGTAATTTCAGGTGAGCAGTCCGGGTCAACAGACATAACTGTTGCAACAACACTGCAGTCATTTCTTAAATCCTTAGGGAAAAGCGGACGAATAGGTCTGTCAATGCAACGTGATGTGAGAATTGCTTTTTCAGACGCTCTTCCCTCTCTTCTCTGGAATGAGCCGGGAATACGGCCTACTGAGTACATTTTCTCCTCGTAATCAACACTGAGGGGGAAGAAATCAACGCCCTCTCTCGGCTTTGCGGAAGCGGTTACGGTACAAAGCACGTTTGTGTCACCGTAGCGCGCCATAATAGATGCGTTTGCAAGGCCTGCCATCTTACCTGTTTCAAGGGTAAGCTTTCTGCCTGCAAGCTCTGTTTCCCATACTTTAAAATTCTTGAAAAACATATACTATACCTCTTTCTGTAAAATATTATATTGAAAGGAGGGCAATAGTAATAAACTCAGCACACATAACTGTATGTTCAGTTTACTACTATTGTTTGCTCCCCCTTTTAATATCTAAAAAATGCAAACAAGGCAGACAGCAGTTAATAACTGCCGTCTGCCGTCATAATTACTCAGCCGCGTTTGCTGACTCAGCCTCTGCGGTATTACGCTCAAT
>CAMFRO010000114.1 GCA_945982035.1 uncultured Clostridia bacterium | reverse complement strand
ACCTAAGCCTTCGTCGGCAGCGTCAGATGTGTATAAGAGACAGTTACAAGTCCTGAAACAACAAGGAACTTAACAAGCTGCCATATTGTTTTGATGAGTGAGCCCTTTTCCTCTGCGGCACTATCAATACCGCCGAGACTGATTTTCTTTTTTTCGTCTGCCATAAATTTTCTCCTTTAAAATAATAAAGTATTAATACATTGATATTATATCAACTAACTGTTCATTTTGCAATAGAAAAATGTTATAACATTAATCCTAAAATCGCAAAGCCTGTTATTGCTTTAACAATAGCCACAACTGCCCAAACAACCAAAGCAACCAAGCCTACAACTACTGCAAGCAGAAGAATTATCAAAAGGATTAAAATTACAAGGATAAGAGGTCCCTTTTTACTCTTTTTTACAGGGTCGTTAAACTTCTTTTCTTCACGTTTAGGCGCAGGGTTATTATCATCATAAAGGGGATAAAGAGGAAGAACGGCATCTGAATCCTTAAATTCACAGTTTTTCCAAAGGAGTGGCTCCACAAGTCCTCTTACACTTGTTGCACCTTTAAGAAGCTTACCGATATTAAGATGTATTGTATCAAGGAAGGAATCAATAACATTAAGCATTCCGCAGGTGAGCTTATATTCCCTTGTTTCAGGTCCGTATGAAGAATCACCGCAGTAGAGATTCTGCACAAGCCCAAGGATAAAGTCAACAACCTTGTTATCGGCAATGTCTGCGATATCCTCTTTTTTAAGTCCGCATTCCTTTTTGCAAAGCCTCCAAACCTTTTTAAAGGTAAGCTTGTTAAGGAATTTTCCGACAGGCTTAATAATCCAAGCAAGCTTTTTAACCTTTTCACCGGGGATTGAAAATGCAGGCGTCATTTCTGCAAGGCGGTCAATATCATTGCCCATAGCCCAAATTACCTCGCCTATCATTCCGAAGAAAAAGCCTTTCATATATTCATCAAAGGGCTTGCCGTCGGTGTCAAGTCCGGGAACATCTTTAATTGTTATGGTTTCAACATCAATCTTTGCGTTTTTCGGGTCAAAGGTTACGTTACGCATTACAGGAGGACATCCTGCCATAGCGCCGCAGGCAATGTCATAAAATCTGTTGCCTTTTTTTGAGGTTATGTAGCTTATGTCGTGGATATGAGTGTGACCTGTCAGCATACAGTGAAGACCTGCGTCGGCAAAGATTTCTCTTGTAGTTTCGTGATTTCTCTGCATATCGCCCTTACCGATTATTGCATAGAAGGGTGACGGTGCAATCATAGGATGATGAGTCATTGCAATAACATACTGGTCGTTATCCTGAGCGTCCTTTAACTGCTCCATAATCCAATTCATACAGTCATCGGAGAAGCCCGAACCACGCTCGCCCTCAGGCTTGTAGTTAGTATCGTCATTTAGAGCAAAAAGGCGATAACCCGGTGCAACCTGTACAACGTAGCTCATTGATTCCTCGTGGGTTGATATAGCCTCGTTAGGACCAAACTCATAATACATTTTCCACAAATCATGTCTGTCGCCTACCGCAGGAACCTTGATTGTTTCGTCACCGTCGTAGCCGTCTGCCACACCGCCGTCTCTGAAATCGTGTGTGGCGGTAATTACATAAACTCTCTTGCCCCGCTTTTTCAAATCACGGAGCATCTCAATCATTTCTTTATGAGATTCAATTTCGCCGTCCTTGGTGGTATCGCCTGCCAACACAATAATATCCGTTGATGTGTCCTCGCAAAGCATATCAAAGCCTGCCTTAAGCACAAGGTCGGTGTCCTTGATAATCTTTTGGCTTTTTGACTCAGCATTTTTATATGCCTTGCCCTCTGTACCGCCTTTTCTTGAATAATAGTGAGTGTCTGTTATGAATTGAATTTTAAGCGGCTCGTTACCGCTGCCGTAAATTCTGTCAGCCATATCTTTTCCCCTTCATATATCCTTTCAAATTTTTTCTATATTAAGCACTCCTGACCTAACATCACCGCCGAAGGTAAATTCCATTGCGCCGTTAACACGCTGAAAATACTCAATCTCTCTGCCGTCAAGAGTTGCTTTATAATCGTTTTTATCGTCAAGGGTTACGATAAATGTATATTTGTCACAGTCGCCAAAATATTTAAAAGAGATTTCGGCGCTATCGGTTGTACACCTTTGATAATCGGTCCACAAATCAAGTCCGCTGGTAACGGTGCCGGGCTTGTAGTAAGCGTTCGCCCATATACAGATAGGAGCCGAAAGTCCGCCGAAATTATGAAACCAACCGCCACGTCGTGTTTTAATACCAAAGCACTCGTAGGTGTTGTATGTAAAATCAGTTTCCGCCTTCCACATTTCAAGGGCACGGTTTGCAATTTCAAAGGCAAAATCACCGTCACCGTTATCAAGCATTGTTTTCCATACAAACCACTGATGGCTCATCCAAACATTACCGTTCCAATAGCCGTCGTCAAAATAGTAGGAGGCACTCATATCAACGGCAGAAATTCCTGCCTGTGACCACATTTCCTTTGGATTTTTGATATGCTCGATAAGTCTCTTTTTTCTTTCTCCCGTAACTGCACCTGCAACAAGAGGATAAATTCCGTCCATACCCTTGTTGAAATTCTCTCCGTCGGCAGTTCTCATAATGCCTTTTACATTGCCCTTTTCATCATATTCGGTGTAGCCGAAATATCCGCTTTCCTCATCCCAGGCAAGGTCGTTAAGAGCCTTTGTTGAATACTCAATATCAGCGTCATATGTCTTAATATCGTCATATCTGCCCAGAGATTCGGCAACCATTTTCATGATTTTTCCTGCACGGATAATTTGAGCAGTTGAAAGACAGGGGCAGGTGTATTTCTGTGATTTCCTGTTCATCATTTCAACCTGAGCGGGATAATCGTCCATACCGCAGTGTGAATACCAGTAATCGTATGTAGTCAGCAAGCCGTTATTGAATTTTGCAACAGTTGAGCCGTGATTTCTGCCTCTCAAAAATTCATAATATATTTTTGCCTTGTCATAGAGAAAGGCAAGGCTTTCCTTGTCATCGGTTCTCTTTAACAGCTCAAGATATTCGGGAAACTGTGTAGGAACAAGCGAGCCGTGAAGCAGAAATGCAAAATCCTTGTTTGTATCGTCGCAAAGGTACATATCAAGTGCATACTGACAAAGCTTCGGTGAAAATTCCAAGAGTCCCATTCCGATAAAGCCGCTGTCCCAGGTGTAGAAGCTGTCCCATCTTTTACCCGGAGTATGGTGAATGACATTTTCGCCGTGACGGTAAACAGGATAAACAACATTTGTTAAAAGCGTTGATTTCAGTATCTCTGTTGAAAGAGTATATTTTTTACCTGCCTCGTTATAATCTGATACAGGGCTTGACGCCTTTGCATTTCTGTAGATTTCTTCGTACTCATCATTTGTAAGTCCGTCAAATTCTCCCATTGACAAAACCGCATATTCCGTATGAGAGGTATGAGGCTCAATGAAAATTGACTTGATAAGAGTGTTGTGGAAAAAGCCGTCATCACTGTGCTTTCTCTTAAATGAGCCTGAAAAGGTTTCAGCCAAGTCGTCATATGTATGGTCGCCGTTTGAAAGACGGTTGATCAGTGCGTCCTCAAGACTGCCTGAATTAAGAGCTCTTTCTCTTGTATTTTTATTGTTTGTAAGAATACAGAATGGCTTTTCAATTCCATTATATTTAAGTGTAGTTCTGTGTCCGTTTTCAAGGACATCTGTATTTATTTCGGGAATATAAGGGAAATTGACTTTTTCAGTAGTCAGATTATCCTCTTCACCGCTTTCAATTACTGCAAGAAAGTCAAGCTCAACTCCTGCACCGCCAAGGCTTTCCAACGTAAAATTCTCCATATACGGCAGATAAATGAAAGTAAGCTCATCACTGTTCGGAAAGGCTATATCACGGTAGATATCGTCATCCGATATCATATCGAACCTGCCGTTTCCGTCAGTAACGGTTCTGTACCTGAGAGCGATAATCGGATTTTTAAATCCGTCAGCCTTTATGCCGTAGGAAACCCTGTCGCCTTTTTCACAGCCAAAGGGCTGAAGATTTAAGAAATGAACATGATAATTTTCACATCTGTCACCCAAGCCCTTGCCAAGGTAAAAATCTTTATCTGCAAACATTCCCTTAAACATTCCGTCGGGATTTTCGTTATCCCAAGGGCGGGGCACCGCATAGGTGTAATCCGTGTAGTCATTTGCAGCTTTAAGCACGCATTTGTCAGGAGTATTAACCTTACAGTATGTAGGGTTAGGAAATTCCAAGGACGCAAAAATATTCAAAATACAATTTTGCGAAAGCTCGGTATTATTTACAAATTCACATCTCATCAAATATGCTTCATCATTTATTTTAGAGAAAGAAACATCTGCATAAACCATATCCTTCCACATAAGCTCATATCTATAGGAAAAATATGTATAATCGCTTTTGCAATTCCACAAATGATATGACGACGGCACGGTTACATTCGGAACAGGTGTGGAGCTGTTCCAAAGTGTTGGGTGGACCGAAAAATCATATCTTGCACCAACATCGGCAAGGCTTTCCATTACTCTTGAAATACCCATATATTTTTTTGAATAAGGTCCCCATACGGGCATCTTTACTTTATTGTCCTGCATAAATTCTTCCTCTCACATTTTTCCGTCTGAATATAACGGAAAAACTGTATTCTTTTAGAAAATATTATCACCTATTTATACCGCTTGTCAATAGAATAAAATTAAATATGTTCATTGACAACAGTAGAAATATAAAGTATTATAA
>CAMFRO010000113.1 GCA_945982035.1 uncultured Clostridia bacterium | reverse complement strand
TTATGGGACTAATTAAGGCGGCCGTCGGTGCATTCGGCGGCACAATGGCAGACCAGTGGAAAGAATATTTTTACTGTGATGCTATGGAAAAGGATGTATTAGTGACAAAAGGTCAAAAACGCACATCGTCACGTTCATCCAACACAAAAGGAAATGACAATGTCATATCAAACGGAAGTGTTATTGCTGTTGCAAACGGTCAATGTATGATGATTGTTGAGCAAGGCAAGGTTGTTGAGGTTTGTGCCGAACCCGGTGAATTTACTTATGATACTTCCAGTGAGCCGAGTATTTTTACCGGCAATCTCGGCGAAAATGTCGTTGAGGTATTTAAAACGGTCGGTAAACGTTTTACTTATGGCGGCGATGCCGGAAAGGATCAGAGAGTATATTACTTTAACACAAAAGAAATTATGGATAACAAGTTCGGTACATCAAGTCCTTTTATGTTTGACGTGGTGAATAAAGAGCTTGGTATGCGCAGAACTGTTCAGGTAAGATGCAATGGTGTATATTCATATAAAATTACAAATCCCCTTCTGTTTTATGCAGAAGTATGCGGCAATGTACAACAGGAATTTACCAGAGATGAAATTGATAATCAGCTAAAGACTGAATTTATCGATGCACTGCAGCCGGCATTTGCATCTCTCTCTGAAATGGAACTTCGTCCGGCACAAATTCCGGCTCACACTAAAGAGCTAAAAGACGCTATGAATAATACCCTTAAAAGCGACTGGGCGGAACGTAGAGGAATCACCGTACAATCTATTGCATTGAATCCGATTACCCTAACTTCAGAGGATATGAAGAAGATTAATCAGATGGAAGATGCGGCTACTATGGGTAAGAATCCTTATATGATGGCAGGACGTATGGTAGATTCTACTGCAACTGCCAAGGAAACCGCAGCAGGCAATCCTAATGGTGCCATGATGGGATTCATGGGAATGGGAATGGCTCAGCAGGCCGGTGCAGCAGATTTTGGTGTAGCACAGGCATTTTACAATGCAGGTGTTCAGCAGGATATGGCGGCACAGCAAGCAGCTGCACAACAACAAGCTATGCAACAACAGGCATCACCGGCACCGGCAACAGGAGGTTGGACCTGTTCTTGTGGCGCAACTGCAACAGGAAAATTCTGTCCGGAATGCGGATCACCTAAACCTGAACCGGTATCAGCTGATAGCTGGAAATGCTCCTGCGGTGCAACTGCAACAGGAAAATTCTGCCCCGAATGCGGATCACCTAAGCCGGCACAGGCTGAAGGATGGACCTGTCAGTGCGGCACAGTAAACAAGGGTAAATTTTGTATGAACTGCGGAACACCAAAGCCGGCAGGCGCTCCCCTTTACAAATGCGATAAATGCGGCTGGGAGCCGGCAGACCCACACAATCCTCCGAAATTCTGTCCTGAATGCGGAGATATATTTGATGATAATGACGCTAAATAAATTTTAAAGGAGATACTATTATGGGACTTTTTGATAAAAAATTCTGCGATGTATGCGGAGAAAAAGTAAATACACTTACACAGCAAAAGCTTTCCGACGGCTATCTTTGTTCGGATTGTAAGCACAAGCTCGGCTCGTTTACAAGCGGCTGGAAGCAAAGAAGCGTTGATGATGTAAAAAAGCATCTTGAATTAAGAGAGCAGAACAAGCAAAAATATCAGCAGTTCTCCTGCACTGCAACTGCCGGTGGAATTAACGACACTATTCAGGTTGACTTCAACAATCGTTGGTTTATTTTTGCCATTGATAACAGAGATTATAAATCCGGAAATCCTCAGGTTTTTGATTTCTCGCAATTGCAGGATTTTTGGATTGAGCTTGATTATAGGACAATGAGCGACTCAGACGGCGATGGAATTCCCGATAGCAGAGATAATTATGACAATAGTCAAATGAATAACGGATTCGGCGTATCCATGAACAACATAATGAACAATATGAATATGCAAAACAGTATGTTAAATGTTCCTTTGGCTGCGCAACCATTTATTCGTAATTCATCAAACAGCTTCAGCACAACCGGTGTGCAAGAGGTAAGCGGCATAAAAGCATGCTTTAGAGTTACCGATCCGTATATCACCAAGCCTATTTCATTTACTGTTGCATACATATCATCCGATAATAATATGAAGCTTATGCAGGGCTATGAAACTGCAGTTCAGATAATGCAGTTATGTCAGCAGATTAAGCAGGGCTCAGGTCAGTCCATGAATCAGGGATTTGCTCAGCAGCCTATGAATCAGGGATTTGCTCAGCAGCCTATGAATCAGGGCTACGGTCAACCTATGCAGGGCGGTTATCAGCCGATGAATCAAGGTTACGCCCAGCCTCAGCAGCCAATGCAGCAGGGCTATGGTCAACCTCAGCAGCAGGGCTATGGTCAACCTCAGCAGCCTGTGAATAACGGCTATCAGCAGCAAAACGATATGAACGCACCTTGGTTCTGTCCTAACTGCGGCACACAAAACACATCTAAATTCTGTTCGTCCTGTGGTACACCTAAACAATAATTTTACATATCAGGAGAATATTATGAGTGACATATTAGAATATAAATGTCCCAACTGCGGAGGTACTGTTAATTTTGATACGTCAACACAGAAAATGAAATGTCCATTTTGCGACACAGAATTTGATGTATCCGAGGTTGAACAGCCTAATAATGAGGCATCCGATGAAATGCAGTGGGATACTGATACAGGTACCCGGTGGCAGGAGGGTGAAGACGGTAATATGTCCGTTTTCACCTGTAAATCCTGCGGCGGTGAAATTGTAGGTGATGAAAATACAGTTTCTTCTACCTGTCCGTATTGCGGTAACGCAGTTGTAATGAGCGGAAGAATTTCAGGAATGCTGAAGCCGGATTATATCATTCCCTTCAAGCTTGATAAAAAAGCCGCAAAGGAAAAGCTTAAAAGCTATGTGAATTCTAAAAAGTTAGCCCCAAATACCTTTAAAAGCGAAAACCGTCTTGAAGAAATCAAAGGCGTATATGTTCCCTTTTGGCTTTTTGATTCAAATATAAATGCCTCAATCAATTATGAGGGAACAAGGGTAAGAACGTGGAGAGATAATGATTACGAATATACGGAAACAAGTTTTTATGATGTTTATCGCCAGGGTAATATGAGCTTTATGAATATACCTGTTGACGGCTCAAATAAAATGCCTGATGACCTTATGGAATCCATTGAGCCTTATGATTTCAGCGAAGCAGTAGATTTTAAAAGCGCATATCTCGCCGGCTACCTTGCAGATAAATACGATGTTGATATGCAGGCATCAATTCCAAGGGCTAATCAAAGAATAAAGGAAAGTGCGGCAGATACCCTGGGTAATACGGTACAGGGTTATACTTCTTTAATTCCGAGAGTTACAAATGTACAACTTATTAACGGCGTTTCAAAATATGCTCTATTCCCTGTTTGGCTTCTTAAAACAAAGTATAAGGATCAAAATTACACCTTTGCGATGAACGGTCAAACAGGAAAAATAATAGGCGATCTACCCGTTGACAACGGAAAGCTAATAGGTATTTTCTCAGGTATTGCCGCAGTAATATCTGTTGTTGCTTACGGTGTAGTAAATCTGCTTGGACTGTTTTAGGAGGTGCTGAAATGAAAAAGAAAATATTTGTATTTTTAACTGCTTTTGCACTTCTTATAAGTATGACAATTCCTGCTTTTGCAGGAGAATTCAGCTACGGAATTTCCGATACGAGCCTTGATAATTCTGCGTATGATGTTTACAACTGCAAAACCGTGGAAAAATCGGCTCTTGAGTTCTTTTCAAAGGTCAACGGCTTGCTTGCCGTTAACACAATGTCCTCCGGTCAACAGGATACCGACTCCTATGAGGTGTCCGACAGTGAAATGGAAGGTCAGCCGGTTGATGAATATAACAGAGTTGTTGATACCGCACAGCTTCTTACTACTGATGAAGTAAAATCGTTAACTGAAAAAATTAACGAAATCAGCGAAAGACAGCAATTTGATATAGTAGTAGTAACTGTTAATTCTCTTGATGGTAAAACTCCTCAGGAATATGCAGACGATTATTATGATTATAACGGATATGGCTTCGGCGAAAACAACGATGGATGCTTACTGCTTATCAGTCTTGAAGATAGAGACTGGTACATATCTACAACTGGATACGGTATTACTGCATTTACAGATGCAGGTATTGAATATATCGGCAAACAGCTTGTTGATGATATGGGCGATGAAAAATGGTTCAAAGCTTTTACAAATTTTGCAAACCTTGCAGATGATTTTGTTACTCAGGCAAAAAGCGGTAATCCTTATGACGCAGGACACCTGCCTAAAAATGTTGGAGGTATAATTAAATCTATTCTTTTGTCACTGGGAATAGGCTTATTTGCAGCATTCATCATTACAAATAAAATCAAAAAAAATTACACCAAAGCAGTACATGAAAAAGCAGACGCCCGAGATTATCTCGTAAACGGTTCATTACAGGTAACAGGCTCGTATGATAATTTCTTGCGTACTAATGTAACACGCAGAGCAATTCCAAAGGATGATTCCTCAGGAAGCTCTACCCACACATCGTCGTCAGGAACAACCCACGGCGGCGGAGGAGGAAAATTCTAAAGCTTAAGCGTAATAGCATAAGAAAAACAGCCGACATTTTTGCCGGCTGTTTTTTATTACCACTCTCTTTATTCTCGTGAGTTATTAAGTTGATTGTGTAATTTTTCAAGTTCCTTTTTTGATAGCTTATATCCAAAGAAAAGCAGTATAAACAGTATAATTAGAATAATTGCAGGAACTAATGTGGCAACACCGTAAAGCTTTTCAATCACC
>CAMFRO010000112.1 GCA_945982035.1 uncultured Clostridia bacterium | reverse complement strand
TAAGTTTAACGCAACATAATAATTTAGTCAAGAATTTATTAAATTTACTCTTGAATAGTTTGCAAAAATGTGTAATAATATGTAAAGACATAAAACGAGGTGTGGCTCAGTTTGGTAGAGCACCACGTTCGGGACGTGGGGGCCGCAGGTTCAAATCCTGTCACCTCGACCAATCAAAAAAGATACCTGATTGGGTATCTTTTTTTGATTAATATGATGAAACCGGGATTTGAACCTGCGGCAGGCTTCTCCAAATCTTCGATTTGGAAGAAACAGGCTAACCGCCACGTCCCCCTTTGTCACTTCGTGACATTTCCCCCGCACTGCGGGGGAATCTTCAGGGGACTGTTTCGTAGAAGGCTGGGAACTTTAGAAATCCTGTCACCTCGACCAATCAAAAAAGATACCCGGTTGGGTATCTTTTTTTGATTAATATGATAAAACCGGGATTTGAACCTGCGGCAGGCTTCTCCAAATCTCCGATTTGGAAGAAACAGTCTGGGGGACTGTTTCGTAGAAGGCTGGGTACTTTAGAAATCCTGTCACCTCGACCAAAAGAGTAGGTTTTCCAACCTATAAAAAACAAGACACCTATCGGGGTGCCTTGTTTTTTACTGTTTAACTATTAATATAATTTTTTGTACTTTAGTATTTTTAACAGAATGATTTGATTTTACTGAAAATCAAATACGTTAACCCAAGAGTCAAGAAGGTCCTTCTCGCCGGGGATGTTTTTAACGCTTTCGGAGCAGGCTACAATAGGCATCCACTGCTGTACAAGCTGAATAGGAATATCAGCCTTTTTGCAAAACAGCTTAAGATACTTGTCTGCCAATTCCTTTTTGCCTTCAAGATTGAATACAAGATATGTTCTTGCGGCATCTGCAGAGGCGTTACCTTGTGTAGCATGTGCCCAGTCAATTATATAATATTCGCCGTCAGGCGTAACAATGATGTTTGACGGATTGTAGTCGCCGTGCAGCACCTTTTTGTGAGTTTTCATACCCTCAAGACGATTGTGCAAATCGTATCTTACGGTTGCCTCATAAGACGATGCGCTGATTTTTGCGTGCATTTTGTCCTTTATTTTATTAAGATGTGGTGCACGCTGGCTGAAAATTTCAAGCTGAAGGTCAACGAATTTTTCAAGATATTCTTCCTCTTTTTCAGGGCTTTCCTCCATCAATTCTTCCATTGTTTTGCCCTCAATAAATGTTGTAACGATTGCCCATTTGCCGTCAATTCTTTCAACATCAAGAAGCTCGGGAGTTTTAATATCCGTCTCCTCAATTCTGGCAAGGTTAAGTGCCTCATTGAGTACGTCCGCCTTTGAAAAGCTCTCGTCAAAAATTTTAATTAGTTTATCGCCCTCACGGCGTATTTCCTTGTGGGGTCTGCTTTTAATTGTTGTCATATTGACACCTCCTATGCTTGTATTATACTTCAACATATTGCATAAATCAAGGGATATAAAGTAAAATATTTTTAAACAATATGAACAATAATGTAAAAGATTGTATTTACATACAATGAAAGCAAAGGGGGATTGATTATTTTGCCATTTCAGCTCTGGCTTCCTTGATACGCTGAACAAAAATTTTGCCTGTTTCGGTAATCTTGTCGTAATCGCCTGTTTTTGCACCTGCGATAAGTGAGGAGCCGGCACCGCAGGCAATGGCACCTGCCTTAATCCATTCCTTAACATTGTCTACGTCAACACCGCCTGACGGCATCATTACAGCGTTGGGGATAGGACCGTGAATATCCTTGATAAATCTTGGGCCCGCAATATCTCCGGGGAATACCTTAAGCACGTCGGCACCGCACTCCATAGCGGCAACAGCCTCGGTAGGAGTATAGATACCGGGCATTGAGGGAACGCCGTAGCGGTTACAGCACTTGACTGTTTCCGGGTCAAAGTATGGTGAAACGATGTACTCAGCACCTGCAAGAATTGCAATACGTGCAGTGGCAGCATCCATAACGGTGCCTGCGCCGATGATGATTTCACCTGATGAATATTTTGCTCTCATAGCCTCAATAAGCTTGTCAGCGTGAGGAACTGTAAATGTAAGCTCAATAGCGGCAACACCGCCGGCAATACAGGCGTCTGTGATTTTTTCAGCCTGCTCTATTGATGTGGCACGAACAACGGCAACAATGCCCACGTCCTGAATTTTTGCTAAGGTTTCAATTTTATTTGACATAATTAAATCTCCTAATAAGTAATTATAAAGTGAGAAATTATCTCACTGTTTTTATCTCTGTACTCTTGCACCTGCACCGTTAACCTTCGCCTCAACCTCTTTAAGAGAAGCCATTGAGGTGTCGCCGGGAGTTGTCATGGCAAGCGCACCGTGAACAACGCCGTAGTTAACTGCTTTTTGAGGGTCCTGATAAGTCATAAGACCGTAGATAAGACCTGACGCAAAGGAATCGCCGCCGCCTACACGGTCAAGAATTTCAAGTCCCGGATATTCAAGTGAATTGTAAATTTTGCCGTCTGCCCAGCAAATTGCCTTCCAGTCGTTTACGGTAGCGGTTTTTACTGTACGAAGCGTTGTGGCAATAACCTTGAAGTTGGGATAAGCCTTCGTAACGGTTTCAATCATCTTGTAGTAGCCGTCCATATTCAGCTCCTTAAGGTCGGCGTCGTTGCCCTCAACCTCAAAGCCTAAGGAAGCGGTAAAGTCCTCCTCGTTGCCTATCATAACGTCAACATATTTTGCAATTTCCCTGTTAACCTCCTGCGCCTTTGCCTGACCGCCGATGTCCTTCCAAAGTGACGGACGGTAGTTAAGGTCGTAGGATACAACTGTGCCGTACTGCTTTGCCTTTTTAACAGCCTCAATTACTGTTTCGGCGGCAGTTTCGCTTAAAGCGGCATAAATTCCGCCGGTGTGGAGCCAGCGAACACCGAGAGTACCGAAAATATAATCCCAGTCAATGTCGCCGGGTTTGATTTGTGATGCGGCGGTGTTACCTCTGTCGGAGGCGCCTACCGCACCTCTGATGCCGAAGCCTCTTTCGGTAAAGTTAATACCGTTTCTTACAGTTCTGCCTATTCCGTCATAGGGAACCCATTTAATGAGAGAGGTGTCAACTCCGCCCTGAAGAATAAGGTCCTCCATAAGATAGCCGATTTCATTTTCCGCAAAGGCGGTAACAACGGAGGTTTTAAGTCCGAAGCAGCGGCGCAGACCTCTTGCTACATTGTATTCTCCGCCGCCCTCCCAGGCACGGAATGAACGGGCTGTTTTTATTCTGCCCTCACCCGGGTCAAGACGAAGCATAATTTCGCCCAGGGAAATTTCGTCAAATGTACATTCCTCTTTAGGTCTTAATTTTAAATCCATTTTTATTCCTCCTGCGTTTTTGACGGGTTCGGATTATTACCGTTACCCTAAAATCCAAAATAATTTATTGCGTTATTATAGCATATCCCGCTTACGATTTCTTTAACCAAATCTTCATCATAAGCGTACCAGCCGTCCTCAATCCATCTGCCCAGCAGACGACACATAATGCGCCTGAAATACTCGTGTCTGCCGTAGGAGGTGAATGAGCGGGAGTCGGTTTCCATACCGATAAATTTACCTAAAACGCCCAGGTTGCCGAGAGATTTCATTTGGTTTGTCATACCGTCCATAGTGTCAAGGAACCACCAGGCAGGACCGAACTGAATTTTTGACTGTGTTTCGGTGCCCTGGAAATTGCCCAGCATTGTGGCAAGAACCGTATTGTCCTTGTCGTTAAGATTAAACAAGACGGTTTTTGGAAGCTTATCCTCAACGCAAAGTGCGTCAAGAAAACGGGATAGGGGCTTTGCAATTTCACCGTCGTCAACAGAGTCAAAGCCTGTGTCGGCGCCGATTTGATTGAACATTTTCGTGTTATTGTTGCGCATTGCGCCGATATGAATTTCCATAGCCCAGCCAAGCTGATGATATTTTTTGCCCAAAGCAATCATAACGGCGGTTTTGTATGCGTCACCTTCGTGCCGTGTAATTATTTCGCCCTGCATTGCTTTTTTGAAGGCGTTTTCAATTTCATCATCATCGGCAACGGCATAAGGGGGACAGTCAAAGGCGTGGTCGGAAACCTTACAGCCTGCCTCGTTGAAATAATCAATACGTTTCTCTAATGCGGTGATAACGTCTTTGTATGATTTTATTTCAATATTTGCGCAATCGCCGAGAGCTTTAATATATTCTGCAAATCCGTCAGCAGAAATATTCAGTGCCTTGTCGGGACGAAAGCCCGGAAGCACCTTGCATTCAAAATCCTTTTCCTGTGCTAAAAGCTTGTGATATTTTAAATCATCAACAGGGTCATCTGTGGTGCATACAACCTTGACATTTGATTTTGCAATCAGGCTTTGGGGACGAAAATCACCGTCGGCAATTACTTTGTTTGCTTTCTCGTAAATTTCGTCAGCCGTTTTTGCGTTGAGGGGTGTATTAATACCGAAATAACGCTGTAGCTCAATATGCGCCCAATGGTAAAGGGGGTTGCCTATGCAGTATTGCAGTGCGTAAGCGAATTTTTCAAATTTTTCCTTAGGTGAAGCGTCGCCGGTGCAGTATTTTTCGTCAACACCGCAGGAGCGCATCGCTCTCCATTTATAGTGGTCGCCGCTGAGCCATAGCTGAGAAATATCCGAGGGCTGTTGATTCTCGTAAATCTCCTTGGGACTCAGGTGACAGTGATAGTCGCAAATGGGCATATTTTCGGCGAAATCGTGAAATAACTTTTTCGCCGCAGGGGTATCAAGAAGAAAATCCCTGTCCATAAAATTGTTCATAACCGACCTCCCTAATTATAATCGGCTTTATTATATCTGTCTCTTATACACATCTCCGAGC
>CAMFRO010000111.1 GCA_945982035.1 uncultured Clostridia bacterium | reverse complement strand
TTAACGAGTATTTTAACGAAGAGTAAGGGCAAATCTGCCACGATAAACCGTGGTTGTGATTATTACCGTTACCCTAAGAGGAGATTTTTATGCTAAAGGATATTCAGCAGCAGATTATTGAATTAAAAAAGAAAAACGATATTTGTATTTTGGCTCACTGCTATCAGTCGCCTGAAATACTTGAGGTGGCGGATTTTGTAGGCGATAGCTTTGCTCTTTCCGTTTCTGCGTCAAAGGTGACCAATAAAACCGTAATTATGTGCGGCGTGCGCTTTATGGCAGAAACCGTAAAAATTCTTTCACCGGATAAAAAGGTTATTCTTTCAAATCCCGATGCAGGCTGTCCTATGGCTGAAATGATGGACAAAGAAGTTATTTCCCAGGTGAAGGAGCAGTATCCGGATTATAAGGTTGTAGCGTATATTAACACAACAACCGATTTAAAAACAGTTTGCGATGTATGTGTTACCTCATCATCTGCTCTGAAAATCTGTTCAAAGCTTGACTGCGATAAAATTTTATTTATCCCCGATTGTAATTTGGGTAACTGGATTGCAAAGCAGCTGCCTGAAAAGGAATTTAAGCTGCTTTCCGGCGGATGCCCCACACATGCACGAATGAGTGTTAAAGATGTTGAAAGGGCAAAGGCGGCACATCCTAATGCATTGTTTCTTGTTCATCCCGAGTGTACTCCCGATGTGGTTGAGCTTGCGGATTATGTGGGCTCCACGACAGGCATTATGGATTTTGCCGAAAAGAGCGAGCGCAAAGAATTTATTATCGGTACAGAGAACAGTATTGTTACTCATCTTCAAATAAAGTGTCCCGATAAATCCTTTTACCCTCTTTCAAAGGACTGTATCTGCCATAATATGAAGGCCACCACTATTGTAGATGTTCTTAACTGCTGTAAGGGCGTTGGAGGTGAGGAAATTACCCTTGATGAAAAAACACGCCTTGACGCAAAGAAATGCATTGATGAAATGATACGATTGGGTTAAATATATGAAGAAAGCACTTATTGCAATGAGCGGAGGCGTTGATTCCGGCGTCGCCGCTTTTCTGATGAAAAATGCCGGATACGACTGTATGGGCGTTACAATGAAGCTATACGATAACGAGGATATTGGCATTAGCAGGGATAAAACCTGTTGTTCTCTTGATGATATAGAAGATGCACGCAATATTGCCGTAAAGCTCGGAATACCTTATCATGTTTTCAATTTTAAGGACGATTTTGAAGAAAAGGTAATTAAAAAGTTTATTGAAACCTACGAAAAGGGCGGCACACCCAACCCCTGTATTGACTGCAACAGATTTCTAAAATTTGAAAAGCTTATGCAAAGAATGTATGAGCTGAAATACGATTATGTTGTTACAGGGCATTATGCCGATATTGAGTACAAGGACGGCAGATATTATCTTAAAAGGGGAGCAGATAGGTCAAAGGACCAAAGCTACGTGCTTTATTCTCTGACTCAGGAGCAGCTGGCTCATACCTTGTTCCCGGTTGGCAGGTACGATAAAGAGGAAATACGCAAAATTGCCGAGCAGCAGGGATTTTATAATGCTCATAAACCGGACTCTCAGGATATTTGCTTTGTACCCGACGGTGATTACGCTTCTTTCATTGAACGTCATACAGGTAATACTTATCCTAAGGGAGATTTTGTAGATACTCAAGGTAATGTTATCGGTACCCATAACGGTATTATACGATACACAATCGGTCAGCGAAAGGGACTTGGAATTGCCGCAGGAAAGCCTGTTTACGTGTGTCAAAAGGATATTCAAGGTAACAAAATTGTTGTGGGTGACGAAGAAAATTTGATGACTGATACTGTTTTTGCAGACAATTTTAACTGGATTTATAAAAAAAATAAATTAGGTCTTGATTGTACGGCAAAAACACGTTATAATATGGCTGACAGGAAATGTCGGGCAGAGATTTGTCCCGACGGCAAGGTTAAGATTGTGTTTGATTCTCCTGTCAGAGCCGTAACCTCAGGTCAGGCTGTTGTACTGTATGACGGCGACTATGTGGTAGGCGGAGGCACCATAATATGATTTGTGTGTAACAGTTGTAACAGAATGTTAACAAACATATAAAAGAAAGTTAAATCAATTATTATGTTGTTAACTTTTTTTACAAGATTTATTAATCATAATAGAGTATTATGGGTAATGTACTGATGAAGTTATTCATAGTATTTTATCCTCTTAATAGGTGGAAGACGGCATAGGTCTCCCCAACCAACGGAGTCGGTTTCTCTTTTCATTGTTTCTCCTCTATGGTGATTCTCCCAATCACCACACCGGCCGTCTTTAAAAAGGCTCCAATCCACCTAACCCCCATAAATTTATTAAGCGCAGCAATTTTAATTGTTGCGTTTAATTTTTTATCTTTTAACTATTATTTATAATTACTGTAAAAGTTTTGCCACCGTTATGTAATTTTTTGCAATTTTACTATTTATTTTGTAACAATTATCTGTTATAATAATTTTTATATGCTATGTATGTAATAAAATGTGATAAAGGAGGGCAGAGGATGAAAAGAATTATTAAATTAATTTCAGCAGTTATGGCAGTTTGTCTTTTGTTTTCCGGCTGCAGCTTTAGGCTTGCTTCTTCTGTAGATGACCTTGTGTCGCCTATATCTCCTTTTGGCGATAACGCCGACATACAAATTGCAATGGATTCATATTTTAAGCACGGCTATTCTCTTAAAACTCCATCCGGCGGTTCATATATCACCTCTTATACTTTTTTTGATATTGACGGCGACAAAAATGATGAAGCTATTGCCTTTTATGAGCCTTCGGATAATTTGGGCACAATCTATATGGCGATTTTATGTAAAGCAGACGGCAAGTGGCAGGTGGTGCAGACAATTAAGGGTAACGGTAAGGATGTTTATTCCCTTAATTTCAGCGATATTAATAGCGATTCAAAAAACGAGGTGCTTGTTTGCTGGGATGTAATCAGTAATTCTTCAAACCACGTTCTGTCAATTTATAAATACAAGAGTAGTAAAAATGCGATAAAGCTCAGCCAGATTGAGGAGGATAAGACAATCAACAATTATATCTGTGTTGATATGAATAAGGACTCCCATAATGAATTGCTTGTATTTGAGCTTAATAACGGTTCAAACACAAGTGCTAAGGCAAAGCTTTATTCGCTTAAAAACAATAAATTCACCTCTCTCGGCGAAACAAAGCTTGATGCGCACGTTTCAACCTATACCAATCTGCTTACGGAAATCGCTGATGGCGAAGTTAGGGTTTATGCCGATGCAGTCGGCTCCGACGGCTCAACTATGCTTACTGAGGTTATATTTTTTTCAAAAACCTATAATTCTCTTGCTTCACCGTTTTATAGCTATTCAACAGGTCTAACAAAGGGTACATCAAGAAGCGCTATGATAACAAGCCGTGATGTTGACGGCGACGGTATTATTGAATTTCCTGTTGATACATCTATGAAGAAGCTGCCTAAGGAGGTTAAGGCTTTTGACTGGCGTTATTATGATAAGAAAAACTCAATTTCAATGCACAAGATAAATTCCGTTGCAGTTGAAAGAGATAAATATATTTTGCTTATTCCCAATAAATATTTTGACGATATAAGCGTTAAGTACGACAGCGATAAGCATACTCTTACAATTAAGGACAAAAAATCAAAGAACGATGTGTTAAGTGTTATGCCTGTACTTAAAGCCGTATATAGTGCGGATAAGTATAAGGGATATTCAAAGGTGCTGGAGGATTCGGGATACTGTTATCTTGCAAAAACCGCCGACAGCGATAAAATAAAAATCACTACGGACGAATTAAAAAAATTAATTATAAGCTATTAAATTTCCACAGCAAATACTTATTTTTACAGGAGGAGTTTTATGAAAAAGGTACTTGTGGCGGAAGATGAAGAATCAATCCGCGAATTTATTGTGATTAATTTAACCCGAAGCGGATACGCCGTGGAGCAGGCGTCAAACGGCGTTGAAGCCCTTGAGCTGTTTCACAGGGACGAGCAGAGCTTTGATGTGGCTGTACTTGATATTATGATGCCGGAGCTTGACGGCCTTGCAGTTTGTAAGGAGCTGAGAAAGGCATCGTCGGATTTGGGTATTATTATGCTTTCTGCCAAAACACAGGAAATGGACAAGGTAACAGGACTTTTGTTCGGTGCCGATGATTATGTTACAAAGCCGTTTTCACCCAGTGAGCTTATGGCACGTGTTGACGCTGTTTACCGCCGTGTTGAAATGACAAGAGGCTTTAGAAGAAACGACACAACAGGGGACAGTATTGTCCTTGATGAGTTTGAATTGAATTTACGTAACCGCACTCTTTCAAAGAACGGCACTATGATTGAGCTTACGCAGGTTGAATTTCAGATTATAGAATACTTCTTCAAAAACCCAAATGCCGCTCTGTCAAGAACCGATATTTTAAAGCAGGTATGGGGTGAAAATTATTTCGGCGATGAAAAAATTGTTGATGTTAATATTCGCCGTTTAAGAATGAAGATTGAGGATAATCCTTCAAGCCCTACAAGACTTGTGACGATTTGGGGACTTGGATACAAATGGATTACAGATGTTCAGTAGAATTTTTGGTAATGTTGGTACAATGTGATGGAGAAGGCTTTGTTAAAAAAACTTAAAGGCAGAAAAATTGAGGGAATTACCCGCAGATGGCTGATAAATATTATCGGTATTATCGTTGCGATTTTTATTATTGCCTTCATTATCTGCTCTGTCACAATTAAGGATTATTATTATTCCTCCGTTGAAAACATTGTTTCCTCCGGCGCTTCTCCTTCCGCCGTCAGTTATTTTACAAACAATGCCGAAAACGGAACCTC
>CAMFRO010000110.1 GCA_945982035.1 uncultured Clostridia bacterium | reverse complement strand
ACCTAAGCCTTCGTCGGCAGCGTCAGATGTGTATAAGAGACAGATATTGTAAATAGTTGATTATTATGTTATGATAATAAAAACCTAATAAAAGTTGGTGATTATGTGAAAATATATAATGTGCTTCAGTACGGCGCAAAGGGCGACGGCAAAACCAACGATGCATTTGCAATTCAGCACGCAATAGACGATTGCGCCCGAAACGGAGGAGGACAGGTGGTTCTGCCCTCGGGCAAGGTGTATTACAGCGATTCAATACGCCTGCGCAGTAATGTTGATTTGCATATCCAAAAGGGCGCAAGGCTTAAAGCCACGTCAAATATTGATGGATATATACGCCCGAATAAATTGATTAACGACCCTAAAACCGCTCTTATCGGAAATCCGGTTACAGGAAAGCCCAGCTTTGTGTTTATCTATGGCTACGAGGCGGATAATTGTACTATAAGCGGCGAGGGTGTAATTGATGCCAACGGACACGCCTTTGTTCAGCGCAAGGACAGATATTATGTTACAGGCGACTTTTATCCACGTCCAACCGTTATGTATGTGGAAAAAAGCAACCATATTACATTCAAGGATTTCACCGTGGTTGACGCACCGTTTTGGACTCTTCATCCGGCAGGCTGTGACGATGTTTTGATTGATAAAATCAGAATACTCAACGATTTGGACGTGGCAAATTCCGACGGCATAGACCCGGATCACTGCTCAAATGTAAGAATTTTGGGATGTCACGTTACCTGCGCCGACGACTGTATCTGCCTTAAAGCCTCAAAGGGCAATGCCGAATACGGACCCTGCGAGAATATTGTTATTGACGGCTGCACCCTTGTTTCCACCTCGGCGGCCATCAAAATCGGCACCGAGGGTGTAGGAGATTTTAAAAACGTAATTGTTTCCAACTGTGTTATCAGCAGATCAAACAGAGGCTTGTCAATTCAAATTCGTGACGGTGGCTGTGTTGAAAATGTTACATACTCAAATATTATTATTGAAACACGCAGGTTCTGCCCCGATTGGTGGGGAACAGCCGAGCCTGTTGTTATAACCACCTTTAACCGTGACGAAAACACAAAAAGCGGTACCATAAAAAATATTCGTTTCTTCAATGTTACTGCCAAGGGCGAAAACGGAGTTTTAATTCACGGCAACGAGGATAATATAATTGAGGACATCACCTTTGAAAATTGTCAGATTTGTCTTACAAAAACATCAAAGTGGAGCTGCGGTCTGTACGATTTGCGCCCGTGTCTTGACTGGGGTGTTGAAAAGTATGACAATTCGGCGTTTTTCATTAGGTATGCAAGGAATGTTCTTATAGAAAAAACAAAAACCGCTTGGGGCAATATTTGCGATGACTACAAGCACGCAATAGATGCCGCCAATGTGGAAAATCTTGAGCTTGTACGCTTCAGCGGTAAAGCAGTGTCGCCGGAATATGACGATATCAAGCTTGACAATGTGCGTATGGTTAAGCAAGCGAGATAAATCCGAACAAGCCTAAAGCGGCTTGATTTCGGCATCTTTTCGCTTTTCGTCATTGTAAGGCGCCAGCCTAACTGCTTCCTTAAAGCAAAAATCTGCACAAAATCAAGCTCGTTTTAGGTCGCAGATTTTTTATGAAACGGATTTTTCGTTAGGCAAGGCACAAAACGCAGTTAATCCTTGCGGATTAACGAGTATTTTAACACAGCATAGCGGGAAATCCGTTAATAGAAAACTTATTCGGATTCGTCTCGCTTGCTTAAGCAAGATAAGGAGTAATAAAAATGGTAGAACTTAAAGGATACAAGGTAAATTCAATCAGCTTTGAAAATAAAGTAAAAAACGGCACCCAGCTAAAGCTTCAAAATCAGGTTAAATATAATGTTAATTATATGGACGACGACAACAGATGCGTAGGCATTGTTGAGTTTAGAGTTGCCGACGCCGATATGAACCCCTTTGAAATAAGGGTGGAAATGGTAGCAGAGTTTGCTTATGAGGACGGCGACGAAAAGCCGGATATCCATACAGGCTCCTTTGATCAGATTTTTCCGTTTCTTCGTCAGGTGATTAACAATATCACCTCTATGAGCGGTATGCCCGGTCTTATGATTCCTATTATGAAGCTTAACCGCGATACCGTATCCGTAGGCAAGCCCGAGGAATCCGACGAAAGTCCCCTTAACTGATATGAGCAACTTGTGTGACGAGTGCTGGTACAACGTGTTTGACGATGAAGACGGCGAGGCATACTGCACCCTTCAGCTTGATGAGGACGAGTATGCAAAAATGATGACATCGCCCACAGATAAGGGCTGTAAGTATTTCCGCCCCGACACCGGCGAATACGGTATTGTACGAAAACAGAATTAGAAGATAAAAGCCTGACTTGTTTGTTGCAAGTCAGGCTTTATTGTTTACTTAACTCCTCGGTAGTAAAGACCGCGGGTAAATTTTTCTTCGTCGGGCAGATGATTTTCGTAAGCGTTAATTATGCTTTGCACCTGTTCCTTGCCCTCGTCGGTGAAATAAAAATGAATAAAGTCCGTGTGAATTTCATCCATCTTGTCAGCCATATAAAGAGGCAGAGGATTTAGAATTTCCACACAAGGATAGGGGGAACATATTACGGAAAACTCATATCCCTTTCTGTCGGTAAGCTTGCCCTGCTTTTTGCATTTTTCACAGCCGATACGCCGTTTAACAGGGCAGTTTCGGGTTAGCATTAGGGGCAATTTACCGTAAGCAATTATTCCGGTGTCCTTTGCGTTTACCGCGTTTGCCTGATTTAACGTAAGCTCGTATGACAGAATGGGAGAATTAAACATTTCGGCAACAATACTGTTAAAAGCATTAATTCCGAAACCGCCGTAAACCTCAAAGCCCATACCTTCTGCAAGGGCATATCCTCCTGCATTTGACGCGAGAATTTTTGTAACGCCGATTTTTTTCAGTTGTGTAAGCCTGTTTTTCAGCCTTTCCTCTGCGCCGAATAAGCCTCTCGGTAAAGCCGCCCCTGCACCGTGCTTTATAAAATCCTCGTCCTTTGAATATACAGGAATGAAAATACGCTTGAAGGGATGATTCTCGGGTATAACATCGGGGCTTATAAATTCTGCGGTAAAATACGGTACGGATTGTGATTGCCTTTTTTTAATTTCCGTAAATGGCAGTTTTTCGGAAGCTTCACTCTTATCCTCCTCCAAAAGTTCCACGGCTCTGCGCCTAAGCTCGTTAATTTGGGAGGCGGTGAGTCTTAATCCCTCGTCTATGTCCGTATTAACCGAGCCTGCAAAATACTGGGTTGAGCCTAATTTTGACAGCCTCTTCTCAGCCTCCTGCTTTGTCAGCGGTTTGTTTATTGCTTTTTCCGCCGGAGGTATGGTTACGGTAGCTTCTTTTTTATCGGTTTTCGCCGACAGAACAACATCCCTGCCCTCTTTAACGGTAAAATCAAAATCAACTCTTACGGTTTGCTTTTCCTTTTCATAAAGCCGTGATAAATCCTTTAAAACTCCTGCGGCGGCGGTAACATCCTCCTTACTGCGGTTGCCGAACATATCGTTATGCCTGCCGGTAAAATATCCGTCGGTAAATCCGCTTCGTGAAAATACGCTTTTTAGCAAATTTTCATCGTCTTTTGTATATTCGCCGTCAAGTGCCTTTTTGCAGGCGGTAACGGCGGCGGCAACATATTCGGGACGCTTCATTCTGCCCTCTATTTTGAGGCTTGCAATACCTGCCTCCTGAATCTCGCCAAGATGTGAAATAAGGCTTAAATCCTTCAGCGACAGGTCGTAGTTGTCGGAGCCATCGGCGCTGAATTTAAGACGGCAGGGCTGGGCGCATAGTCCTCGGTTTCCGCTTCTTCCTCCCAGCATTGCTGACATATAGCACTGTCCCGACACGCACATACAAAGTGCGCCGTGAACAAAAATTTCCAGCTCCATACCGGTGCTTTTACGTATTTCCTTTATCTCGTCAAGGCTCATTTCACGGGGAATTACTGCCCTTGAAAATCCCATATTTTCTAACATTTCAAAGCCTTTGGGGGTCATAATACTGCATTGGGTTGATGCGTGAAGCCTCGCTGTAGGAAAACAGCTCCTAACAATTTTTGCAACGCCTAAATCCTGAATGATAAAGGCGTCAATACCGCTATCAAGAGCCTTTCCTGCGGTTTCGTAGGCGGTTTTCATTTCACTGTCAGCCGTCAGAGTGTTAAGGGTAAGATACGTCTTAACATTGTGAGAATGGCAGTAGCTTACCGCACTTTTAAGTTGTTCAAAATCAAAATTACCTGCGTTACGGCGTGCATTCATCTGCTTTGTGCCGAGATATACTGCCCCGGCACCGCATCTGACCGCCGCTGTTAGCATATCAAAATCACCCACAGGTGCTAAAATTTCAGGTCTCATATTTTACCACACAAAAAAGGCGGCTTTAGGATTACCCGTAACCGCCTTGAAAATTAAAGTTTATTTTTCCGCAAGCCTGTTGCGTAAATTGCTGATTTCTCTGTTGAGCCTTTCAATCTCACGGCGTGCAACATCAACTTCCATTCTCGCTCTCGCACTGTCCTCAAGATAATCTTTAATCTGCGCTCTTAAATTGTCGGCGGACGCCGTTGCCTTTTTGCAGGCGTCAGTTTGGTCAAGAGCCACAAGCACTGCGCACTGAGTAAGTGAAAGGGACGGAGCCTCTTGGCTTACTGCCTTCATTTCCTTGTCTATTATTTCGCCTAAACCCTCAACGTATTCCGGATCGTCCTCGGTAAGAATTGAGTAACTGCTGCCGCATATTTTTAAATTTACTCTGTTTTTCTCCATCATCTTCACCTTTTTTACAAATACAATATTTGGTTACTTCCTATTATATATTTTAGTA
>CAMFRO010000109.1 GCA_945982035.1 uncultured Clostridia bacterium | reverse complement strand
GCCTTCGTCGGCAGCGTCAGATGTGTATAAGAGACAGAAATAAATATTTATATTAATGAAGTTATTATGGGCTTACCCATTGGAGATGGTTTTTTGTCAGATAAAAAAAGAAACAGTAAAAGCTTAAAAGGACTTTTGCCGGTTATAATTCCTGCGGTTGTTGCAGTTGTTGTTGTAATTACTCTTGCAATTTCCGGTAAGGTCACATCAAACAGAGATAGGGTAACTCCCACTGTTGAGGCTACGCAACAGGCATCTACTGAGCCTCAAACTACTGCAAACACAAAGGTAACGCTGGTTGCTGTCGGCGACAATCTTATTCATAATACGCTTGTTGATGCAGGAAAGCAGGAGGATTCAAGCCTCAATTACGACTCCTTTTATGAGAATATATCAAGCTATATAAAAGAGGCCGACATTGCCGTAATTAATCAGGAAACTATGCTGGGCGGCGACGCCTTTGAGTATTCCGGTTATCCTTTGTTCAACACTCCCTGGGAGGTAGGTGAGGCGGCAATTAACGCCGGATTTAATGTGTTTACCTGCGCTACAAATCATTCTATGGATATGGGCAGTGCGGGAATTGAAAAGGAAATAGAGTTTTTCAACAAGCATAAAGAGGTCGTAAGACTGGGCACAAACGCCGACGAAGAAGAATATAATACTATTAAATATATTACCAAAAACGATATTTCATTTGCTTTGCTTAATTATACGTATGGAACCAACGGAATATCTCTGCCTGAGGAAAAGCCTTGGTGCGTTAATCTTTTAGATGAAGAAAAGGTTAAAAAGGATATTACCGAGGCGAGAAAGCACGCCGATGTGGTAATTGTATTCCCCCATTGGGGTACGGAAAACAGTCACGACATAAACGAGCAACAGGAAAAATATATTAAAATTTTCTCCGATTTAGGAGTTGATATAGTTATCGGCACCCACCCCCATGTGCTTCAGCCGGTTGAATGGGTAACAAATGAGGAAACGGGCAAAAAAATGCTTGTGTATTATTCTTTGGGCAATTTCATCAGCCACCAAACCAGCCTTAATCAGCTTTGCGGCGGTATGGCGGAAATTACGGTAGAGCGTATTGACGGCGAAATTTCAATTACCAATGCAAAGCTTACTCCGGTGATTGACTATTATAAAAATACCGGCAACGGATATAAGTTTTCCGTTTACCGTTTGAGCGACTATACCGATGATTTGGCTGATTCCCACGCTCAGGACGGCGCAACAGTTAAGTATTTTACGGATTTAGCAAAAGAGGTTGTCAGCGAGGAATTTCTTGATTTGACTTGATGATTAATTGAAGTTAGTGTGCTTTCTTTTGTTGCAAAATGCACAAATGCAGCTTAAGTGAGTCATTATTCTCATTTCATTTTTTACAAAAATGCACAAAATAATTGACTTTGTGACAATGTAAATATATAATGTAATTGTACCGAGAACAAGGGCGTTCCGTTTATGCGGAATGCCCTTGTCTTTTTTATTAAATATTTTGAGAGGAGTATTTGCGATGAGTAAGTACACAAAGGAAGACATTCTTAAAAGTGCACAGGAAAACGGAGTGGAATTTATCCGTCTTCAGTTTACCGATATGTTTGGCATTATGAAGAATGTTGCAATCACACTTTCACAGCTTAAAAAAGCACTTGACAACGACTGTATGTTTGATGGTTCTTCTATTGACGGCTTCGTAAGAATTGATGAGTCGGATATGTATCTTCATCCCGATTACGATACCTGGACCATCTTCCCCTGGAGAAAGCACCAAAACGCTCAGACAGCACGTCTTATCTGTTCTGTATATAAAGCAGACAATGTTACACCGTTCCTCGGTGATCCCCGTAATGTTCTTCAAAAGGTTATTGACGAGGCTGCCGAGCTTGGTTATGGCTTTAACGTAGGTCCCGAGTGCGAATTTTTCCTTTTCAAGCTTGACGAAGAGGGCAATCCTACATTGACAACGGGTGACGAGGGCGGTTACTTCGACCTTAACCCAATTGACCATGGTGAAAACTGCCGTCGTGATATCTGCCTCGCTCTTGAAGAAATGGGCTATACCATTGAGGCTTCTCACCACGAGGTGGCTGAAGGTCAGCACGAAATTGACTTCCAGTTCGGTGATGTTATGCTTACTGCCGACCGTGTAATGACATTTAAGCACGTTGTAAAGACTTATGCTACAAAGCACGGTCTTCACGCAACATTTATGCCTAAGCCTATTTACGGCATCAACGGTTCAGGTATGCATACAAATATGTCACTTTATGATATTAAGACAGGTAAAAATGTATTTGACGATCCTAACGGTGAGCTTGGTCTTTCCGATACCGCTTACTCATTTATCGCAGGTATTATGGAGCATGTTAAGGGTATCGCAGTATTCTCTAACCCAACAGTTAACTCTTATAAAAGACTTGTTCCCGGTTATGAGGCTCCTTCATACCTTGTATGGTCAACCTCAAACCGTTCATGTCTTGTTCGTATTCCTGCCGCAAGAGGCAAGGGAACAAGAGTTGAACTCCGTTGTCCTGATCCAACCTGTAACCCATATCTTGAAATGGCTCTCTGTCTTGCAGCAGGTCTTGATGGTATCAAGAAGGGTCTGAAGCCTGCACCGGCAGTAGATTACAACGTATTCGGTCTCTCCGACGAGGAGCTTAAGGAGGCAGGTATTGACTGTTTGCCCGGCGACCTTAACGAAGCAATTCAGGCGGCAAAGGCTGATCCGTTTATTAAGGAAACCCTCGGCGACCATGTATTCAATAACTACATTGCAGGTAAAGAGGCTGAGTGGGACGATTATCGTACTAAAGTTACTCAGTGGGAAGTTGATAAATATATGATTAACTTCTAAATAGCTGTTATACATTTGTAAATTAACCCTCTCTTATGGCGAAAGCCATTATAAAGTCGGCGTTGTTAAAGCAATTTGACGGCGTCGGCGATAAAATGCACAACGGAGTGCATTTCGGTGGATAACTGCCGGAATGTGCTCCGTTTTTTGATTCTCTGTTTATAACAAATTATAGGAGAAGGAGGATAAAATTATGAATTTAGAATCAATTATAGAAACTGTTGACGGAGAAGTATTCGGCGTTTGGTTTCTAATCGGTGCGGCATTGGTGTTCTTTATGCAGTGTGGCTTTGCTATGGTAGAAACAGGCTTCACCAGAGCAAAAAATGCAGGAAACATCATTATGAAAAACCTTATGGATTTTTGTATTGGTGCCGTAATGTTCATTCTTCTCGGATTTGGTCTTATGATGGGCGAGGAGTGTCTGGGGGGACTCATCGGTATGCCTACATTGGGACTTTTGACCGACTATGCAGGCAATGCGAAAAATTGGTCCAGCTTTGTATTTAACCTTGTGTTCTGTGCAACTGCGGCTACTATTGTATCGGGTGCTATGGCTGAACGTACCAAGTTTTCATCATACTGTATTTATTCGGCGGTTATTTCCGCAGTTGTTTATCCTATTGAGGCAGGATGGATTTGGAATCCGGAAGGCTGGCTTGCAGTAAGAGGATTTCACGATTTCGCAGGCTCCTGTGCTATTCATATGGTTGGTGGTATTGCAGCTCTTATCGGTGCGACAATTCTCGGTCCGCGTATCGGCAAATATAAGGTTGATAAGAAAACCGGCAAAAAGGTGGCAAGAGCCATCCCGGGACATTCACTTACTCTCGGCGCTTTAGGTGTGTTCATTCTTTGGTTCGGTTGGTACGGCTTTAATGGTGCCGCTGCAACTTCAATAAATTCACTTGCATCAATTTTTCTTACCACAACACTTGCTCCGGCAGTTGCAACATGTGTAACAATGATTTTCACTTGGATAAAGGACGGCAAGCCGGACGTTTCAATGTCACTTAACGCATCTCTTGCAGGTCTTGTAGCAATTACCGCTCCCTGTGACTGTGTTGACGCCCTCGGTTCAATTATTATCGGCGCAGTAGCCGGTGTGCTTGTTGTTCTTGTAGTAGAATTGCTTGACAAAAAGCTTCACGTTGACGACCCTGTTGGTGCGGTTGCAGTTCATATGGCAAACGGTATTTGGGGTACTCTTGCAGTAGGCCTTTTCTCAACAGGTCAAAATGATACAGGTGTTGGCTTATTCTACGGTGGAGGATTTAAGCAGCTTGGTATTCAGCTGGTTGGATTCTTAGCAGTTGCCGCATGGACAACAGTAACAATGTTTATTACATTTATGATTATTAAAAAGACGAACGGACTTCGTGTCAGCGAAGAAGAAGAGCTTAAAGGTCTTGATGCTACCGAGCATAATCTTCCCTCTGCATACGCAGACTTTATGCCGGCTGTAAGCTATGCAACCTCTGCTTCCATAAAGGCTGCCGCTCCTCAGGCTGTTACTCCTGTAACACCTCTTGCACCGGTTGAAAAGGCTGTTCCTGTTGAAACATACACAACTAATAAAAACGCAAAGCTTACAAAGCTTGTTATGATTTTCAATCCTGCAAAGTTTGAGGATATTAAGCTTTCAATGAACGAAATCGGCATTACAGGTATGACTGTTACAAACGTAATGGGATGCGGAACTCAAAAGGGACACATCAGAAAATACCGTGGTGTTGAGATTGAGGAAATGAACCTTAATCCAAAGATGAAAATGGAGATGGTTGTTTCTGCCGTACCTGTTCAAACAGTTATTGACAAGGCACGTGAGGTGCTTTATACAGGTAATATCGGCGACGGAAAGATTTTCGTATATGATGTTGAGGACGTTGTAAAGGTTCGTACAGGCGAGCGTGGATATGACGCTCTTCAGGGCGAAGATGATGTTTAATTAATTCAGCTGACAGCCTCTGTGTAATCTGTCTCTTATACACATCTCCGAGCCCACGAGACGCTACGCTA
>CAMFRO010000108.1 GCA_945982035.1 uncultured Clostridia bacterium | reverse complement strand
GGAGCCAAATCCCTTACCCCTGTATTCATCATCAGTCTGTACGGCGGTGAGAACGGAATATCCGTCAATAATTGCGGAAAGTATGCCTGATGACACAATATTTCCGCCGTAATTTAACGTGTATGCTTTTGCGGTATTGTGGCGGACACGGTGGCTTATATCAACGTACCACGCCTTAAAGTCAGTATCGGAATAATCAACAAAATTATACAAATCCATAAGCTTTGGATATTCGTCAACAATACCGCCCTGAAGGTCATATTCAAGTTTTTTATCGCAAAGCATTACGTCTCCGCAGGTATATTTTGCACCAAACTCAAATTCCTCGGGAGCTAAAATCGAGGAATATCCGCTTATACAGAAAAATCGCACAAGCTCCTGTATATCAGCACCCTCTGCAAGACTTAGCGTATAATCGTTATCAAGCCGTGACATAACGGCGCAAATCCTGCCGTCAATGACCTGTCTATAATAATTTGCAAAGCCGTATTTGCAGCCGTAGGAATCAAGCAACGCAAGTATTCTAACGGTAAAAATATCTCTTTTTTCCCAGCCGTCAAGCTGGGATTCATTTTCAATTTTTTCAATCATATAGCTTGGGTAATAATTCCTTTAATATTTTTCTTGTATTTTCAATATCATCCTGCTTAACAACGCTTGCGCCGGAATGGATATATCTTGCAGGAAGGGATACGGCTAAAACACGGCATCCTGCACCTGAGGTCTGTATTGCTCCTGCATCGTTTCCGCCTGCTACGGCAGTTTTAGTCTGCACCGGGATTGCGAAATCCTCACCCGTTTTCATGGCAAGACGGTACAGCTCTTTATCATAAACAGTTCTGCCGTCCATAAATGAAACAACAGGTCCGTCCCCTAAAGCACAAACTCTGTCCCCGCCTGAAACACCGTCCAAATCGGCTGCGGTGGTAGCTTCAAGAACAAGGGCAATATCGCTTTGTACCGCATAGGAGGTGCATTTTGAACCACGAAGTCCCACTTCCTCCTGAACATTAAAGCAAAATGTTGTATCATACTCAAGCTCCGACTGTATCAATTCAATCATAAGCATACAACCGATTCTGTCATCAAGAGCCTTTGACTTAATAAAGCCATCACCAAATTCCAAATAATCGGTATCAAAATAGGCAAAATCACCGGGTAAAATCAGTTTTTCAACATCTGCTTTACTGCTTGCACCCACATCAATGAGAAGCTTGTCAAATGACGGACATTTTGTGCGTTCATCGTCGCTTAGCAAATGATATGCTTTATCAGCGATCACACCGCTAATTCCATTGATTTTAACACGTCTGTCAATACAAACTCTCGGGTCAATTCCGCCCACACAGGTAAAGCGCAAATAGCCTTCGTCGGTAATATGGGTAATGATAAAGCCAACCTCGTCTAAATGAGCGTTTATGCTGACGGATTTTGACGGTTTTCTTTTGCCTTTTTTAAACGCAATAACGGAACCAAGCGGGTCAACTGTATATGTGCAGTAATCTTTAATATTTTCAATAATAAAATCTCTGACGACTTTTTCGTCACCCGATGTACCGTTAAGCAGGCACAATTCTTTAAGCATTGACCTCACCTGCCTTTTCTTTAACATAGCCGGCAAGAAGCTTTGCCGTATTTACAACATCCTCGGTATCTATAATTTCGCAGGGAGAATGCATATACTTTAGAGGAATAGAAACAAGTCCCGTTGGAATTCCCTTTTGCGTCAGAGAAATCACATCGGCGTCGGTACCTGTATGAGCGCCCATAATCTCACGCTGATTAGGGATTGAAAGTTTGTCTGCCGTATCGGTAAGTAATATGCTGATTTCTTTATCAAGCACGGGAGAAAATCCAACCATAGGACCCTTGCCCAATTCGCCGCAATCCTCTTTTTTACACAAAGGACTGTAACCGAATGATACATCAACTGCAAGAGCTTGGCAAATATTTTTGCCGTACAGTCCGCTTTTTGCCCCTCTTGTACCCAATTCCTCCTGAGAGGACAGCATTACAGTAACCTTTACGCCCTTTAAATTCATTTCTTTTATATATTTTGCGGCAAGAATAACGGCGGCGGCACCGCATCTGTTATCAAGTGAGCCGCCGCATACACGGCTGCCAAAAAGTTTTGTAAAAGGTGCGTAAAAAGAAACCTTATCGCCGGGTGAAGCATACCTTTCAGCCTGCTCCTTACTCATACCTATATCAATGGAAATATCGCTGATTTCGGGTGCATTCTTTTCCTCACCTTGCTTTTGTAGATGGGGCGGCAAGGTGGAAATAACGCCCCTTAAATCCTCTTTTCCGTGGACAACAACCTCGCTTGCAAGTAGCATACGGCGGTCAATTCCTCCGCATTTTTCCACCTTAATAAAGCCGTCGTCGGACACGGATTTTACCACAAATCCGATTTGGTCGGTATGTGCCTCAAGGGCAATATGATACCCTTCGCCAAAGGTACAGAATATATTGCCGAGAGAGTCCGTATAAGCCTCTCCGACATCCTTTAAAAGCTCCTGCACCGTTTCCAGCATTTTGCTTTCATCACCGCTTACGGCGTTAACGGAGGTAAGCCCTTCCAAAACAGCATTAATATCAGTCATCAAATTCATTCACCAATCTTTTAAATTCTCTGCCTCTGTATTCAAAGGTTTTAAACTGGTCAAAGGCAGGACAGGCGGGACAAAGTGATACAATATCACCTGTCTGTGCTTTTTCCTTTGCTATATCAAGGGCATTTGCCATTGTGTCGGTTTTTACGATTTCAAGACCGCAGGAGGCATAATCACCGTCGGCGGTTATTGAATTATAAATCTTATCGGCGGTTGCACCGTTTAGAACAAGGAGCTTTACGTATTTTTTGATATACGGCACCATTTCGCTCATATCGTTGCCCTTATCCGAACCGCCCATAATAACAATTATTTTTCTGCCGAAGGCCTTTAAACCACTAATAACTCTTGACGGTGATGTGGCAATTGAATCGTTGTAATAGCGCACACCTTTATACTCTCTGACAAACTCTATTCTATGTTCAACACCACCGAAGGTTTTGGCAGTATTAACTATATTTTCAACATCAACCATGCCCCATACGGCAGAGATAGCGGTACAGTAATTTTCTATATTATGGTCGCCGGGGATTATAATATCCGACTTATTCATAACAAAGGTATCCTTACCGTGATTAGAGTAGAAAATGTCTCCTGTTTCGGTATTCATATATGCACCGTTATCAACCTTGTGCTTAATTGAAAACTGAGCAAGCTCACCTCTTACATCATAACGCATATCGTGGTAAACTCTTCCGCCGATTGAATAATCGCAGTCTGCATTAAGGACGGCTTTTGACTCCTCACTTTGATAAATAAGAACATTTCTTTTTGCATCGACGTATTCATCAAGGGAGATATGGTGATCCTGATGGGTACATTCAATATTTGTAACAACGGAAACATCAGGTCTTTTAACCATATTACCCATTGTGAGAAGCTGGAAAGACGAAAGCTCAACAACTGCAATATCATTCTGCGTTATTTCATCAAGGCAGGGCATAAGCGCCTTGCCGATATTTCCGCCTAAAAACACCTTATAGCCCTGTGCGCTGAGCATTTTTGAAATAAGGGTTGTAGTGGTTGTTTTTCCGTTGGAGCCTGTAACGGCAATAATTTTACAGGGGCAGTATTTAAAAAACACTTCCATTTCGGTAGTAACCTGCTGTCCCCTTGCGATACATTCGCCAATCCATGGATTTTGGAACGGCAGTATTCCGTGGGAACGAAACACAATATCCATATCGGGAAGTATATCAAGATAATTTTCACCAAGGGAAAATTTTACTCCTAATTTTTCAAGCTCATCGCATTTGTCGGCGCCGATATAATCTTTGTCACGTCTGTCACAGGCATAAACATTTACACCGTGGCGTGCAAGAAATTCGGCACAGGGCATATTGGCGACGCCCATACCCACAAATGCAACCTTTTTATCTTTTATTTTGTCAAGATAAACTTGTGCAGCTGTATTCACAACATCATCTCCTAATTATATTTAATGAGCATAAAATGTTCCGTTACGGAAGTCTTTTATGTTAAATTCCTTCATATGTTCCTCAAGATCATCCTGGAAAGGCAATCTTTCCTCGCCCTTGAATTTATCCTTAATAGGTGTGTCGCAGTTCATTGCGAAATTTGCAATCATCTGCTGACATTTTGTAGGGGTATTGCCCAGGAAATAACATCTGCCTGTACTTAACTCAACTATGGCAAGGGCAACCTTTATCTGCTCTTTTTTACCCATTGCGGTAATCATCTTGGAAAGAGCAACTGCGTCATCCTTTGCACTGTCTGTTATAAACAGTAGAACACCTGAGCCTCTGCGCTTTAAGTTGTTTACGGTTATATCATAAATAACGCTGTCAAGATAAGCGAGAACATCGTTTTTATCCGTTTCCTCCAAGGTAACTGTATAGAAAAATTCATTACGTTTCATTGCAACGCAATCAAATTCAAGCTCGTTGATAACAACATCCTCGTTTATTGCAAAGGAATTATTGAGCAAATCCTCTTTAACAGCGGTATAGTAAGCGGGAATAACCCGCTCCTCTCTGGCGGTGTAATAGTAGCCTATATCTGAAAGCTCGTCCTCAATGGATTTTAAATATTTATCGCTTTTTGAATATTTACTGTAATACACAAAAAGCACAACAAGACTTCCGATTACAAGAGCGTCGCACAAATAACCGAAAATCAGCACCGCCCAATCAGGCAACGCCTTTGCCAGCATTGGCTCAACGCCGATATATGCAAAGAGATAAACTGCGGTAACAATTACAAGAACATTCATTATTTTCTTTAGTCTTGCCTGCTTTTTTCTAAATTCTCTCATACAGTTCTCCTAGGGTAACGGTAATAATCCGAACCACGGTTTATCGTGGCAGATATTGCCCTT
>CAMFRO010000107.1 GCA_945982035.1 uncultured Clostridia bacterium | reverse complement strand
CAGTTCGTGATAAAAATCTGCACACTATAACCCGTCAGTGTAAGGCTCCTGCCTGTACCGATATAAGCAGCGAAATACTTAAAATAAGTATGGAGCTATTCAAAATTAATTATAATTGGAATGCACCTATTCGCTCTCTGGGCGTAAGTGTAGGTGATTTTGATTTTGAGTACTGTGAGCAATTTGATTTGTACGGCACCGCCGAAAAGCGAGAAAAGCTTGAGAAAATAGAATCCACCGTTGATAATTTAAAGCGACGATTTGGAAATTACTGCATACAGCGTGCGTCAATGCTTAAGGATACGGATTTAAGCAGATTTAATCCCCACGACGAGCATACAATACACCCTGTTGGATTTACAGGATAATTATAAGGAGAGATGAAAATGATTAATTTCTGTGAAACAGAATACAATAATCCTAATAAGCACTATACTAATGTAAAGGCTCTTTTTGATACCGAGGGCAATATAATTCCCCTAAGCATAACCTATGATGACAAAGAATTTGAAATTGACCGTGTTACAGATGTGCGTCCGGCTGCTTCCCTTAAGTCCGGTGGTGCGGGAATAAGATACACCTGCTATATTGACGGCAAAAAAAGCTATCTTTTTTTAGAGGAAAGCAGGTGGTTTGCAGAACTGTGCCGGTAATTTTATATGGGATATTGCAATATTTTTAAAAAAGTGATAAAATATGCCCTATAAATTGCGGAGGTTACGTATTATGTCTGAATACAAAACAATGACTAAAGAGGAGCTGCTTACAGAGCAGGAGCAGCTGCTCAAAAGATATAATGAATATAAAGCAATGGGGCTTAAGCTTGATATGTCACGAGGAAAGCCCGGTAAAGAACAGCTTGATTTGTCAAATGATTTGAATAAAATTTCAGATTATATTGAGGACGGTGTTGATACACGTAATTATGGCTTGCTTGATGGTATTCCAAGCTGTAAAAAGCTGTTTGCGGATTTGATGGGCGTTGATACAAAGAATGTTATTATAGGCCCCAATGCCAGCCTTACACTTATGTTTGATTATATCAGCCAGTGCTATACTCACGGTGCAGGCGACACCCCATGGTGTAAGCAGGGCGAGATTAAATTTTTGTGCCCCGTGCCCGGCTATGACCGTCATTTTACAATTCTTGAGTATTTCGGAATAAAAATGATAAATGTTGCAATGACTGAGCAGGGTCCGGATATGGATGCCGTGGAGGAGCTTGTTAAGGACAGTACTGTTAAGGGTATGTTCTGCGTGCCTAAGTATTCCAACCCGCAGGGTATCACATATAGCAATGAGGTTGTAGAGCGTATTGCCGCCCTTAAGCCTGCGGCAAAGGATTTTAGAATTATTTGGGATAATGCCTACTGTGTGCACGATATTGTTGATGACGGCGATGAGCTTTTAAATATTTTTGATGTGCTTGGCAAATATGATAATGACGATATGGTTATTGAAATTTGCTCAACGTCAAAAATCACATTCCCCGGAGCAGGTGTTTCTGCCCTTATTGCAAGTGATAACAATATTGCCTCAATCAAAAAGCGACTTAATGCACAAACTATCAGCTATGATAAAATGAATCAGCTGCGCCATGTAAGATTTTTCGGCGACGCTCAGGGCGTTTTAAACCATATGAAAAAGCATGCAGCAATTCTTAAGCCAAAGTTTGATATTGTTGTTAAGCATCTTAACGAGGAGCTTGCAGACAAGGGCATTGCAAGCTGGGTTGAGCCTAAGGGCGGATATTTTATCAGCCTTGATGTTATGAACGGTTGTGCAAAAAGAGTTGGCGAGCTTTGTAAGGAGGCAGGCGTTACGTTAACAAGCGTGGGCGCAACATATCCTTATTCCTATGACCCTAACGATAGCAATATCCGTATTGCGCCGTCATTCCCGCCTGTTGACGAGCTTGATTTGGCTGCTCAAATTCTCTGTGTCAGCGTAAGGCTTGCCTGTATTGAAAAGCTGGTAGGCTGATGAAGGTCGGGGCGTCAACATCGTGCTTTTATCCAATGCTTACGGAAAAAGCACTTGATAATGTAATAGAATTGGGCTTTCAGCAGGCAGAGGTGTTTTTTAATACCTCGTCGGAGCTTGAGGAGCCTTTTGTAAAGGAAATGAAAAAATCGGCGGATGCAGGCGGTACGGAGATTTTATCCGTTCATCCCTTTTCCTCCGCCCTTGAGAATAATTGCATTTTCGGTGAGTATCAGCGAAGATATGATGATTTTGTGGATTTGTATAAAAAGCATTGCCACGCCGCCGCTCTTTTAGGTGCAAAAATTCTTGTAATTCACGGCTCTCACGCAAGGCTTAAAAGACCTTTGCCGGAGGAGCATTATTTTGAGCGCTTTGCCTCCCTTGTGGAAATCGGCAGGCAGGAGGGCGTTGCCGTCTGTCAGGAAAATGTAAATCTTTTCCGCAGTCAGTCCATAGAGTTTAATAAGCGAATGCGTGATTATCTGGGCAACGATTACCGTATGGTTTTTGATGTAAAGCAGTCCATACGTGCAGGGTACGACCCGTTTGATTTTTTGAATGAATTTAAAAACGAGATAGTTCACGTTCATTTAAGTGATAACCGTCCCGGCGACGACTGTATGCCTCCCGGCAGAGGAAGCTTTGATTTTTCACGTATGAAAAACATTCTTGAAGGTGCCGGATATAAAGGCGGTTATGTAATAGAAATTTATTCTAAAGGCTACGATGTAAAAAAAGAGCTTGCCTTTAGCAAGAATTATTTGGCAGGAATTTAATAAAATGATTAAAAGCAACAAGACCAAAGGAATTATATGCATACTCATTTCCGCACTGTGCTTCAGCGGTATGAGCTCGTTTATCAACCTTTCCGGAGATGTTCCCACACCCCAGAAGGTGTTTTTCCGCAACCTTGTTGCTTTATTTTGTGCCGCCGCAGTTTTGCTTAAAAATCACGAGCCTTTTAAGCCACATAAGGGCTGTTTGCCCTTTCACTTGCTGCGAAGCAGTGCCGGACTTTTAGGCGTTTTCGGTAATTTTTACGCAACAACACATATGGCACACACCGCCGATGCGGCAATTTTAAATAAAATGTCGCCTTTTTTTACTCTGATTTTTTCTGCGATTTTTCTTAAAGAAAAGGTTAAGCCAAAACAGGCAATAGCAATATTTATTGCATTTATCGGTGCGATGTTTGTTATAAAGCCGAGTATGTCAAATGTTGAAATAATACCGTCACTTTGCGGCTTTGCCGGAGGAGTTTGTGCCGGAGCGGCATATACCTGTGTGCGCTATATGGGCAATAAGGGTGAAAACGGCAGGTTTACTGTGTTCTTTTTCTCGTTGTTTTCTGTTGTAATTACCGCTCCTTATCTTATATTTAGTTATCACCCTATGACTGCTAAGCAGCTGATATATCTTGTGCTTGTGGGCGTATGTGCCGCAGGAGGTCAGTTCTCAATAACTGCCGCCTATACCTTCGCTCCCAGCAGGGAAATTTCGGTTTATGACTATTCAAATGTCATCTTCACCGCTATTTCAGGATATTTCTTTTTAGGCGGTCAGGTGCCCGACGCTTTGTCGTTTGTGGGCTATTTTATAATTTGTGCTATGGCTATTTGGATGTTCATCTACAATAACAGGGAAGCTAATCTAAAAACGCAATGACATAATCAATATATTGTGTAAAGTAAAAATACTTGCATTTTTCTATATCTTGTGTTATAATCATTTTTATCCAAGATTATAATTACTTTTATCCAAAGATAAGGAGGATAAAATTATGAAGTGTCCCTTCTGCGGTTATACCGAAAGCAAGGTAATTGACTCCCGTCCCACCGACGAGAATGAACGCATCCGCCGCCGCCGTGAATGCTTGCAGTGTGGTAAGCGTTTTACAACCTATGAGGTTATTGAGGACGTGCCTATTATTGTTATTAAAAAGGACAGGTCCCGTGAGGTGTTTGACCGTAACAAGATATTAAAGGGAATGCTGCGTGCTTGCGAAAAGCGTCATGTTACCGTTGCCGAGTTAGAGCAGAAAATATCGGAAATTGAAGCGTCCCTTCAGTCCTCTGTTGACAGAGAGGTTACCTCTGCTAAAATCGGCGAGCTTATTATGGAAAAGCTAAAGGAAATTGACGAGGTTGCCTACGTTAGATTTGCCTCTGTTTATAAGGAATTTGACAGTGCGGAATCCTTCCGTGAGGAGCTTGCAAAGCTTAACGATTAATTTGCAAGTATTCAGTTGACATCAAATTGTTAATATGATATTATCTTTATACTTCTTGAGGGAGTAGTCGGCGCTTAGGATAACAGTAATAAACCATTGCTTACCCTAAACGTGATAAGTCAACATACTGATTTATAATAAATCTGGCTTATATTAAATGACAAGACTCAGGTGCGGTTACAACCGTGCCCGAGTCATTTTTTATGTAAAGGGGTAAGAATATGGGATTTGGTGAGATTTTTCTTATTGCCGTAGGCTTGTCTATGGATGCCTTTGCAGTTTCAATTTGCAAGGGACTTAAAATGCAGAACAGAATTAACGGCGGACAAACTGCGTTGATCGCACTTTTCTTCGGCGGCTTTCAGGCACTTATGCCTGTTATCGGTTGGTTTTTAGGCAGCTCGTTTAAAAAGTATATAGAAAATTTTGACCATTGGGTAGCCTTTGTTTTGCTTGCATTTATCGGGGGAAAAATGATTTACGACTCTTTTCACGACGATGATAACGGCGAGGACAAGCCCTTCAGTATAAAAGAGTTGTTTGTTTTGGCGATAGCCACAAGCATAGACGCCTTGGCGGTGGGTATAACCTTTGCCATCATTAAAACAAATATATGGACGGCCGTTGCCTTAATCGGAGTAACAACATTTGTTTTGTCGGCGGTGGGAGTTCTTATAGGGCATAGATTCGGTGCAAAATATAAAAGCAAGGCAGAGCTTGCCGGTGGTATAATACTTGTTTTAATCGGAGTAAAAATTCTGCTTGAGCATCTCGGAATAATCGGATAAAAAAACGGAAACTCATTGAGTTTCCGTTTTTTTGTTAGTATTTGTATTTTTCGTGGGGAATTGAGTTGAATTTGTC
>CAMFRO010000106.1 GCA_945982035.1 uncultured Clostridia bacterium | reverse complement strand
GTGCCTTGCAGTTTTGATGCAAATATTTTGCGTCAAGACAAGGCATAATTATTTTGGCATACTGCCGTATTCAAAAATAATTTAACAAAGTATTGGCGGAAAAGATTGTGTCAAAACCATATTGTTTCGGCTACCGCCAACTTAAGGAGCAAAATATGAAATTTAAAGAACTGTCAAACGGTATGTGCGACGGATTTGCACTGCTGAAAAAATGTGAGGAAAAAACGGCGAAAAACGGCTCCGCCTATCTTGACGTTGTTCTTGCGGACAAAGAGGGCGAGATACCTGCAAAGCTTTGGAATTTTACACAAAGCGGCCTTTATCAACAGGATATGATAGTAAAGGTAAGAGGCACAAAAGAGGAATATAACGGCAAGGAGCAATTCAGAATTGCTCAGATGCGTCCCGTAAACGACCAAGATGATTATAATTTAAGCGACCTGGTTCCATCCTCCGACATAGGCGGACAACAGTTATATGATATGATTGTTAAAAGGGTTAACGCCTTTGAAAACGAGGATTTAAAGAAAATTGTTTTAAAAATTCTTGATGAGCACAAGGACGCTCTTATAAAATTCCCCGCTGCATTAAGACTTCATCACGCTATGGTAGGCGGCTTGATGTACCACACTATGAGTATTGTCAGAATGGCAGAGGAGATATGCAAAATATACCCCAATGTTAACAGAGATTTACTGCTTTCGGGCGTTATTCTCCACGATGTTGCAAAAACCTGGGAGCTTGAGACGTCAACAACAGGACTTGCAAAGGCTTACACCAACGACGGTCAATTAATAGGTCATCTTGTAAAGGGTGCAATGTATGTTAACGACACCGCAAGGGAGCTGGGAATTGACAGCGAGGTTGTAACTCTGCTTGAACATATGATTTTATCCCACCACGGAGAGCCGGACTATGGTGCGGCGGTAAGACCAATGTTTCTTGAGGCGGAAATATTATCCTGCCTTGACTCTCTTGACGCAACGATTTATGAAATAAACAACGCAGTAAGCAAGGTTGAGGTGCATAAATTCACCGACCGTCAGTGGGCGTTAGACAACCGCAAGCTTTACAACCACGGCTTGTCGGGTACCGAGCATAAAGTAAATTTTACAGGCGAGGAAGATAAATAATGGGTGAAGAACAGGATAGATGGACGGAAATTGCCGTCAGCGTAGATGTTAAAGACCTTGACACCGCTGCCGACATAGCAAATATGACCGTACCCTACGGAATATATATAGAGGATTATTCCGCACTTGAGCAGGAGACAATGGAGATTGCTCACATTGATTTAATTGAGGAAGGTCTGCTGAAAAAGGACAGAACCAAGGGCATAATTCACATTTACATCAATGCTTTTGAAAATCCCGGAGAGTCTGTGTCCTTTCTTGAGGACAGGCTGAGCTTTGCCGGTATAAAATATGAAATATCCCTTAACACCTGTGATGCAGAGGATTGGCAGAATAACTGGAAGCAGTATTTTCACCCAATGCCTGTGGGAGAAAAGCTACTGATACGTCCCGTATGGGAGGAAGAATACGAGTCAAACGGCAGAAGGGTACTTGATATTGAACCGGGACTTGCCTTCGGCACAGGCTCGCATCCAACCACAAAGCTATGCCTTGAAACCCTTGAGAAATACATAAACGAGGATTCAAGGGTGCTTGACATAGGATGCGGCAGCGGAATATTATCAATAGCAAGTCTTTTGCTTGGTGCAAAAAGCGCATTCGGTGTTGATATAGACGCTCTTGCAGTAAAAACTGCCCTTGACAATGCTAAGAAAAACGGATTTGAACCCCCTGTTTTTGATGCAGTGCAAGGCAACTTATCTGACAAGGTAAGCGAGAAATACAATGTAATAGTAGCAAACATTGTTGCCGATATAATTATTAAGTTTAACACACAGGTAAATGAATTTTTAAGTGACAACGGCATTTATATAACCGGAGGAATTATTGAATCTCGTGAGGATGAGGTGCTGATGTCATTTGCACAAAACGGCTTTAAAGTAGTTCAGCGCTTTGAGGAGAAGGGCTGGCTTGTATTTGTTCTCAAAAAAGAAACTATTGAAAGGTAGAAAAATATGCTTAAACACAGAACATTTGCAAAGACTCCGCCGATGGGCTGGAACAGTTGGGATTGTTTTGGACCCGGCATTACAGAAGAACAGTTAAAGGAAAACGCAGATTATATGGCCGAGCATCTTAAGGAGTTCGGCTGGGAATACGTTGTGTGTGACATTCAATGGTACGAGCCAAAGGCAAAGGGCTACGACTACAATCCTTTTGCAAGGCTTGAAATGGACAAGCACGGCAGACTTATGCCATCGCCCAAGCGTTTTCCCTCTGCCGCCGAGGGCAAAGGATTTAAGCCTATTGCGGATTATGTTCATTCCTTAGGTCTTAAATTCGGCATACATATTATGAGAGGTGTACCTCGTCAGGCAGTAACACGAAACTGTAAAATTGCCGGCTGTGACGCAAGGTGCAAGGACATCGCCCACACAAACTCAATTTGCTCCTGGAATACAGATATGTACGGTGTAAAAAACACACCCGAGGCTCAGCAGTATTACAACAGTATAATTGATTTGTATGCTCAGTGGGGCGTTGACTTTATAAAATGCGACGATATATGCATTACGGAATACAGCAAGCACGACAATCCATACTCCGCAGCCTACGAAATAGAAATGATAAGAAAAGCCATTGACAACTGCGGCAGAGATATTGTACTTTCCCTGTCCCCCGGTCCTGCCTTGAGAAGCAAGGCTGAGCATCTAAAGCAAAATGCAAATATGTGGAGGCTTACAGGTGATTTTTGGGACAATTGGAGCAGTCTATATGCAATGTTTGACAAATGCGAGCAGTGGCAGGGAGTGTCACGTCCCGGCAACTGGCCCGACTGCGATATGCTCCCTGTGGGAAGGCTATGCAAAAACGGCAGCTGTAACGGACCTCAGGACCGTATGACACAATTCACCCATAGCGAGCAAAAAACTATGATGACTCTGTGGGGAATATTCAAAAGTCCCCTTATGATCGGCGGTAATCTGCCGGAATGTGATAAATTTACACTTAATCTGCTGACTAACAAAGCATTTTTGGAAATGCACCGCACCTCCTACGGCGCAAGGCAAATTTTCAGAAAAGAGAGAAACGGCAAGGGCACAATTATCTGGAGTGCCAACGGCAAGGAATGTAAATACATTGCCATATTCAACACAGATGACAAGAAAAGAGTATTCACCTTTGACCTGCGTTCCGTGGCAATAGCCGACACACCCTATACCGTTTACGATATATGGAAAAAGGAAACCTATTATGATATAGAAAACTTTGTGGTGGCGGAGCTACCTGCCCACGGAGTAAAGCTGATAAAAATATCATCAAAATAACACTAACGGGGCTGCCTCACGATTTTATGTGAGACAGCCCCGTTAAATCATTTACCTTCCCTAAAGGCTCACTTATTAAATAAACTTTCAAGGTTATTGATATTGCCTGCATATTTTCGCTGACTGACAAGGAACACAACCTCATCACCTGCCTGAAGCACCACATCACCGTTGGGAGTTATGCTTTCCTCGCCTCTGTCAACGGTGACAATAAGACAATGCCTGCCCCATTCAATTTCCTTAATTTTCTTTCCCACAAGAGGTGAGCCCACCTGAACAACATAAGATTTAATTATCTTCTCCGCCTTGGGACTGAACTTAGGTCTATCATCGGCAGGAACGGTTATTCTTGATGACAACGCCTCGTAAATAGGCTGAGAGCCAATAAGATTTGACACGGCATAGCTAATAAGAGAAACCGTCGCTAAGGGCAGAAGATTGTTCATATTACCTGTAAGCTCAAATACGAGAACAATACCTGTAATGGGACTTTTAACGGTGGATGCAAAAAATCCTGCCATACCGATTACAACAAATTCCTCCCACATATCTGCTTCAAGATTAAGCAAATCCACGGCAGTGTTGCCGAAAACAGCACCCAAATACGTGCCGAGAATACAAAGAGGATAGAGTGTTCCGCCCGGTGCGCCTGAAGCAAAGCTTACGGTGCCGAACAAAAATTTTGCCACCAGCAGAAAAAACATAATGCCGACGGTGGGATGCTCTTTAAGCAAATATTCCACCATACTGTGACCGCCACAGAGAACTTGTGGTATATAAAGTCCTACAACACCGCTTAAAACAAAAATCACAGGCATTTTTACATAATTTGGAATTTTCTTTATGCTTTTGTACAAATCCTGCGCCTTTAACATTATAAAGGTGTAGCAGGAACCGCTTACACCGAGAATTATTCCCAGCAGAATAAGCAGCCAGTATTTTTGCAGAGGAAAATTAACCGTATCGTAGTTGAACACCGTATTCTGTCCGAAAAACAGCTTTGAGATATAATCGGCGGTTACGGTTGAAACAATACCCATACAGAGAATGTTTTTGTCAAAGGAATGGTGTATTTCCTCCAGCACAAACATAATGCCCGCAAGAGGAGCGTTAAACGCCGCCGCCATACCTGCTCCTGCGCCGCAGCTAATCATACGAAGCTCGGTGGTTTTGTCCGCCTTTGTGATTTTTGCAACGCCCTTTGCCGCCATACCGCCCAGCTGAACACTTGGGCCCTCTCTTCCCAGTGACAAGCCGGCAAACACAGATGTTGTTCCGCCCACAAGCTTAACGACTATAACTCTGCACCAGTCAGGGCTTAATCTGCCTTTAATTTCGCTGTTTATCTGCGGTATGCCCGAGCCTGCCGCCATAGGCTCCCACCTGTTGACGAAGGCAACAAATACTCCTAAAACCGCCAAAATCAAAAGCCACAGTACTGTTCTGAGCGCAATACCGCCTGTCCAATCTATCACCCTATAAAGATAGGCTTCCGCAAAGGACAGCAGATACCTGTACAAAACGCAGACAAGACCTGCGGCAACGCCAACCTCAAGACCTCTTATTATAAGGAAAAGCGATTCTTTATTTTTATATTCAATTTTTCTAATTGTATTTTTCTTCTTAGCCTGTTGCATAGATACATTATAAATCTTTAATAAAAATAATTCAATAAGAAAGTCCTATGGTGATGGTAATAATTAAAGAAGCTTTGCAAGCAGTGCAAGAGTATC
>CAMFRO010000105.1 GCA_945982035.1 uncultured Clostridia bacterium | reverse complement strand
TACGTTTCTCCTGCCGAGAATAAAGAAAGACCTATTGTTTTATGATGAAAATTACCATTATCGCCGTGGGAAAGCTTAAAGAAAAGTTTTTAAAGGATGGCTGCACCGAATATATAAAACGCATATCGCCTTATGCAAGGGTTAATATTGTTGAAATACCTGAGGAAAGATGCCCTGATAATCCCACCTCCGGGGAAATAGCTAAGGTTATTGAAAAGGAAGGTCAGCGTATTGCCGACAAAATTCCAAAATCCTCGGCTGTTTTTGCCCTTTGTATTGAGGGAACACAGCTTAGCAGCGAGGATTTTGCACAAAAAATTCAAAGCACCGTCAATGCCGGCGTCAGCGAAATTACATTTGTAATCGGCGGCTCCTTTGGACTTTCACCTCAAATTAAGAATATCAGTAATTTTAAATTGTCTTTTGGTAAAATGACCCTGCCCCACCAGCTTATGCGCCTCGTTCTCACCGAGCAGGTTTATCGTGCCTTTTCAATCTTAAACAATTCAAAATATCATAAATAGTAAGAAAAAAAGGCTGTTTTAGACAGCCTTTTTTTCGTGGAGTAAATTTATGAAAAATAGAAATATATAAAGAGTGGGATAAACCTTATAACAAGTATTTATCCCGCTGCGAATTGTTACATTAACTGCGTTCAAAAACCTGGTAGGGAGTGGACTCCATATTGATTTTTCTGTGGTTTATATTTATTTGAGGGTTTTTCAGCATAGCACCTTTAATCATAAAGAACGCCACGTCCTTGCTAATTCCGGCATAATCAATGTCCATAATTTTACTGCTGACCTTCTTAGCGAAAAAGTTTACCAGCGGACCCATAAGCAAGGCGGTAATCAGCGTGCCTATTCCGATATTTTTTACGGCTGAAAGGTCGCCATGGAGAAGTCCTGTCAATCCGCCACTGACAGTTAAGCCTACGGCGATTACAACAACGTCTGTAAAAATACGCATCCATTTATAGGGCACCTTAATCATTTGGCTGAACATATAGCCTATTGCATCGTAAGGTCCTACACCCACGTTTGTGGTAAACAACATTGAACTGCCGAAGCAAAGTATGATTATTCCTGCCAACAGAAGAAGCACTCTAAAAATCATCACATCATAGTATCCTGCGAAAAGCGGCTCTATTATATCCTTGAAAAACTGGATTGCATATCCCAACCCTGCCATATTTACAACTGTTGATATTCCAACAAGTCCTCTGTGTGCAAATATAATTACAATAACCAGGATAAAAATATTTACAAGCATTTGAAGTGTGCCGTAATCAATGCCAATGGCAGATGAAATATTCATATTCATAGAAGTGAAGGGGTCAACTCCAAAGCCTGATACGGAAAAAAGCGATATTCCGAAGCCCATTACAATAATGCCTAAAACCGAAAGAACGCAACGCTTTACCATATTGTGCTGAACAAACATATCCTTTATGTATCCGTATGCCTCGTTTTGAAATTTCTTCATTCGCAAACCTCTTGTTACCTGAAAATTCCTCTCTTCAGTCAATGATTATAGTCTTGTTTTTTCATTTTTCAAGGGGTTCTTTGAACTTTCTGCCTATGTAACATATTGCACAATAAAAGTTATAAAATTTTGTGCAATATTACCAATACTATTCCATTTGCTTTCCTAAAAATGCCGCCGCTACCTGAAGTAGCTTTATATCAGCCTCTGAGGGTATGTCCCTTTCTTCATTTTCAAGCATTGCAATGGATCCGCTGACATCGCCGCCGTAAATTATGGGATAAACAATCTGTGCAGACCTGTCATAGCCCTCTATGGCGTCCATAGACGGTACCTTGTCGGTTTTAATGTGTATCTGTCTGCCCTCCATTAAATCTTCAAGGCTTTTTGATACTCTGCGCTCCATAATTTCACGCTTGCTTATTCCTGCCGCCGCTATAACGTGATCGTTGTCAGTAATAGCTATCGGCAGGCCGGCACTTTTGTACAGCACATCGGCGTATTGCTTTGCAAAGGCGGATAATTCACCGATGGGTGAATATTTTTTAAAGATAACCTCTCCCTCGGCATCGGTGTATATTTCAAGAGGGTCGCCCTCCTTGATACGAAAAGAGCGCCTTATTTCCTTTGGAATAACTATTCTGCCCAAATCGTCAATTCTTCTGACTATTCCTGTTGCTTTCATTTTTACATTCTCCCTGTGTTGATTTTTAGTAATTTTCTCTGTAATATTTTGTACATCGGAAATGCTAATATGCAAAGTTTTAGGTGGTTATTTATGGAATAATTGGTTTTTTAAAGAAAAAATTACTATATTGTTTGCATTTAACGCTTTAATATGTTAAAATGATGTATCTTATTTACATTTCAGTTTGGAGGAGATGTTATGACAAGCGCACAGATTTGTATAATGATATCCATTGTGGCATACCTTTCGGTTATGGTTATCGTTGGCGCAGTATTTTCAAAAAAAACAAAGAATGTCGGTGATTTTTATCTCGGCGGCAGAAAATTAGGACCTCTTGTAACGGCAATGAGTGCTGAGGCATCGGATATGTCAAGCTGGCTTTTGATGGGCCTGCCCGGTGTCGCTTATCTTACAGGTGTTGCCGACGCAGGCTGGACTGCTATCGGTTTGGCAATCGGTACATATTTTAACTGGCTGATTGTTGCAAAGCGTCTGCGCTATTATTCGGCAAGAATCGGTGCAATTACTGTTCCCGACTATTTTTCATTGAGATATAAGGACAAAAGTAAGGTTTTAATGGCTATTGCGGCATTTGTAATTATTATATTCTTTGTTCCTTACACCGCCTCAGGATTTGCCGCATGCGGAAAGCTTTTCGGCACCCTTTTCGGTGTTGATTATCATATTGCTATGATTGTTTCTGCTATTGTTATAGTGGGCTATACCTCATTGGGAGGGTTTAATGCCGCATCAACAACCGACTTTATTCAGTCTATCATAATGACAACGGCACTTATTATAGTGCTTGTATTCGGCGTTTCAAGAGCAGGCGGAATGGAAGCTGTAATTGAAAATGCAAAATCACTTAGCGGCTATGTTTCAATGTTTGAAACGTATAATGCCGAAACAGGCACTGCCGTATCTCATAGCTTTTTAACAATTGTGTCAACGCTTGCATGGGGCTTAGGATATTTCGGTATGCCTCATATTTTGCTAAGATTTATGGCTATTGAGGATCCCAATAAAATCAAAACCTCCCGCCGTGTAGGCACAGTATGGGTTGTTATTTCAATGTCGGTTGCAATTCTTATCGGTATTGTAGGATTGGGAATGGTTAATAATAGTGCCATCGCACCTCTTGCAGACAGCGAAACAATTATTATTCAGATTGCCGAGCTGCTTTCAAAGAACGGTATTGCGGCAGCATTAATCGCCGGTGTTATCCTTGCCGGTATTCTTGCCAGCACAATGTCAACTGCCGACAGTCAGCTTTTGGCAGCGTCATCATCTGCAAGTGAAAATATTTTAGGCGGATTGTTTAAGCTTAACCTTTCCGAGCAGGCAAAAATGATTGTTGCAAGAGTTACCCTTATTGCTATTTCGGTAATTGCCGTAATTATTGCATGGGATTCAAATTCCTCTGTATTCGGTATTGTATCGTTTGCATGGGCAGGCTTCGGTGCAGCATTTGGTCCTGTTGTTTTGCTTTCACTTTTCTGGAAGCGCTCAAACAAATACGGTGCAATTGCAGGTATGATTTCCGGCGGTGCAATGGTATTTGTTTGGAAATACGTAATTGCAGGACTAAGCGATGTGCTTAATATTTATGAGCTTTTGCCGGCATTCGTTATCGGACTTATTGTAAATGTAGTTGTATCTCTTGCTACAAAGAAGCCGGAGCAGGAAATTATTGACGAGTTTGAAGAAGTAAAGAAAATGTAATAATATTATTATGAAATTCAAATACGAAATGCATTGCCATACCGGTATGGTAAGCCGGTGCGGCAGAGTAGAACCAAAGAAAATAGCTAAATTATATAAAGAACAGGGCTATTCGGGTATTGTAGTTACCGACCATTATAGCCCTATGACCTGGAAAAAGCCTCATCACATCCCCCGTCCCCAGAAGGAAATTCAGTTTTATCTTTCCGGTTACAGAGAAATGAAAAAGTACGAGGATGAAAACTTTACCGTATTGTTGGGTATGGAGCTTCGCCATTACGGAACCGCCAATGATTATCTGATTTACGGCGTTGATGAGCAGTGGCTTGAAAAACAGGGCAATCTGATGAAGCTTTTTGAGCGTGATGTTTACCGTCTTATGCACAAGCAGGGTTATCTTGTTTATCAAGCGCACCCTTTCCGTCCCGGTATGCGCAGGTGCAATCCTAAATACATTGACGGAATAGAAGTATTTAATGGCAAAACTGACAGGCAGTCAAATGAGGAGGCTTACCATTGGGCGCAGGAAACAGGCAAGCTCATGGTTTCCGGATCGGATTTTCACGTGGTAAAAAACCTTGCCAAAGGAGGAATTATCACTGATACTCAAATAAAAAGCAACAGCGACCTTTTAAATGTATTAAGGTCGCAGGAATTTGAAATGATACAAAATTATGATTAAAATAACCGCTTGAGACTAAATTCTCAAGCGGTTTTGTTGTAGCTTCGTTAAATTTTTGAAATGTGTTTTTTTATAGCGTTAAATGTGGTGTCGGAAATTATGTGTTCTATTTTGCAGGCATCCGCCTCTGCATTTTTATCGTCAACTCCCAATTTTTTTAATGCTCTTGTAAGCAAGGTGTGTCGCTCGTAAATTTTCTTTGCCAAATCCATTCCCGAATCCGTAAGCGTTAGATAACCCTTTTCATCAACATTTATATATCCGTCGCTTTTAAGCAAATTTACTCCTCGGCTGACGCTGGGCTTTGAAAATCCCATATATTCCGCCACGTCAATAGAGCGTACATTTGGTATTTTTTCACAAAGCACATAGATTGTTTCAAGATACATTTCGCCTGATTCGTGCATATTCTCATCTCCGAAAAATTACTACCGGTATATAATATCATATAATCGGCTTTTTTTCAAGAATTACCGTAATTCATAGTCTGTTGGTAAACAGAATATGAATTTTGTACTTATTTATTGTTTTTACTTTAGAAATAATGTATAATATATAATCTGTCTCTTATACACATCTCCGAGCCCACGAGACGCTACG
>CAMFRO010000104.1 GCA_945982035.1 uncultured Clostridia bacterium | reverse complement strand
CAATATATTTCTGAAGTAAAAACGGCTTGCCGTTGATGTGGTTTTTAATTTCCTCTTTTGTATTGCAAAGATAAACCTGCTCACCAAAGGAGCCGCAACACTCCTTAAAAATAAGAGGCAATCCTAATTGTTCTGTTGCCGAGTCAATAAATTCGCTGTAATCACATTCAAAAAAAGACAGCGGTGCAATTATGGTTTTTGGCTGGGGAACAATATTTTCAAGGGCAAGATAGGTTTTTGCCTTGTCGTCGCAAAGTGCGATGGAGTCGGCGGAATTAAACACGTGAACACCCTTGTTCTCAAGCATTTTTGCCGTGTTTACATCCTTGTCCCAAAACAAAACAAAATCAGGTTTTTCCCTGTTGAAAATAATTTGCTGATTTGTTACAATTTTCAGCGTAATATCACATTTTTTTGCACTTTTTACAAGGTGATTGTGCAATTCGTCATACTTTTCACCCTTTAAATAATGGTTAATCACTAAAAATCCTGTCATTTTTTGCCCTCCGTTTGATTTATTGTAACACTGTGCCTTGCTTTTTTCAATAAACTATTGTAAAATACATAGTTGTATCAGAATTTATATATAATAAGGAGCAGGCTTATGACGGAATACAAATTGAAATACGGATGTAACCCTAACCAAAATCCCGCCCGTATCCACATGGACGGCAAGGAGCTTCCTTTTGAAGTGTTAAATGGTGCGGCAGGCTATATTAATCTGCTTGACGCATTCAACTCATGGCAGCTGGTTAAGGAGCTTAAAGAGGCAACCGGTCTTGCAAGTGCAGCATCATTCAAGCACGTTTCACCGGCAGGTGCCGCTGTTGCACGTCCCCTTGATGATGTTGACAGAAAGGTTTGTATGGTTCCCGACGGCTTGGAGCTTTCACCTATTGCCCAAGCGTATGTCCGTGCAAGAAGCTGTGACCGTCAGTCCTCCTTCGGTGATTTTGCGGCTTTGTCCGATGTTTGTGACGAGTCTGTTGCAAAATTTTTGCAAAAAGAGGTGTCAGACGGAATAATCGCACCCGGCTACACAGACGAAGCATTGGAAATTCTTAAATCAAAGCGCAGAGGAAATTTTCTTATTATAAAAATTGACCCTGATTATGTTCCCGACGAAATGGAAACAAAGCAGGTTTTCGGCATTAAGTTTGAGCAAAAGCGTAACAACGCAAAAATCACTATGGATTTGTTCAACGATATGCCCACAAAGGTTAAGGAAATTCCGGAAATTGCAAAAATTGATTTGCTTATTTCAATGATTACCCTTAAATACACACAGTCAAATTCCGTTGTTTACGCCCAGGGCGGACAAACTCTCGGCGTAGGTGCAGGTCAGCAGTCCAGAATACTCTGTACCCGTATGGCAGGCAGTAAGGCTGATATGTTCTGGCTCAGAAGAAATGAAAAGGTTATTAACCTGCCTTTCATTGACGGTGTGCGTAAATGTGATGCAGACAACGCTATTGACCTTTATATTTCCGACGATTACGAGGAATTGCTGAAGGACGGCGTATGGCAGAGATATTTTACGGAATGTCCCAAACCCTTTACCGCAGAGGAAAAAGCGCAGTGGCACAGCCAAATGGATAATGTTGCTCTCGGCTCCGACGCTTTCTTCCCATTTGAAGACAATATTGAACGTGCTGTTAAATCAGGCGTTAAATATATTGCACAGCCGGGTGGTTCTGTTAGGGATGCCAATGTTATTGAGTGCTGTGACGACCACGGCATAGCAATGGCAATGACGGGTATCAGACTTTTTCACCACTAATTTATTAATTATAAATAACCTTAAAAGGAGAATAAATCATTATGGTAAGAGCAATAGTCGGCGCCAACTGGGGCGACGAAGGCAAGGGTAAAATTACGGATATGTTCGCCGAAAAAAGTGATATTGTTGTTCGCTTTCAGGGCGGAGCAAACGCAGGCCATACCATTATTAATGAGCATGGCAGATTTGCACTTCACCTTATGCCGTCAGGCGTATGCTACGACCACACAACCTGTATTATCGGCAACGGCGTTGCCCTTGATATCAATAAATTCCTCAAAGAGTTAGAGGACGTAAAGGCGGCAGGTCTTAATCCTCACCTGCTTGTGTCCGAAAGAGCGCAGATTCTTATGCCATACCATATTCTGCTTGATGAATATGAGGAGGAGCGTCTGGGCAAAAACGCCTTTGGCTCTACAAAAAGCGGCATAGCTCCGTTTTTCTCCGACAAATATTCAAAAATCGGTATTCAGGTTAACGAGCTGTTTGACGATGAGGTTTTGAGAGCAAAGCTTAAAAATATTTGTACTCTTAAAAATCTTACTCTCAAATATGTATATAACAAGCCTCTTCTTGACGAGGACGAGCTTTTTGAAACCTGTATGGAATATAAGGAAAAGATTAAGCCCTATGTATGTGATACTCACAAGTACCTTTCCGACGCTATGAAGGAGGGCAAGAATATTCTTCTTGAGGGACAGTTAGGCACTCTTAAAGACCCGGATTTCGGTATTTATCCTATGGTTACCTCATCATCAACGCTTGCAGGCTATGGCGCAGTGGGCGCAGGTATTCCTCCTCACAAGATTGAGGATATTGTTGTTGTTACAAAGGCATATTCCTCCGCAGTAGGTGCAGGCGAATTTGTGTCTGAAATTTTCGGCGATGAGGCGCAGGAGCTTCGTATTCACGGCGGTGATAAGGGCGAATTCGGTGCCACCACCGGCAGACCTCGCCGTGTTGGCTGGTTTGACTGCGTAGCATCACGCTACGGCATTGAGTGCCAGGGTGCAACACAGGTGGTTATGACTGCTCTTGATTGTCTTTCTTATCTTGAGGAAATCAAGGTTTGCGTAGGCTACGAAATTGACGGAGAAATTACAAAAGATTTCCCCACAACTCCTATTTTGAAAAAGTGTAAGCCTGTTCTTAAAACACTTAAGGGCTGGCACTGTGATATCCGCGGAATTAAGGAATATGATAAGCTTCCTGCCGAGGCAAGAGCTTATGTTGAGTTTATTGAAAATGAGCTTCAGCATCCGATTACAATGGTTTCAAACGGCCCGGAAAGAGAAGCAATTATCTATCGCAATAAATAATTTTTATAAAAAATGACCGGCAGGGAATTAAATCCTGTCGGTCATTTGCTTATTATTTTTCTCCGTCAGTTTTTTCAGGGGTTTTGCTTTTAGGGGAGGCGGCTGCTGAAATAATGCAAATAATTCCTGTAAAGGCAATAGCCGATGCGGTTATCATAATAGCCATTGCCGTCTTTGAAAGGTGAGTTTTGCCGTTTTGCCGAGTAGCCTGCGTGCCTGTATCGGACGCATCCGTTAAGCCGGAATTTGTATTTTTTGGCTGGGTTATAAGCTTTTGCGCTACGGTACCCTGAACAACATTTCCTCCGCTTGTATAACCTTTGCTTGGCTTAAATTTTGTTGTAGCCTGCGTAGTGGTGCTTTTTGTGTCGGATTTAACTGTTGTTTTAGCAGTGCGTTGATTTACCGTCGCTTTGGAATTGGCGGTTGTTGCCTGTATTTCCTCCATTTTAATTGCCTTCACAATAATATATCTGTGACCGTTAATATGCAAGGACACATCCACCGAGCTGTTAGCAAATGCATTTGACTGCAACGCAGCCATGTACAACCCCGTGCTTGTATCGGAATATGACGAAAAGCTTTGACAGACCTGAAATATGGACTGTTCTTCATTTTGCTGGTCGCACATTCCGTTCTCCCCTACGGAAAAATTATACGTTTGATAATCCGTATCAACCGTCAGCGAAATTTTGACATCCTGATAGTTCTTCAGAGTGTTTTCTTCAACGAAAAAGTAAAGGTAGAGGCAATTATTTTCACAATCCCTGTAAAATTTAAAAACTCCGTCAAGCTTGTTGCCGGCGGAGCTTCCGTCTATATTTACACTTTTTATATTTTGCGAATTATCCCATTTTTCAGCGTTAAGATAATCATAATCCATTGCATAACAGCTTAGCGGATAGGCGGCAAGGAATATCAGGCAAAAAAATAAAGCCGTAACAGCCGATTTAACCCGATTATTCGCTTGTTCTCTTTCTCTTTTCACAAAACCCCTGCTTTCGTTTTTTAATCAACAAAAACCCAAAAAATTATTAAGTTTTCACGCAAAAATTCTCCGTAATTTGCGAATTTATTATAGCAGACAGAACAAAATAATACAATACTTTTCCTGCAAAGAAATTAATTTTTTATGAAAAAACATACTATTTATGAATTTTTGTTGTATTTTACACAGATTTGTATGCCATATAGAATCCGTTTAATTCAATTGCATACTAATAATTCATTAATTCCCTGTGTCATAAAAGGCGGCAGATTGTTCCGCCGCCTTTTGAATTTATGGTTTACACTATTCACACACAAACCACTTGCTATCATTCCCACTCTACCCCTATTTTCAAAACCGTAACATTTCCGCAGGGGTAATTTTGTTCGTATTATTTCAATCACTTGTATTATCAAAATCACATTGGTTGTAAAACCTCGTGTTGCCATACCGTTGCCACCATTAGATATTAAATCAGAGCAACAATCTTTTGAAATTATCCTTGAGTATTATGGATAATTCTGAAATCTCTATATGTCGTGTAATCGACAAATAATCATAAATATTATTCATAAAATCTACTTTGTAATACATATCAAGCCCATTTGTAAAAGGAGCATCACTTTCTATTAATATTCGTTCTATCGGAATAGAATCAATTATCCGTCTTCCATTTTTCGATTGTAACATTTGATGATTAATAGAAAAATAATAGCCGTTAGATAATGCAAGTTCTTGTTGTTTTAGTGAACCAGAAAACCAGTGCATTATGATTTTATTTGGATTGTTTTCAAGAATAGATAAAACATCGTTTTCTGCTTTACGAGAGTGAACAGTCAATACTTTGTCGCCGAAAGTATTACATGTTTGTACAATTCTATCAAATATAATTTTTTGATCATTTCGATTTTTCTTATCATTTGACGAGTAATCTAGCCCAACTTCTCCAATATATTTTGTTGTAGTGGCATATTGGTCAAATTTTTTTATTTGAGACTTATATTCCGAAACTAATTCAGGATGAAATCCTAAAGCAATTTTCAAATATTTTGACTGAATATTTTGATTATAATACTTTTCATATAAATTTGGTAAATTAGTAACAGCAATAGTATAAATTCTATTATTATTACAATAATCAATAACTTT
>CAMFRO010000103.1 GCA_945982035.1 uncultured Clostridia bacterium | reverse complement strand
TTTTACACTCTTGAGGCTTTTCAGAAAAACAGAGATATTGACGCAATAGCCGTTGTGTGCCTGCAGGGCTGGGAGGATGTGCTTGTCAGAGGTGCCAAGGAATACGGTATTACAAAAATGCTTGAACAGCCGGACAGCGGTGTAGTTCCCGGCGGTGATACCGGTATGCATTCTCTGCGTAACGGTATGCTTTATCTTAAAGAGCATTATGATGGTGACAGTATTGTTGTTATTCACGACGCAGTACGTCCCCTAATCAGTCAGGATATAATTACCGCCAATGTAGCAGGTGTAAAACGCCATGGTACTGCTATTACCACCGTTCCTGCCACCGAGGCATTGCTTCAGGTGACGGACGAGGACCCGGACAACTCAAGCGTTGTGGTTGACCGTTCGTATATTGCAAGAACTCAGACTCCTCAGTCACTGCGTCTTGACAAATTTGTATGGGCTCACGAGGAGGCGGTTAAACGCGGTATTCAGGATACCGTTGCCACCTGTACGCTGCTTATTGAGTTGGGCGAGAGCGTTCATCTTATTTTGGGCGAGGGCACAAACTTTAAAATCACCACTCAGGAAGATATTGACCTTATGAAAGCATATCTTAAAGCAAGCGAGATGAATGCCAACAAATCAAATATGGCTTAAAGAGGCTGATTGTATGACCGATATAGTTAAGCAGGATATACTGCGTATTAAAAATTATCCCCTTTGCTGGGAAAAGCTTGATAAAAAAACCGTGCTTGTTACGGGTGCAACAGGCTTTATAGGCTCCTTTATCATCAGAGCGTTAATGGAGCGTGTTAAAGAAAACGGCGAGGATATAAGAATTATCGCAATGGTGCGCAACCAACAGCGTGCCGCCGAAAAATTCAGCGAATATATGGATTTAGGCAAGATAAGCTTTGTTGTGCAGGACGTAACCGAGCCTGTTAAAACCGATAAAAAGGCAGATTATATTATCCATTGCGCATCAAATGCCGCCCCCGATATGTATGCCAAAGACCCTGTGGGTACTATGAAAATTAATTTTTACGGCACACTTAATCTGCTTGATTACGCAAAAAGCTGTGACGGCTGTAAATTTCTCTATGTTTCCACAATAGAGGTTTACGGCAAAACCGAAAATCTTGAAACCATCGGAGAGGAGGATTTCGGTTATATTTCCTCCTCAAATGTTCGCTCCTGCTATCCCGAAAGCAAAAAATGCTGTGAAAATCTTACGATTTGCTACGGTAAACAGTACGGAGTTGACGTCAGTATAGGCAGGCTTTCTTATATTTACGGCGCAGGAATGAGCAAAACCGACTCCAAGGTTTGTGCAATGTTTGCACGCAAGGTGGCGGCAGGTGAGGATATTCTACTTAAAAGCGAGGGCAAGCAGCTTCGCTCCTATACCTACGTCAGCGACGCTGTTACGGGCTTGCTTTACGTTTTGCTAAAGGGCAAAAACGGCGAGGCGTACAATATTGCGTCGTCACAGTCACGTATCACCATAGCCGATATGGCGCATAAATACTGCGAATTATTCCCCGAAAGCAATTCACAGGTAAAATTTGATTTGCCAAACGATTATGAAAAGGGCGCATTTTCCTTTATCGCAAATGCCGTACTTGATTCATCAAAGCTTGAAAATTTAGGCTTTAAGCCTCTCGTATCCCTTGATGACGGACTGACCTACGCCGTCCTTGACAATAAATAATATTATGATTACTGATTTTATGGATAAAAGCAATTTTCTTTTTTGCTATTTTACGGGCAATCTGCCTCAGGAGGAGGCGGTGCATTTTGCCCTGTCCCGTGACGGATATAATTTTACTCCGTTAAACAATAATCAGCCGGTGATAAAGCAAAGGCTTGGCAAAAAATCCTGCCGTGACCCATTTATATTTCGTGATGAAGAAAATGTTTTTCATATTATCGCAACGGATATGCGTTGTCACGACGGCTGGAACAGTAACAATTCCATAGTTATGTGGGACAGCGAGGATTTGATTGAGTGGAAAAATGAGCGTATTTTTGATTTTTCACGGTTTGATAATACTAAATCGGCGGACAGAGTTTGGGCACCGGAGGTTATATACGATAAATTCAGGGATGAGTATATGATTTACTGGAGCCACCATAATACCAACGACTCTCTTGACACGGTTATTTGGTTTATTTATACAAAGGATTTTAATAGCTTTACAACCGAACCTCAGCTGCTCTTTGCTCCGAAAAGCAATATGGCAGGCATTGATGCGGATATAATTGAGTATAATTCAAAATATTATATGTTTTATGCCGATGAGGAAAAAAGTGCGATATGCTATGCTGTCGCCGACTGTCCGTCGGGACCTTATTTTGAACCGAAAAGCAATATCGTTTCCGTTGCCGATACAAAGGTTGAGGGAAACTGTATTTATAAAAATCCAAAAACCAATAAATTTATAATGATTATGGATAAATTTGTTGACGGCGGATATTTTATGCAGGAGGGCGACAGCTTACTCAGCTTTAAAAAGACCGAGGAGGACAATTTTTCACTTAACCACCTGCACCCACGTCACGGTTCAATGCTGTTAATTACAAATGAAGAATATAACCGATTAAAAAAGCATTATAAATAAAAGAATCCGTAAGGTATTTGCATTTAGCCTTTACCTTACGGATTTTAATTATTCCTTTTTACATCCCGGGCAGCTTGAACAGTCGCCGCCGCATCGGCAGGTGGCTTTATGCTTTTTTATACATATTACCGCGCCGATTACCGCCGCCGAAATCAGCAGGATGATAACTATATCTATAATACTCATATTATTGTACCTATTAAAGAGGCAAGAATTTTTACTATAAACGCCGCTATCCACGCTACGGTGCATTGACCTATAACAACTCCGCCTGCCCATTTTCTGCCAAGCTCTCGTTTAACCGAGGCGATTGCCGCCACGCAGGGAGTGTAAAGCAGGCAGAATACAAGAAGCGCCGCCGCTGATGAGGATGTCATTGTTGATGTCAGCGCCGCAGTTGTGCCGTAAAGCACGTTGAGTGTTGATACAACGCTTTCCTTTGCGATAAATCCGGATATAAGCGCCGTTGAAATTTCCCAGTTTCCAAAGCCCAGCGGTTTAAATATGGGAGCAATTATTCCTGCCGCCTTTGCAAGAATACTGCTTTGAGAATCTTCAACAATATTCATATGTAAATCAAAGGTCTGTAAAAGCCATATAACAATGGTGGCGAGAAATATTACCGTAAACGCACGCTGTAAAAAGTCCTTTGCCTTATCCCAAAGCAGACGAACAACGTTTTTTGCGCCGGGCATACGGTAGTTGGGCAGCTCCATTACAAAGGGTACTGCCTCACCCTTGAACATTGTTTTTCTAAACAGCAAGGCCATAAGCACGCCTACAACAATGCCTGTAAAATACAGTAAAACCATTACCACCGCTCCGTGTCCGGGGAAAAATGCGGCGGCAAAAAATGAGTAAATAGGCAGCTTAGCCGAGCAGCTCATATACGGAGTCAGCAGAATGGTCATCTTTCTGTCACGCTCCGAGGGTAGAGTACGGCTTGCCATTACTCCGGGTACAGTACATCCAAATCCTATCAGCATTGGAACGATGCTTCTGCCGGATAAGCCGATTTTCCTAAGCAGCTTATCCATTACAAAGGCAACCCTTGCCATATATCCGCTGTCCTCCAAAAGCGAAAGGAAGAAAAACAGCGTCACAATTATGGGCAGAAAGCTAAGCACGCTTCCCACACCGTTGAAAATTCCGTCTATTATAAGCGAATGTATAACCTCGTTTACGTTCCAGGCGGTCAGTATGTTATCTGCACCACGGCTTACCCAGTCAATAAACATAGCCAGCAAATCCTGAAGCCATGCGCCGATAACGTTAAATGTCAGCCAGAAAACAAGCCCCATTATTGCTATAAACGACGGCACCGCCGTATATTTCCCTGTGAGGATTTTGTCAATTTTTCTGCTTCGCTGATGCTCCTTGCTTTCCTTAGGCTTTACAACTGTTTGTGAGCAGACGTTTTGTATAAACTGAAATCTCATATCCGCAATGGCGGCGGCTCGGTCAAGTCCTCGCTCGCTTTCCATTTGACAGATAATAAATTCAAGCATTTCCTTTTCGTTTTTATCAAGCTTAAGGGCGTCAAGTATAATTTCATCGCCCTCAACAAGCTTTGCCGCCGCAAATCGTACCGGAATATCCGCACGCCTTGCGTGGTCTTCAATAAGATGCATTATTCCGTGCAGGCATCTGTGCACAGCACCGCCGTGGTCGTTTTCACCGCAGAAATCAACTCGTCCCGGACGCTCCTGGTACTGTGCAATATGTATAGCGTGGTCAATTAATTCATCAACGCCCTCGTTTTTCGCCGCCGAAATCGGAACAACCGGTATGCCCAGCATACCCTCAAGCTCGTTGATTCTGATAGAACCGCCGTTTTCACGTACCTCGTCCATCATATTAAGCGCAAGCACCATAGGCACGTCAAGCTCCATTAACTGCATGGTTAGGTACATATTGCGCTCAATGTTGCCTGCATCAATAATATTTATTATGCCCTTGGGCTTTTCGTCAAGCACAAACCGACGTGTTACAAGCTCCTCGCTGGTGTAAGGCGACATTGAATAAATGCCCGGTAAATCCGTAACAAGTGTGTTAGAATGGCCCTTTATAATTCCGTCTTTTCTGTCAACGGTAACGCCGGGAAAGTTTCCCACGTGCTGATTTGCACCGGTAAGCTGGTTAAATAGCGTGGTTTTTCCGCAGTTTTGGTTGCCTACAAGAGCGAAGGTCAGCGTTTCACCCTTTGGTACCGGGTGTTCGTCCGCTTTTACGTGATACTTTCCGCCTTCACCTAAGCCCGGATGGACTGCCTTTACCTTGGGTGTGCTTTGAGCAGCTTGCTCCCTTTTGGCACTTATAGGCTCTACTTCAATTTTTTCTGCGTCTGCCAGCCTTAGCGTCAGCTCGTATCCGTGTATTCTAAGCTCCATAGGGTCGCCCATAGGTGCAAATTTTACAAGAGTTACCTCTGCACCGGGAATGACTCCCATATCAAGAAAGTGCTGACGAAGTGCGCCTTCGCCGCCGACACTTTTTACTGATGCACTTTGTCCGGTTTTCAAATCATTTAGTGTCACGGATTAGTTACTTCCTTTCCTACTTAAGCCTAAGAAATATGCCGTCATCATTAATTTCCTTAAACACAGGATGCTCAAATCCGGGTCTGTTTGGGCTGTGATATACCAGCATAATTTTGTCGCCGTTTTTAAAAATCATACCGTGTCCGCCGTCAACATTTGGTATAGGGCTCATATGGTCATAGGGGCCATATACATTTCCGTTACGTAATTTGGAATAGC
>CAMFRO010000102.1 GCA_945982035.1 uncultured Clostridia bacterium | reverse complement strand
GCACCGAAGCTAAGTCCCGTAATTTTATCGGTATCCTCACTTTTTGCGGAAAGCAGAATTATGGGGCAGTTATAATTCTCACGAACCTTTAGCGTTGTGCTCAGTCCGTCAAGCTCGGGCATCATAATATCAAGAATGATGCAGTGAAGCTCGTTTTTTGAAATTATATCAAGCACCTGTTTGCCGTTAACTGCAGTAAGGACATTGTAGCCCTCCTGGGTAAGATAAATTCTGATTGAATTAAGTATTGCTTTGTCGTCATCACAAACTAATACATTATACATAATAATTCCTCCGTCATACACATTAAACTATATTCATTCAAAAAACTAAACAAGAAAAAGTTAAGATTTAATTAAGGTTATTTATATTGTACAACATATTATATACAAAGACAACAAAAAGAAATTACCGCAGATATACTGCGGTAATCAGTAATAATATTTATAAACCGAAGCTTACTGTGAGAGCCTGATTTACCTTTGACATATCGTTATTGTCAAGAGCACCCATACGTTCCTTCAGCCTGCGCTTATCAAGAGTCCTCACCTGTTCAAGAAGAACAATACTGTCCTTGGCAAGACCGCAGTTTCTTGCATCCACCTCTATATGAGTAGGCAGACTGTTTTTATCCTGTCTGCTCGTAATAGCGGCGGCAATTACCGTTGGGGAAAATTTATTGCCCACATCATTTTGAACAATAAGTACAGGTCTTACTCCTCCCTGCTCGCTTCCGATAACAGGGCTTAAATCGGCATAATAAATATCGCCTCTGTGAACATTCATTTAATCACCTTTTTGTTTATTATTTCTATTATAATTTTTACCAAATCCTTAGAAAAATAAACATCCGATATTATTATATTCATAAAAAAATATTTTGTTTTTTAGCAATTGATATTACAAATCAGGTGTGATATAATTAAAAAAAATGAAAAGGAGAATATTATTATGATTTGTCCGAGATGCGGTTACAATGCACCGGAGGGTTCATTTGCTTGCCCCGCCTGCGGAACAAGGCTTATTTCAAATCCTCAGAACACACCAAATTATCAAAGCTACAACCAATACAACAGTCAAAACCCTGTTGCTTTTAACGAAATGAAAAAGGTTAAGAATTGGGGCGACGCAGCCTTTGTTTTGAGCATACTCGCTCTTATTTTAACAGTTAGCCACGGCGTCAGCATACTTGGTCTTATTTTTGGTATTATAGGCTGGGTAAAGGGTGCAAAGGCTTACAAAATGACTGATGACTCAAAATACAAGGCAGCTAAAATTATGGGCATAATCAGCACGGTTATTGCCGCTTTATGCATAATTGCAGCTATCGTAATATTGATACTCGGCATTACCATCGGTGCCGGAATTTTCGGTGGATTATTTGATGAATTATTGAATGAATTTATGTATTACTAAATAAAACGAAAATAAGCGTCCTCACTGCGAGGACGCTTATTTTTTTAATCCTTTTGAAGAAGTATTCTGTCGTTGTCAAAATCCTTATTTTCATGTTTTTTATAAAGACTTAACAAATCGGAAACGGACATACCACGGCGTTTATTTTCATCAAGGTCTATGATAATTTCACCGCTGTCCATCATAATCGTACGATTACCTGTAGCAAGAGCCTGTGACATATTATGAGTAATCATAAGAGTAGTAATTTTATTTTCACTTACTATCTTATTTGTGATAGTCATAACCTTATCGGCAGTTACAGGGTCAAGAGCGGCAGTATGCTCGTCAAGCAGCAGTAATTTCGGCGTTACTATTGTACACATAAGAAGTGTTACAACTTGACGCTGCCCGCCCGAAAGTAAGCCTATCTTAGTTCTCATACGGTCCTCAAGCCCCATATCAAAATCAGCAAGCTTTTCTCTAAAAAATTTAGCCTTTTTCTTTGATACGCCAAGGGATAAATAGGATGAGCCGGCACGAGAATACGCAAGGGCAAGATTTTCCTCAATAGTCATATTAGGAGCGGTACCCTTCATAGGATCCTGAAAAACTCTGCCGATATGCCTTGCTCTTTTATGCTCGGGCATAAAGGAAATATCCATATCATCAAGCTTAATGCTACCGCAATCCTGTAGATAAGTACCGCAAAGAATGTTGAAAAGCGATGACTTACCGGCACCGTTTGAGCCAACAATTGTAACAAATTCGCCGTTGTCAAGATGAAGATTTACATTTTGCAGTGCAATATGCTCATTAACCGTACCTTTGGCGAAGGTTTTTGAAACGCCTTTTACATCAAGCATTTTTCTTCGCCTCCTTCTTTACCCTGTTGTTCTCTGCGGCGTCCTTAACAGCCGGGATAACAAATGTAAGAGTAACAATAATTGCACAGGCAAGCTTCATAAGATTTTCACTATTCTTACCAAATAGCGAAACATCAATAACAAAAGCAACAATAATCTTATAAATTACACTTCCGACAACTGCACTGATAAGACCGAGTGTAACGCTTCTTTTACCGAAAATTGCCTCACCGATGATTACGGCTGCAAGTCCATAGATAAGAGTACCATTGGAAAAGCTTTGGTCAGATAAGCCGAGATAGTGTGATATAAGCGCACCGGAAAGTGCGATAAGCCCGTTAGCAAGAGCCAAGCCGAAAACAAGGGAGAAATTAACATTAACAGATGATGCACGCACCATGTCGGAATTGTCCCCTGTTGCACGAATGCACAGTCCGATATGTGTTTTAAAGAATACAATTATCAGAGCAAGAACAATAACGCAAATAATCGCAGACACGATAAGTCCCACAATTTTTTTATTAACACCGGAAATACCGAGGGCGTTAAATAGTCTTGTAAACACGCTGTTTTGGTTGAAATTAAGGTTTGACGAGCCACGCACCATTAGATTGACTGAATACAAGCCACTCATAGTGATAATTCCTGCAAGGACAGGATGAACCTTTAACCTTGTCTGAATTAGTCCGGTAATAACGCCGGCAAGAACGCCTGCAAAAAATGCGGCAACAAAGCTTAAAAACGAAAATCCCTGTGACGCAACCACAGCCGCAATGGCAGAGCCGAAGCCAAATGAGCCTTCTGTGGTAAGGTCGGGAATATTTAAAATTCTTAATGAAATGTAAATGCCGATAGCGAGCAGAGCGTATAGAAAGCCCTCTTCAACGGCAGTAATATAAACCTGCATATTTATTAATCCTTATAGCTTGAACAATACTACGGCGAGAGCAAGCCCCCGCCGTGAAATTAATTATTGATTTACAACCTGGATTTCATAGCCGATAGTGTCTTTATCGGGAGTTGAAATACCAAGCGAAGAAGCAACGCCGCCATTAAATGTGCAGTAATCTATACCCACAACCTCGGCGGGAATCTCCTCAATAGCTGTACCGTTAAGGTATTGAATACATTTTTCGGCAGTTTTTGCACCGATACCCTTATCGTCAATTGCAAGTGTTGCAAGGCATCCGCTGTTAACTGTTGTTGCCGATGAAGCATAGGTTGGAATTTTTGCCTCCTCACAAACCTGTGCAAGAGCAGAAACGCCGTCCTGTACAATAGCGTCATTAGGTACAAAAATTACATCGCATCCGTTACCGATAAGTGTTTCTGCCGCAGATTTAACATCGGCAGAGGTTTCAACTGTTGCTGAGTCATACTCAATGCCCTTTTCTTTAAGGTAAGCCTGGGCGGATTCAACAGTATCAACTGCGTTTACCTGTGAGGTTGAATATACAAATCCCCATTTTTTAACGTCGGGAGTAATTTTGTATCCCATATCAATTATGTCAGATACAGGAATAGCATTTGAAGTACCTGTTGCGTTTTTGTCGGGCTTGTTCATATCGGTGATAACCTCTGCCTCAACAGGAGCAGAAACCGCACAGAAGAAGCAAGGTGTTTCGGAGCCGAGATTTACAAGAGTCTGTGTGCAGGCTGTACCGATTGTGAAAATTGCATCATAGGAGCCGTCGTCCATAGAGCTGATGATTGTTGAAAGAGTTGTTGGGTCGCCCTGAGCGTCCTTGTAATCAAAGGTTGCGTTTTCGTAGCCTGCCTCTTTCATTTTTGCGATAATACCGTCCTTCATATCAACAAAGGCACCGTTTGCGCCTGTCTGTACGACAATACCGAATTTTCCCTCTTTTGAATTGTTTTTTTCAGCCTCGCCACCGCTTTTAGCCGAGGAGCATCCTGCAAATACAGATGCAAGAAGTACAACTGCCATAAGCAGTGCCGAAATTCTTTTAACAATTTTTTTCATAGTGGTTTATCCTTTCATAATTAATTATTATAATTTTCAAGCTTGAGCATTGCGTCAATCACCATATTCTCTGTAATTTTATAAGGATTATGGTCAATATCCTTCATATTACACACCATAGGCACTAATTTTTCCAAATCGTCACGGTTCATTTCAATATCGCCGAGGCAAACAGGAAGCTTTACGCTTTTATTAAAATCATACATACGCTCAAACATCTGCATATTATTATCCACAAGAAGTAGCACAAGAACTCCATAAGCAACAACCTCGCCGTGAAGATGACGCTCCTCTATGTGATGCCATGAGGTCAATGAATAAAAAACCGCATGGGCAAGTCCGGTATTATAATCAATGATATGCTCGTTTGTAAGCAGTATTGAAGCAATGCCTGTTGTAACAACTACTGCAAGAATAACCTGCTCCACCGCTTCGCCTACTTCGCCTTTATCAACCTGCTCCATAGCCTGCTTTCCGTATTTGAGAATAGGCTCAACACACATTTCCGACACGGTTTTGCCAAGCCAGTGGTAATGAACAAGGTCCTCACCTCTTGCAGACATTTCAGCCTCAAAATATTTAGCGTAAGTGTCGCCCATACCTGCCCACATATACCGCTTTGGCGCATTTACAATAACCGGAGTGTAAATAAATGCGTGCTTTGCAGGGGCACTGAAGAAGTTAGGACCGAGAAAGGTACCGTCGGGATTATACATAATTGAAACGGCTGTTGTGGCGGCACAGTTTGAAGCAATAGTCGGGAATGTATAAACGTCCTTATTGATTTTATCGCCCAGAGCCTTGCCTGTATCAAGAGCCTTTCCACCGCCTACTGCAAAAATCATATCCGCCTGCTGCACCGAAGAGTTATCGGCAAGCATATTTACATTTTCGTAAGAGGCTTCGCCGCCATACCATACAAAATCCGTAATTGTTATGGGAGAGCCTTCAAGATTTTTAAGTAAAACATCTTTAATCTTACTCATTGCCGTTTTGCCACCGACAACAACGGCGTGCTTTCCGCTAAGGCAACAAATATCACCTACAAGTGAGTACACATTGTCACCTACGGAATAAGCCGGCAGAGTAATTGAATAATTATTCAACTGATTCACCTTATTGCTCATTTAATATTAGTAAATTATATCAAAGGGATTGTAATTTGTCAACAAATCACTGCTTTTTAAAGCGAATAAC
>CAMFRO010000101.1 GCA_945982035.1 uncultured Clostridia bacterium | reverse complement strand
GTTTGTATTTCCCGAATTATAATAAGTAATCTCGGCGGAATTATTCAACAAATACTGTTGAATATCATCAATTTTAATAAAAACAGCGCCAATTCTTCCGGTTCTGATTATTTCGCTGACATTATCTTTTGTCCAGACAACATTTTTGTATTCATCCTTTTCTTTGTCATAAATACCATAAACAGTTGCATCGGAAACATTTACCATATCAATGTTTTTATCAACATTGTTTTGCAATTCTTCAGTAATCCATTGCGAAACTTCTTTCATTTGATAAGCATCATAATACTGAAAATTAATAAATTTCACTTTAAATATACGACCGTCGTCTTTTGCTTCATATACCAAATGAGAATCATGCCACACAACATCCCAATAATTTATATCATAAGCAAAATGTCCCGGATAATAATCGCAAACCTTATAATCGCTCATTTTTGTGTCATACTTATTAGCCAAATAAATTCTCGGAAAGAATGAAACAAATAATATCGTTCCAATAATATATAATGACAATAAAATAAGTGATATCATTCCAATTCTTTTCAAAACTATTTTTTTACTTTTCCCATACAAAGTACTCCTTATAATTACCATAATGTCATTTAATTCTTAATTCGCAACTAATTTGTAAACTATAAATCAAGTTTATATACTAAAATTTTCTGTAAAATAATTAATACATTCCTTACAGAACCGGAACAAAATACAATTTCTCATTAACAAAATTTATATTGATAAAAACGAATCCATATTTTGTCCTGTAAAGGCTCTCTGCTCAATATCTACATTGTATATATCAAAACTCATCGGTGATGATGAATCATAAGTGCCGCTATACGAAGCAGAAAATGAATTATTATTTGCTTCAGCTTCAAGTGGAAAAGAAGCAAATACTGAAAACACCATTGAAATAACAACAATAATTGATACTATTTTTTTAGATTTCATTTTTTATCATTCTCCTTAGAATAATTAAAATTCACTGATTTTCGCCCAATTTACAAACACTTTTCCATGGTTCATCTACTGTTTTAACCATAACTCTTACTACACTCAATGCTGTGTTTTCAGCGGAACATTTAGCATTTATATTTATGCTATTTTTAATCTTTTCAGCAAGGCAATCATCAAAACTGCTGTCAAAACTATCATCAAATAAATAAAAATACCTAACATAATTAGCGTCATCATTTTTCGCATAATTATTTAAAAATTCTTTTGCATCATTTTCGTGTATCACATAACCATTCTCTTTGTTTGTAATGTTTTGATAACAAATTATATCTGTTGCATAAAGCCTAAACCCTGTAATTCTCTCATCAACATTTTCCTGTAGCCATTCGGTACACCACTTCTCTATATCTTCAAGCTGGTAATCATCATAAAATTCACCGTTTTCTCTATTTACAAAAAAATTTCTGTTATTGTATTTAAATTCAAATGAAAAGTCAGTCCACTTTGGTGTTAAAAAGAATATATAGGGATCGTCCCAATAAATCTTCGCTCTTTTGTAATCTACCAATTCAAATTCTTCCGGACCGGCGTTATATTTTTTGCATAAGTAATACTCTGCCTCTGCTTTTACCAAAGGATAGCATACGGTATCTAACAGCTTATATCCTCCCAGCAATGCCAAAACAACAAACAATGATACTACAGATGTAATTATTATTTTGTTTTTGTTCATAATATTTCCCCCATTTAACTGATAAAAAATTACAGAACATTCCTTATTCTACACTTTTCATTTTACATCTTTAAATAAAAATATGCAATAAAAACCGCCTCTGAATTACACGGAGACGGTTTTGCATTATTTGAGTTATGATAGCAATAATCGGGCGTAGGCGCTTTCAAGGGTGGAGTTGAAAATAATGTTTTCAAAATCCTTTGCGCTTTCGTAATTTGCCGAGGAATTTTCGGTTACGAAATAAAACGGTATGCCTTTTACCCTGCATTTTTTATAAAAGTCCGATACATTCTGCGGTGCGGTGGCGGAATGGTACATAGTGTGCAAAACCGCATCAACACCGTCCAAATTATAATTGTTATAATCTATATTTACGCAGGGTGATATAATGAGTATATTTTTCGGATTAAATACAGGGTTTGTCAAAGGCGGGTTATTTTCTGCCCTGTGCAATCCGTCATAGCTGACATAAACTCTGTCAATACCCCTTAACACTGCATTAACTGCCAGGTCAAAATTTTCAAATCCGTTGGCAGTATCATCCTCAAGAGGCTTGTCGCTGGCAATAACAACAATGCTTTTATCATAAAAGGCATTGGCTAAAAAGGATGCGGTAAAGGACAGAGTATCACTGCCGTGAAGCACAATAACGCCCTTATATTTGCTGAAATCAACCGAATTTATACAGTAATAAAGCTTTTGCCACATATCAAAATTCATATTTTCCGACAGAGCAAAAAATGGCGACACACAATCAAAATGCACGTTGTCATACTTGCAGTAATCAAGAATTTTAAACGGTCTGTCAAGGCAGATTTTTTCCTTTTCGGAACAGGCAATGGTTCCGCCGGTGCCTACAAGCAGTATATTATCCATTAATATCCGTCACATCTCCCTGTGCAAACTCTATATTAAGTATCTCCCCGCCGTAAAGCTTTATGCCTTTTGCGTAGCCGTTCCACTCCTTCGGGACGGTTTTGTTTTTGAAAAGCTCTGCAATTCCTGCGGTAACACCGAAATTACCGTCAATCTGGAAAGGCGGATGGGCGTCAAACAAGTTAGGATAACTGCCGCCGCCTGCTGCGTAAATCGGAATTTTAGTCGGACGAATGGGCGTCAGCTGATTTTTAATAAGCTGAAGGGCATTTTCAGGATTTTTAAGGCGTGCCCACAGGCATACCTTCCATCCCAGCGACCAGCCCGTACCGCCGAAGCCACGGGTGTAAAGTGATTTTTCTGCCGCCTTGTTGATCTCGTCACCTTGCTGAATGCTTGAGGGATAAATACAGTAAAGGTGGCTGACATGGCGATGCTCCTTTTCAGTCTCGCGGTACTCCTTGCACCACTCGTTAATTCTGCCGTCGGAGCCAATGGGTATATCGGGTATTTCGGGAGTGTCAAAGCCAAATTCACGGCAGTTAGCAAAAAACTCCTGCAAAATACCAATATCCATAGTGGGCATATATGTAAGACTTGCCTTTTCGCCGTTGTCAATATATGTATTTTCGGGAGATAGAGATGGACAGGTTACGTTAACGCCGTTATGCTCCACCAAAAAGTCGTTATAAAAATCAAGAACTGCTTTAAAATACGGCTTCATTTTGTCAAAAAGCGCAATGTCCTTTGTATATCTGTAATGCTCAAACACCTGATTTAGCATCCAAGGAAGCGTACTTTGCCAGCAGGCATAGCTTTCGCTGTTGGCTTTGCCGGTAGGGTCGCCGGCAGGATAGCTTGCGCCCCAAATATCGCTGTTATGGTGGGCGCAGGAGCCGGAGCAGTTATAGTAATCCTTGGCGGTAACCTTACCGTTTTCCGTCATCTTTTTAACCAGCTCAAAAAACGGCTCAAAGCATTCGGAAAGATTACAAATATCGGTACACCAATAATTCATTTCTGTATTAATATTAACAGTATAGCTTGATGACCAAGGGGCACGAATATGTGGATTGAATATGCCCTGAAGAGTCATTGCCTGTGTACCCGGTCTTGAACAGGATATGGTAAGATACCTGCCGTACTGAAAAAGCAGAGCGATAAGGTTGTTATCATCGGCACCTTTTTTTAAATCCTTAAGGCGTTTGTCGGTGGGGACATCCGACCTGTCGGAGCCTAAATCAAGGTCAACTCTGTCAAACAATGCAGAAAAATCCGCCTTGTGCTCATCAAGGAGCTTTTCGTAAGGCTTAACATTATCAAAATATGAATAGGCTCTTTGAACAGCGTCAGCATCAGGCATTGATTTATAATCCACAAAGCTTGTGGCAAGTGAAATAAGGAATGTTGTATCCGTCCCGTTATTAACGCTTATACAATCATTTTCAAATACTGCACTGCCCAAAACCTTTACAACGCCGCAAAAGGTCATTGCACCGCTGCCGTAATCAAAGACTTTGCCCTCGTTGTGATAAGGTGGCATACAAATCTCGGGGGCTCTACCCTCCATAACAAGTGAGTCCTCCTTTGTATAGCATTTGCTATCAAGCTTGCTTTGCAAACGGACTTTATACGAAATAGGATAAGCACTTTTGATATTTACAACAATCAGCTGTGCCGGATGGCTGGCAAATACCGTCTGTGTTATAACGGAATCCCGTGTGGTGCTGATACCCTTTGAAATATCAAGCGTTCTTTTATATTCGCCGTCCTTAAATAAACGCTTTTTATATTCTATAATCAGATCACCGAAGGGCAGATACGCCTCGCTCCAGTGACCTCGTCTTTCACCGTTTGCAATACGGCGCGCCTCGTTGTGATTACCACTGAATATCGCCTGACGGATTTTGTCAAGGTGCTTTCCTGCGTCCTTTCTGTTTAAATCCTTGGGATAACCGGACCACAGGGAATCCTCGTTAAGAGCAATACGCTCCACGCCCGACAGATTGCCGAATACCATTGCACCAAGTCTGCCGTTTCCAACGGGAAGTGCCTCCTCCCAAGCCTTTGCCTTTGATTTGTAATAGAGAATATTTTTCATAAGCCTTTACCCTTAAAATTTACTTATTTTTCTTTTTTCTGTTGCGCAGAACAATCATAAAAATCATACCTGCAACACCGCCCAAAGCATTCATCATCATATCCGTCATAGTGTCCACAAGACCGAGATAACCGTACTCGTTGTGATATTTTGACAAATCAAATCCGGCAGTTTCGGGTCCGGGTGCGGCAAGCTGAAGATTTGTTCCGTGGAGATAGTCCATCAAAAATTCATAAAATTCCCAGCCAACTGCGATTGACAGGGCAAACATAATACTGAAAAGTGCAGCTAAGGTGGCGGCGCACTGACCTTTTTTACGCTGAATAATGCAGGCAAAATCATAGCCAAACACGGCGCATACAATACCCGACATAATATGCATAAAGCCGTCAAACCACCACAGCTTATCAAAAAGTCCGAAATACGAGCCTATCACTATGCCTATAAATATAATAAGGTTAAGCATAGTCTGGCTGAGAGGCGGAACCTCCTCAATAAAGCTTGAATTACCGAACACCTGGAACATATCCCACAGATGTGTAAAGATAAAGCAGAATACACTTTCAAATCCCATAACCACATCGCCCGTTATAAAGGAATATGCGGCGCAGATTATCATTGATATTCTGACAATTATCCAAAACACAAGCTGTCCCTTAGGTATTTTGTCAATAGGGTCTTTTTTTATTTTATACGCCATATATTTGTTACCTCTTACAGTTTTATTTTTAAATCTTTCTTATAATAACACAAAAAAACGCCAAAAGGAATAGTTAATATTAATGTATTATTA
>CAMFRO010000100.1 GCA_945982035.1 uncultured Clostridia bacterium | reverse complement strand
TTCGGTGTCTTTTTTATTGATATTATTGAAGGGATTTGAAACGTGGCTCTAAATTAATACCGGATTTTTCATTTTTGATTTATTACTTATTAGCGTCCTGTTTTCTGTATTGTGACGGACTGACGCCCTTTTCTCTCGTAAATATTTTTGAAAAATAACTAATATCGTTAAATCCGCAGGACATGGCAATGTCAGTAACGGTTTCGTTTGTCATCAGCAGACGTTCTCCTGCCGTTTCAATTCGGTAATAATTTAGATACGCAATGGGTGTTTTGCCTGTTATATGCGAAAATGCTCGGCAGAAATATCTTGGTGACATACCTGCAACTTGAGCAAGCTCCTCCAAAGTTATGGGAGAATCGTAATGATTTCGTATGTATGTCAGAACGTTTTTAAGGCGGTTAATTCTGCCTCTGCTTTCCGATGAAAACTGTCCAATGCTTTTCTGCGATAAAAGCGTTCCCATTAACTGCCACATTAAACCAACTGTTATCCATTCATAGCCCTGCTGTTCCTTTTCCATTGATTCAAAAATCTTGTCAGCTAAATCAGCGCATACCGTTCCTTTTTTCAATATGGAGGTAAATCCGTTTTTGCTGGCAAGAAATTCCGCCGCACTTCTTGAACATACAGGGGTGTCGTGAAGCAGTGTGCCTAAATCAAATACAACACATTCGTAAATGCAATCATAGGGAATACCACCGTGTACTACGCCGTCACCAATCCAGGCGCAGTCGCCCTCCTCAAGCATAGTTTTACTGCCGTCAAGTGACAATTCAAAGCTGCCCTTCAATACCGTGATAAGCTCGTATTCCAAATGCCAATGCAAGGGCATCCTGTATCTCGGATTAATTTCGTCAACATAGTATAATTCTATGGGGAAGTCAAATGACCCCCTTTTTTTGTTTTCATAAAGCTCGCTGTAATTCATAATGCTCCATCGTATAAAAAATGTAAAAAGTGAATATTGTCATATATTTTACCTATTATTAACCAAGCAGTAATTTTTAATATGTAATATACTACAATTAGAATAACATCATTTTAATGTGATGTCAATTATTATACTGCCTTAGGAGGTTATTATGCAAAATATAGATGAAGTAAAAGCGCAAATATGCGACGTGTGTCACAAAATGTGGCAGTTGGGCTGGGTTGCCGCCAATGACGGAAATGTCAGCGTAAAGCTTGAGGATGGAAATATCCTTGCCACCCCTACGGGAATGAGTAAATCATTTATCACGCCTGAAAAGCTTATTCTTATTGACCCTCAGGGCAATATCCTTGACGGCGCACCGGGGCTTAAACCCTCCAGCGAAATTAAAATGCATCTTCGCTGCTATGAAAAAAGAGATGATGTGTTCAGCGTTATTCACGCTCATCCTCCGGGAGCCACAGGCTTTGCTGTTGCTCATAAATCAATGGATATGTACAACATGATTGAGGACGTAGCTGTTATCGGCAGCGTTCCTCTCACCCCTTACGGAACACCGTCAACAGTAGAGGTTCCTAACGCTATTGAACCGTATCTTGATGAACACGATGTTATGCTTCTTGAAAACCACGGAGCTCTGGCAGTGGGCAGCGATGTTATAACTGCTTTTTACCGTATGGAGAGTCTTGAGCTATGGGCAAAAATCACTATAAACGCTGTAATTTTAGGCGGCAGCTTTGACATCAGCAGAGAAAATATACAAAAGCTTATTGATTTGAGAGGATTTTATAAGGTTACAGGCAGACATCCCGGCTATAAGCTCTTTAACGAGGATGACGAGATGCTTCACAAGAAGGAGGAAAAATAATGCTAAAGGGTATTCCTCAGGTTCTTTCACCGGAGCTTCTTTGTGCTCTAAGCCAAATGGGACACGGTGACGAGCTTGTTATTGCAGACGGCAATTTTCCCTGTCATTCAGTAGGTAAAAACAGTATTGTTATCCGTGCGGACGGACACGGCGTTCCCGAAATTCTTGACGCAGTGCTTCAGCTTTTGCCTCTTGATACATATACCGAAAAGCCTGTTGGTCTTATGGAGATTGTAAAGGGCGATACCTGCGGTGAGCCGGTAATTTGGAAAAAGTATAATGAATTACTGTCAAAGTACGAGCCGGACCATCACGATATTGAATATATTGAGCGCTTTGCATTTTATGAGAGGGCAAAAAATGCCTACCTCATAATAGCCACCGGCGAGCAGGCACTTTACGCCAATATATTGCTTAAAAAAGGAGTGGTAGTTTGAAAACGGCAGTAGCTTTTGATTTCGGTGCCTCCTCAGGCAGAGCAATAAAGGCGGTTTTTGACAAGGGCAAAATTTCTTACGAGGAAATTCACCGATTTGAAAATATCCCTGTCACCGTTGACGGCCATATTCACCACGATGTTGATATGATTACGGCGGAAATAAAAAAGGCCTTGGAAAAAGCGGGGGATATTGACTCCTTTGCCTTTGACACTTGGGGCGTTGATTACGGACTTACTGATGCTGACGGAAAATTAATATTCTTGCCATACCATTACCGTGACGGCAGAACGAACGGCATTTTGGCAAAAGCAAAAAAAATAATGCCACCCGATGAGCTGTATCGTAAAACAGGCAATCAGATTATGCCGATTAATACGTTGTTCCAGCTTCTCACGGATGAAAATGTACAAAATGCCGATACTCTTTTGTTTATGCCGGATTTGTTTGCGTATATTTTTACGGGCGAAAGGGCTTGTGAATATACAATTGCCTCCACCTCGCAAATGTTAAATCCTAAAACAAAGGAATGGAGTATGGAGGTGCTTGATAAATTCGGCATTGATAAAAAATTGCTTGCTCCCCTTACCAAAACATCGTCGGTTATCGGTGAATATAACGGAGCTAAGGTAATATCCGTAGCCGGTCACGATACACAGTGTGCAGTGGCGGCAATGCCCTGTACCTGCGGAGAAACACCTGCGTTTCTTTCCTGCGGAACATGGTCACTTATCGGATGCGAGCTTGACGAGCCTATTTTGACAGAGCAGAGCAACGCTCTTGAGCTGTCAAACGAGCTGGGCGCCAACGGAAAAATTGATTATTTGAAAAATATCAGCGGACTTTGGCTGATACAGGAGCTTCGCCGTAATCTTAACAGTGCAGGCAACGAATATTCCTATAACGATTTGGAGCAGGAGGCAAGGAAAAGTGAACCCTTCAAATGCTTTATTGATCCCGATGCTCCCTCTCTTTCTTCTCACGGAAATCTGGCTGAAAAAATTAAAAATTACTGTAAAAATACAAATCAGCCTATGCCCGAAACAGTGGGAGAAGCAGTTAGATGTATTTACGAGAGTCTTGCTCTGAAATACAGATACGCAATATCTCAAATCAGCAAATGTACCGGCAAAGAATTTGATGTTTTGCATCTTCTCGGTGGCGGCACAAAGGATAATTTCCTTTGCGAAATGACTGCCGACTGCCTTGATATTCCTGTTGTAGCCGGACCTGTTGAGGCAACTGCATTGGGTAATATTATTCTTCAGTTTATCGCCTTAGGCGAAATTGAAAGCGTGGAGCAGGGCAGAGAAATTATTGCAAAAAACGAAAAAATTTATAATTACGCCCCTAACCATAACGATAGCTGGGATAAGGCGTATGAAAAATATGTAAATATTATTGAAAATTACAAGGAGGAAAACTAATATGTTATATCCAAAAATAGGTATAAGACCTGTTATTGACGGCAGATGGGGCGGTGTACGCGAAAGCCTTGAAAACCAAACAATGAATATGGCAAAATCCGCCGCACAGCTTATTGAAAGCACGCTCAGATATCCTGACGGAACACCTGTTCAGTGCGTAATCAGCGACACCACAATCGGCGGCGGCGCAGAGGCGGCAAAGTGTGCCGAGCAGTTTTCAAAGGAAAATGTTGTTGCTACACTTTCCGTTACACCCTGCTGGTGCTACGGCTCCGAAACCTTTGATATGGACCCCAATACCATTAAAGCCGTTTGGGGATTTAACGGAACGGAGCGTCCCGGCGCAGTTTATCTTGCCGCAGTTATGGCAGCCTATGCTCAAAAGGGCATGCCCGCATTTTCAATCTACGGTCACGATGTGCAGGATATGACCGATAAAGAAATCCCGAATGACGTTGCCGAAAAAATTCTCCGCTTTGCTCACTGTGCCGTTGCAGTAGGCTGGATGAAAAATAAATCCTATGTGAATCTGGGCGGTATCGCAATGGGTATTGCAGGCAGCTTCTGTAATGCCGAAATGTTCCAAAAATATTTGGGAATCCGTGCAGAATGGGTTGATATGACCGAGATTATCAGACGTATTAAGCTTGAAATCTACGACCACGACGAGTACGAAAAGGCAATTAAATGGGTGCGTGAAAACTGCCCCGAGGGATTTGACTGTAACGCAGGCAAGGATTTGCCGGAGATAATCAGAAAATCAAAGGTTGTTGATCCCGATAAGGACTGGGAATTTGTAACAAAAATGACTATAATTTTCCGTGATATTCTTTTCGGCAATAAGAAGCTTGACGAAATGGGATGGCACGAGGAGGCCTTGGGTAAAAATGCCGTTGCAGGAGGCTTCCAGGGACAGAGAAATTGGACTGACTGGCTTCCCAACGCAGATTTTTCCGAGTCAATTATGGCAAGCTCATTTGACTGGAACGGCCCGAAAATGCCTACTGCATTCGCTACCGAAAATGATACCTTAAACGGCGTTGCAATGCTCCTCGGCACACTTGTTTCCAATTCTGCGCCTTGTTTCCATGATGTTCGTACATATTGGAGCCCCGAGGCCTGCGAAAGAGTTACAGGTGTTAAGCCCACCGGCAAAGCCGCAAAGGGATTTATTCACCTTATCAATTCCGGCGCAACTGCTCTTGACGGCAGCGGAGCCAGCAAAAATGATAAGGGCGAGGGCTGTATGAAGCCGTTTTGGGAAATGAAGAACGAGGATATTAAAGCCTGCCTTGACGCTACCGATTGGTGCAGAGCAAATTACGAGTATTTCAGAGGCGGCGGATTCTCAAGTCATTTCCGTTGCAGTGCCGAAATGCCTGTTACAATGCTTCGTGTAAATGTAGTTGACGGTATCGGACCTGTTATCCAGATTGCCGAGGGATATACTGTTGATTTGCCCGATGAAATTCATAATACGATAGATAAGCGTACCGATCCCACTTGGCCTACAACATGGTTTGTACCTAATCTTACCGGCGAGGGTGCATTCAAGGATGTTTACAGCGTTATGGCTAATTGGGGCGCAAATCACGGCGTAACCGTTTACGGCCATGTTGGTTCAGATTTGATTACCCTTGCATCAATGCTCCGTATTCCCGTAAATATGCATAATGTGGGTGCCGACAGAGTGTTCCGTCCTCATGCTTGGTCTGCCTTCGGTACACAGGATACCCAGGCGGCAGATTATCAGGCTTGCAAAACCTACGGACCATTGTATAAATAATTTAATATTCCGATAATTAAAAAGCGTTTGCGCCTTATGACGTAAACGCTTTTTGTTGTTGACATTTACAAATATATGTTATATAATACATTCACAATTTATTCGGGGCATTAGCGCAGCTGGGAGCGCACCACACTGGCAGTGTGGGGGTCAGGGGTT
>CAMFRO010000099.1 GCA_945982035.1 uncultured Clostridia bacterium | reverse complement strand
TGCCACGCTTTACCCTTGTGGGCGCAACCACACGAGCAGGGCAGATTTCGGCACCCCTTAGAGATCGCTTTGGTGTAATATTAAGACTTGAGCTGTATTCAAATAGTGAGCTGGCGCATATTGTAAAGCGTTCATCGTCAATACTCAACATATCTGTTGACGATGAAGGAGCATTGCAGATTGCCTCTCGTTCAAGGGGTACGCCACGTATTGCCAACAGACTGCTTAAGCGCTCACGAGATTTCGCACAGGTAAAATATGACGGCGTTATTACTAAGCAGGCGGCAGACGAGGCACTGTCAAGTATGGAGATTGACGCTCTTGGACTTGATGCTATTGACAGGCGCTTGCTAAGCACTATGATTAGAAATTATAACGGTGGTCCCGTTGGACTTGAAACCATTGCCGCAGCAATCGGCGAGGAGGCTGTTACTATTGAGGACGTATATGAGCCGTATCTTATGCAGATAGGATTTTTGTCAAGAACACCGAGAGGCAGATGTGTAACACCTGCCGGCTACAAGCATCTCGGCATTGAATTTGAAGGTCAGCAGACATTTTAAGGAAGGTTTTTTATGGGTAGATTGTTTGGAACTGATGGTGTAAGAGGAGTTGCCAACAAGGATTTAACTAATGAGCTTGCAATGAAAATAGGCTCGGCGGCTGCTGCGGTTTTGCTTAGAGAGGCAAAAAGTGCAAAGCCTACCGTGCTTATAGGCAAGGATACGAGAGCGTCGGGAGATATGCTTGAGGCTGCCCTCACCGCAGGACTTTGCTCCGTTGGTTGTAATGTGCTTTCAGTGGGCGTTGTTCCTACCCCTGCCGTTGCATATCTTGTGGGACTTTATCAGTGCGAAGCAGGCATTATGATTTCTGCCTCCCACAACCCTTGCGAATATAACGGCATTAAGATTTTTCAAAAATCCGGCTATAAGCTTGATGACGCTATTGAGGAAGAGATTGAGTCAATTATACTTGACAATGCCGAGGATATTTCACTTAAAACAGGCGGCGGAGTGGGTAATAGACTTTACTGTAAAACAGCGGTAAAGGATTATGTTGAGCATGTAGTATCAACGGCAAATGTACGCTTTGACGGGCTTACAATTGCTCTTGACTGTGCCAATGGCTCCGCTTCGGTTTGCGCAAAGGATATATTTACCTCTCTCGGTGCAAAATGCATTATGTTATCCGACACACCGGACGGTACTAATATTAATAAAAACTGTGGTTCTACTCACCCAGAGGAGCTTATGGCGTTTGTGAAAAACGCTTCACTTGATTTAGGCCTTGCCTTTGACGGCGACGCAGACAGAATGTTGGCGGTGGACGAAAACGGCGAGCTTGTTGACGGTGACAAGGTTATAGCAATCTGCGCCTCACGAATGAAGCAGGAGGGCAGATTAAATAAGAATACCGCCGTTGTTACGGTTATGAGCAATATGGGATTTTTTAAATTCTGCGAGAATGAGGGCATAGACTGCTGTAAAACCGCAGTAGGCGACAGATATGTTCTTGAACGTATGCTCAGCGACGGCTATAATATCGGCGGCGAGCAGTCCGGTCACGTTATTTTTCTTGATTACGCAACCACCGGTGACGGCGAGCTTTCGGGAGTACAGTTAATAGAAACTGTTGTAAAAAGCGGAAAAAGGCTGTCAGAACTTGCAAAAATTATGAAGGTTTATCCTCAGGTGCTTATTAATGTAGAGGTAACGCCACAGGGTAAAATGAAATATAATAACGACGAATATATAATTGCCGCCGTTCAAAAGGCGGAAATGGAGCTTATGGGCGACGGCAGAGTGCTTGTTAGAGTCAGCGGAACAGAGCCTCTTGTAAGAGTAATGCTTGAGGGAAGCGACATTGACCATATTCAAAGGCTTGGCGAGGAAATTGCCGAGGTTGTAAAACAAAGATTAGGATAGAAGTAAGATTACAGAATTATGAGATATTCAACCGATTGGAAAGATTATGAATTAATTGACTGCTCCGACGGCGAAAAGCTTGAACGATGGACCAGGGAAATTCTTATCCGTCCCGACCCACAGGTTATTTGGAAAAGCGAGAGGGAAAATTCTCTTTGGTATCAGCCCTGTGCCAGATATGTGCGTTCCCGTTCCGGCGGCGGTAAATGGCAGGTTTTCAAGCATATCCCCGCCGCATGGCAGGTACGCTATAAGGACTTAACCTTTAACATTAAAACCATGGGATTTAAGCATACAGGACTTTTTCCCGAGCAGGCGGTTAACTGGGATTTTACCAGAGAGCTTATCCGTTCAAGCGGACGTGATGACGTAAAGGTGCTTAATCTGTTTGCTTATACAGGCGCCGCCACAGTTGCCTGCCTTAAGGAAGGGGCAAGCGTTGTTCACGTTGACGCGTCAAAGGGTATGACTCAATGGGCAAAGGAAAACGCCGCTGCTTCAGGTGTTCAAGACGGTGATGTTCGCTGGATAGTTGATGATTGTATGAAATTTGTACGCCGTGAAATTCGGCGTGAAAATAAGTACGATATAATTATTCTTGACCCTCCGTCATACGGCAGAGGCCCAAAGGGTGAAATATGGCACATAGAGGACTGTCTTTATGATTTTATGAAGGATGTGCGCCGTGTTCTGTCGGATAATCCTATGATGGTTATGCTTAATTCATACACCACCGGACTGTCTGCCTCGGTTATGAAGTATATTCTTGATGATGTTATAACAAAGGATTTGGGCGGTACTGTTACTGCCGATGAGATAGGATTGCCTGTAACGTCAAATTCGGGTGTGCTGCCCTGCGGTGCTACGGCAATATGGATGAACAAATAATTAATTGCGGATAATATGAATTTAATTGAGTTTAGAAATGTGGATTTTTCTTACATTGTTCAGGATGAAAATGACAATGATATAAAAATCCCTGTGCTGAAGAATTTTAATTTGAATATTGAGCAGGGCTCCTTTACCGTAATTCTCGGCCATAACGGCTCCGGTAAATCAACCGTAGCAAAGCTTACAAACGGTATTTTGTTTGCCGATAAGGGTGAAGTCATTGTTGACGGTATAACCCTAAAGGACGACGACACCGTGTTTGACGTAAGGCGCAGTGTGGGTATGGTTTTTCAAAATCCCGATAATCAAATAGTATCCTCGGTGGTTGAGGAGGATGTGGCGTTCGGTGCGGAAAATTTGGGAATACCACCCGATGAGTGCCGAAAGAGAGTTGATGAGTCCCTTAAAACAGTGGGTATGTACGATTACAGGCTGAAATCACCCTCAAAGCTTTCCGGCGGTCAGAAACAGCGCGTGGCAGTAGCAGGTATTTTAGCAATGAAACCAAAGTGTATTGTTCTTGATGAGCCAACCGCTATGCTTGACCCCAGCGGAAGAAAAGAAGTAATTGACACTGTTATGAAGCTTAACAGGGAAGAGGGAATTACCATTGTGCTGATAACCCACTATATGGATGAGGCTGTCAAGGCAGACCGCACCATTGTTATTGATAACGGCAATGTAGTTGCCGACGGCACTCCGTCAGAGGTTTTTGCCGATGTGGATAAAATGAAATCACTTCATCTTGATGTTCCTCAGTCAACAGAGCTTGTTTACAGATTAAAGCTTGATTCAAACGATACAGTTCTTGACGCTCAGCATTGTGCAGAGCTTATATATAAAACCTTGGAGGATTAAATTTTGGCTGTTTTGGTATGTGAAAATTTAAAATATCTTTACAGCGCAGGAACTCCCTATGAAACTGCGGCAATAGACAATATAAGCGTTGAAATTGAAAAGGGCGATATTGTAGGAGTAATAGGTCATACAGGCTCCGGTAAATCAACGCTTATTCAACATTTTAATGGACTTCTTGAGCCACACAGCGGTAAGGTTTTTCTTGACGGCAATGATATTTGGACAAAGGAAAACAGAAAGAAGATAAGAAATGTACGCTTCGCCGTGGGGCTTTGCTTTCAGTATCCCGAATATCAAATTTTTGAGGAAACCGTTTTCAGAGAAATTGCATTCGGTCCAAAGCAAATGGGACTTGACGATGACGAAATAAAAGAGCGTGTGTATGAAAGTATGGATTTTGTCGGCATACCACGCAGTATGGAGAGTCAGTCACCCTTTGACCTGTCCGGCGGACAAAAGCGACGTGTTGCAATAGCCTCAATAATCGCAATGCGGCCGGAGGTTCTCGTACTTGATGAACCCTGTGCAGGTCTTGACCCACAGGGCAGGGACACAATATTAAAGCTCGTAAGGGATTATCAGCACGCAGCTGGCAATACTGTAATTTTTGTTTCTCATTCAATGGAGGATGTGGCAGCCGTTGCTAACAGAGTCCTTGTTCTCAATAAGGGCAGGGTTGCTATGTACGGCAGTGTGGACAGTGTTTATTCACATGCTGACGAGCTGCGGGAAATGGGACTTAATGTACCCGAAATCACATCTGTTTTTATTAATCTTAAAAATATGGGTGTTCCCTGTAAAACAAATATTTACACCGTGGAGCAGGGTGTTGCGGAATATAAGCGTTTGCTTTTGAATAAGGGGGAAATAAAATGATATCTGATATTTCAATCGGTCAGTATTTCCCGGGTAATTCTTTTCTGCATAAAATGGATCCAAGAATGAAAATCGTGCTTATTCTCTTATTTATGGTATCCATTTTCATAGGCAAAAATTATTTTTGCCTGGGGCTTGTTTTTGCCGCTACACTGATTAGTGTTTTAGCGTCACGCATTAGTATAAAAAGCATATTAAAGAGCTTAAAGCCGCTTATTATAATTATTCTTTTCACCGGCTTGTTAAATCTTTTTTACGGCTCAGGTGAACCTTTGGTACAATTCTGGATTTTTAAAATCACCGCCGACGGAATAAATAAAGCCGTGTTTATGGCGTCAAGAATAATAATGCTGGTGGTTGTCGGTTCAATGCTGACCTATACAACAACTCCCACCGCCCTTACCGACGCTATGGAATCACTTATGAAGCCGCTGAAGGTGTTTAAGGTGGATGTCCATAGTATAGCAATGACTATGACCATTGCTCTGCGTTTTATTCCGACTCTTACAGAGGAGGTTGACAAAATAATGTCGGCGCAGAAATCAAGGGGTGCGGATTTGGAGTCCGGTGGATTGGTAAAGCGTGCAAGGGCGATTGTGCCTATAATCATTCCTCTGTTTATTTCTTCCTTTAGACGTGCAAACGAGCTTGCCTATGCAATGGAATGTCGTTGCTACAGAGGTGGGGACGGCAGAACAAAAATGAAGGTAATGTCTATGCACCCAAGGGATTATGTGTGCGCCGTAATTTTTGTATTGTATTTTGCAGGCATAATTATAATTAATCATTTCGCAGGTGCGGTAATATGAGACGACTGCTTGTTACAATAAAATACGACGGCTCCGCCTATCATGGCTGGCAGGTGCAGAATAACGCCGTAACCGTTCAAGAGGTGTTCCAAAATGCCGTTGAAAAAGTGTTTTCCTCACGGCTTGATGTTAAGGGTTGTTCAAGAACGGATAGCGGTGTTCACGCAAATATGTACTGCCTTACCATTGATACGAATATGAATATTGACAATATCAGTGTCGTAAGAGCATTAAATACATATCTGCCTAAGGATATTGCCGTTACGGACTGTAAAGAGGTAAGCGG
>CAMFRO010000098.1 GCA_945982035.1 uncultured Clostridia bacterium | reverse complement strand
AAAATCCTGATTCGTATTGTCTTTAATTTTAGAGTTTTCACCGTAGAATAAAAATTGGTCTGTGGTGTTGCAGAAGTAATCCTTTACATATTTATTCTCCGACAGTTCTGCACAAAGCTTTGAATATTTATCTGAGGGAATACCTATTGACACATTGTACGGTATTTGCTGCTGAGAAATATTTGCACGCACAAACAAATCGCAGAAGTAGTTTACGCTTAAAAACAAAATTACAGAAACAGAAATTGAAACAATTATCACTCTTGCCTTTCTGCCGTTGCGCTTCAAATTCTTATTAGCAAGCTCACCCTCATAGCCGAAGATTTTGCGAATTATCGGTGATGACTTTACTTTTTTACTTTTTATCTTTATATCATTGCTTTGACGTATCGCCTCAATGGGAGTAACGGCAGACGCCTTTTTAGCAGGAATTACCGAGCTTATAAATATTGTCATCAAGCTGAAAAGCACAACGCCGATAACCACAAAGGGCGAAACAATAACCCTCATACTTACCGAATCACTACCTACAATCATACCGGAATCAACAATTTTATCGCCTAATATTTGTAAAGTGATTGAAATACCTATTATACCTGCCGCTATGCCAATGGGAATACCCGCTGCGCCCATTACAAAACCTTCAAAATAAACAGAACGCTTTTTCTGTGCTTTTGTCGCACCCACAGACGCCAACATTCCCAAATAACGTGTTTTTTCTGATAGGGACATACCGAAAGCATTATAAATAAGCATAACCGACGCAACCAATATTATAAATAAAATTACACACACCATTGGTATCATTGTCTGAGCTGTATCGGAGTTTTTTGAAATTGCAAGCTTTGAGGCTAAAAATTCAGAATTATAGCTCACAACATCACCGTTATCCAAATCATCTTCCTTTACACCGATACTTCTCATTACGTTTTTCAGCTCGTTTAGAGCATTTGGAGTAACCCTTTTAAGCTCAATATAAGCATTGCATCCATCGGTATCTCCGGTGTTTATGGCTCTGATAATACCATAGCTTTTTGTGGGATAATTTGAATGTATAATCGCAGTGATTTTACATTTTAGATTTTTATTAAAATCAAATTTTTCGCCCGGTTGCTTTGAGCCACCGACGTTCATTACTTCGCCGTTTTCATTGAGATAGCGTGTGCCTGCTTCAAAAACGACGGTGTCGCCGATTTTCCAATCAAGATTGTTTTTCTTAATGTAGGCTTCATCAATGGCAATTTCATAAGAATTTTTAGGCAGTTCTCCATCATAATCCCCTACTACTACTTGATTTAGGTTGTTGTAATCGCCGTAATAAATATCTCCAACGGAATAATTGCCCTCTGTATTCTTTATTCTAAAGGAGTTTTCTCCGGGTGTATTTGAACGTGAATATCCTACTCTTTTCAAATTAGACATACTGTTTAATTTGCTTTGTTGTTTTTCGTCGGTATTATAGATTACTGCGTGCCAATTACCTGAGGAATACACCTCTATCTCACCGAAGAAATTCATAAAAGATGCAAAGCTTACAAACACAGCCGTAATCATAGCTACCGAAACCGCTATTCCAAGGACTGTTACCACTGTTCTGCGTTTATTTTCTTTAAGGTGGCGCAGAGTCAATTTATTAACTATGCTCAATGTATCTGCACCTCATCTCTTACAATTTTACCGTCCTCAATAGAAATAATTCTGTCGGCTGAAAGAGCGATTCGCTCATCGTGAGTAATGATGATAACTGTTTGATTATACTCTTTATTAAAGTATCTTAAAAGATTAACAATATCTCTTGAATTTTCGCTGTCAAGATTACCGGTAGGCTCGTCTGCCAGCATAATAGCAGGATTATTAATCAAAGCCCTTCCTATTGATACCCTCTGCTGCTGACCACCTGAAAGCTGATTTGGTAAATGCCCTGTTCTTTCGCTCAATCCAAGCCTTTTGAGCAAATCGTCCACTATTCTTTTATCAGGCTTTCTGCCGTCAAGAAGCAAGGGCAAAGTAAGATTTTCTTCAACAGTCAGAATGGGTATAAGATTGTAAAACTGATATACAAGACCTATCTGACGACGGCGAAATATTGCCAACGCAGTTTCGTCAAGCTGTGATATATCAGTATTATCAATTACAACACTGCCTGATGTTGCCTTATCAACACCGCCGAGTATATGAAGCAGAGTTGATTTGCCGGAGCCTGAGGGACCGACAATTGCTACAAACTGTCCTTTCTCTACGGTGAAGGAAACATTATCAAGGGCTTTTACCTGTGTTTCACCTTTGCCATAGATTTTAGATAAATTTTTGATTTTTAAGATTTCCATATATTTATCTCCTTTCGCAAATGTGAGTATAAGCCCTTAAAATTACTTATAGGTGACTTTTTAATAACAATTTTGTCACACAACACCTTTATAAAACTTTATGATAAATTCAGTACCTTTGCCTTTTTCACTTGACACTTCTATAACTACGTTTTGCTTTGCAAGAAGTGATTTTGACAATGCAAGACCTATTCCAACGCTATCCTTAGATGCATTTGAGCCTTGATAAAATCTGTCAAATATGTGCGGAAGCTCCTCTTTTTCTATCCCCTCGCCCGAATCCTTTATATGCAAGGAATCATAAAGCAGATTACTCTTAGTATTGATGCATAGGCTACCGTTTTCCGGCGTATGCTCAATTGAATTTTTAATTATATTCTGCACCGCTTCAACGCTCCAATTTTTGTCTCCGATAAAGAAAAAATTATCTATGTCCATTTGAAGAGATATTGATTTTATATCAATTATGTACAAAAACGGATACAATGCCTCGTCAATCACATTTTGGACAGACACCTTCTCTTTTTTCATTTCAATAGTGCCGGCATCAAGCTTTGACAGCTTCAAAAGTGTTTGGATAAGCCACTTCATTTTCTCACATTGAGATTCAATTATTTTGATAAAATCATTTCTCTTGTCCAAGGAGCCTTCCTCCTTGATTAAATCTGTAATTATCATAACCGAGGTTAGCGGTGTTTTAAGCTGATGGGAAATATCTGCAAGAGCATCTGCCAAATAAAGCTTATCCTTTTTAAGCATATCGTTTTGGGAACGAAGTAAAACTATCACCTTGTAAAGATTATTTTGAAGGATTGAAAGCTCTCCCTCAGTGTTACTGTTAATATCAAGATTATAATTTCCGGCACATACAAGAGATAAATAATCGTTTAATTCATTAAGCTTTTCATATCGTTTATATGTACTGTATGTATATACTGCACTAACTGCCAATCCGCAGATAAGACAAATCAATGCACAAGCTTTGTTAAAAAACAAGCATATCACGCAGCATACTACGGTAAATATCAGACATACTGCAAGCAGCTTTCTGGATTCTCTAAATTTCATTGTAAAATATACCCCAATCCTCTGACTGTTTTAATATATTTCGGATTTGTAGGATCGTCCTCAATTTTATCACGCAGTCGTTTTATATAAACAGTCAGCGTATTATCATTTACAAAATCCCCTGCCACATCCCAAATATCCTCAAGAAGCTTTGTACGTGTCAGCACCATACCTCGATTATTAATAAAGGTCAGCAAAAGCCTGTATTCCATAGCGGTTAATATAATTTCTGTTCCGTTTTTATAAACCTTTGCTTCGTTGGTATTAATTTTTAAGCAACGGATATTAATAATTCCGTCGGCAGTTTCTTTATTATATCGGCGCAGAACAGATTTAATTCGTGCAGTAAGCTCCTTCACACGAAATGGCTTTGAAATGTAGTCATCAGCTCCAAGCTCAAATCCCATAACCACATTAATCTCATCATCATAGGCTGTTAGAAAAATTACAGGATAATCTCCCTTAGCTTTAATCATTTTGCAAACATCATAGCCTGAGCCGTCCGGCAGAGTTAAATCAAGGATATACAATGAAAAGTTATTCTCGGTTATGATTTTTTCAGCATCCTTAACATTTTTCGCCAAAGTCACATCGTATCCCTCATTTATCAGAGAATAGTTAAGTCCGAGTGCAATAGCATCGTCATCTTCAAGAAGAAGAATTTTCATATTTTCACTTCCGTTATAATCTTTTATTATATTCTACCATAGCCAATATGAAACTTCCATTACAAAATTGTCACATTAAAACCGCCCTTACGAATTGTAAAGGCGGTTTAGTCCTAATATCTATAATTGTAGCCGTCGCAGCGTTTGAGAAGCTCATCCCATCTGCGATCAACTTCCTTTTGGAAGGTTTCAATCATCCACTCATTACCGGGCTTAAACATATGCTTAAATCTACCCTGCTTAACAAGCCATTCCTCAATGGGAACATACTTCTTTGGCTCATAATTGAGAATCCATCTGCCATCAACAACCTCAAACAAGGGCCAATAGCGTGTTTCAACAGCAAGCTTGCATATTTCAATAATATCATAGGTAGGATATCTCCAGCCTCTCGGGCAAGGAGCCATAATATTAAGAAATGCAGCACCCTTTGTGTATATTGCTCTTTCAGACTTACAGTGCAAATCTCTGAAATTCTGCACAAAGGTTGTCTGTGCAACATAAGGAACCTGATGCTCTGCAATGATTGCCGCCAAATCCTTACGATACTGAATTTTACCGTCCGAATTTCTACCGACAGGAGTAGTTGTGGTGTCTGCAAACATCGGTGTAGCGGATGAACGCTGAATACCGGTATTCATATATGCGCCGTTATCATAGCACACATAAACCATATCATGTCCTCTTTCCATAGCTCCGGAAAGAGACTGAAAGCCTATATCATAAGTACCGCCGTCGCCGCCGAATGTAATGAACTTATATGTATCGTCAATTTTACCCTTACGCTTTAATGCATTATAGGCACCCTCAACGCCTGCCATAGTAGCGCCGGCATTTTCAAATGCGTTATGGATATATGAATCCTTGTAGGCAGTATAGGGATACATAAAAGTTGATACCTCAAGACAGCCTGTTGCGTTGCCCACAACAGCCTTATCACCGGGGTGAATTGCCTTAAGCACATTTCTTACTGCTATTGTACCGCCGCAGCCTGCACACATTCTGTGTCCGCCGGCAAGACGTTCTTCTCTTGATACAAATTCTTTAAAATCGTACATTTTCACCCCTCCTTACTCTCTTACACCCATATAACGATAAGGGTTTTCAACCTTGCCGTCAGCAGTGATTTTTTCAAGCTCGTGATAGATATTTTCCATATCCTCAACCTTGACGTCACGTCCGCCTAATCCGTACACGTAATTTACTGTAAGGCAGTCGGATTTTGCTCTGTAAAGAGCGGTTGTTACCTCTGCACCTAAAGGGCCGCAGGCGTCATTATACGATTCTGTTCTGTCCATAATTGCAACGGCTTTTACGTTTTTAAGAGCCTCGGCAATTTCTTCTGCAGGGAAAGGACGGAAGAGTCTTATTTTTATAAGACCTGCTTTAACGCCCTGCTCTCTGAGCTTATCAACAGCATCCTTTGTTGTACCGGCGGCAGAGCCGATAATTACTACCGCAAACTCTGCATCGTCCATTCTGTATTCTTCAAAAAGTCCGTATTTTCTGCCGGTGATTTTTTCATATTCCTTTGCAACCTCAAGTACAACGGCTTTAGCATTTTTAAGTGCCTCAGCCTGAGCTCTTT
>CAMFRO010000097.1 GCA_945982035.1 uncultured Clostridia bacterium | reverse complement strand
CTTCAAGTATTTTAAACTGTTTGCGTTTTTTGATATAGATAATCATTAATGGAATGTCGGCTAAAAGCCAGGCGGCAGGAGCGGCATAGCAGACGGCGTTAAAGCCGATAAGCGGTGTAAACAAAAACGCCACGGCAAGCCTGCCGAAAAATTCGCCTGCACCGGCAATGGTGTTTGCGTATGTAAAGCCCATACCTTGTAGGGTGTTTCGCATAACGAACAGCACAGCCACAAGAGCATAACATTCTGCCGTTGCCCAAAGATAATGCTTTGCGGCGTACATAATGCTCTCGTTGTTCTCGCTCATAAACAACCTTACCATAGGCGGACCGATTAAAACAAGAGTTATACTCATTACCACAGACACGATAATGTCAAGTATAAAAATTTTCTTAACCGAATCTGTTATACGCCTGTAATTCCTTGCTCCGTAATTTTGCCCTACAAAGGTCTGTGTTGCAACGCCTAAGCCTGACATTGGCAGGTTTGTAAGATTTTCAACTCTGCCGGCGGCGGTAAAGCCTGCTATAACATTTGCGCCAAATGAGTTTACGGCACTTTGCAGACACATTGAGCCTATTGATGTGATTGTAAATTGCAAGGATACGGGAATACCTAATTTAATTTGCTCAAGAGATACAACCCTTGAAGGCTTAAGGTCATTTAATGTAATATTTACGTTTTTGTTGAATTTAAGTATGTATATTCCTGTAAGGACGGCGGCGGTGAAGTGTGAAATCAGCGTTGCGCCTGCCGCACCCTCAACGCCCCATTTAAAATGCTTCACAAAAAGCAAATCAAGGGCAAAATTGACAATAACGCTTATGACAAAATAATATAGCGGCTTTTTGCTTTCGCCTACCGCTCTTGATATTGCGTTAAAATTGTTTGAAAGCATCTGAAAGGGCACCGCATAGTAAAGTATGTTTACATAGGAGGAGGAAAGGTCAATTATATTGTCGGGAGTGCCAATTAGTTTAAGCAGAGGTGTTGACAAAAAGTGAGCGCAAACTGAAATTATAATGCCTATAATTAATGCCAAAGACATACTGCTTCCTGCGTATCGGGCGACCTTTTTTTCGTCACCTGCACCGAAGCCGTGGGCGACAGGGATTGTAAATCCGCTTGTAAGCCCTAATGCCGCACCGATTATAAAGGAGTTAATTGATCCTACGTTTCCTACGGCGGCAAGGGCATCTGTGCTGACATATCTGCCGACTATTATATTGTCAACCAGTGCATAATTGTACTGCAATAGCGAAGAAAGCATTATGGGAAAGGCAAATAAAACAATGCTTTTTATCGGATTCCCCTTAAGCATATTGTTTTTGTTGTTCATATTAGCGGAGTCTTGCCTTTCTGTTTACATATTTCTTATGTCGTTACCCAAAAGATAGAAGGGGAGATATTCTCCGCTGATACGGCTTGTTATACGCTTGCCGTATTTTTTTTCAAGCACGTCAAAATTGTAGTTTGTGCTGATAACGGTGGGTTTTTCCGATAAAATTCGGCTGTTTATAATGTTGTAAAGGGTGGATACGGAATACTGATTTTCAATTTCCGTGCCTAAATCGTCAAGAACAAGCAAATCACAGTCAAGCACCTGACGCTTTGAATAATACGCATCCTCGCCTCTGCCGAATTGCTCCGACTGCAAATCGTCGCAGATGTTTTGGCTTGTGCCGTAGCACACATAGTAGCCCTTGTTAATTACCACGTTTGCAATGGCGAGAGAAAGGTGAGTTTTTCCTAATCCCGTACCGCCGATAAACAGTAGATTTTTGCTTTTTAGCGAAAAGCTTTGAGCGTATTTTCGGGCATTATCAAGGGTTATCTGCGCCTTGTGACGAGGAACGATTGAATTTTCAAGAGGCTCATCGCTGTAATATTCAAGTGAAAATTTATCAAATGTACACTTGTCAATGGGGGCAAGCCTTTTAATTTCGTCACGCATTAAATCCTTTAAAAGCTGCTTGTGACAGGCACACATTCTGCCCTGAATAAATCCCTTGTCCTCGCATGCCGGGCAAATATGCTGCTGACTCATTGCGTTTTCGCCGTAGCCGTTCTTCTTTAAAATAATAGCACGCTTTTCGGTCAATGCCTCGCTTTTTTGCTGAAGCTCTGCCACCTTTTCCTTGGCGTCGCCGTTATAGAAAAATATTTTTGACAGCTCAAGGCCTATTTTCATAAGCTGAGTCTGAATTTCCTCTATTTCCGGTATCTCGGCGGTGATTTTTTCACGCTGCACCTCTGCATACAGGGCAGAGTCTTCGCGCCGTTTTTCAAGTATTTTTTCCGCTTTTCTGTAAAGCTCGTTAGGATAAGGCATTTTTATCTCTCCTAAATATCGTAATTTTCGTTGAACATTGCCTTTTTTGTAATTTCGTCAATATCGTAGGTGGACTCAATATCGCCGGAGTCCTTCTTTTTGCTTCTTTCGTGCTTTTCGTTGTCTGCCTTAACGTCGGCAGGGGTGGAAATTCCTTTTTTCTTCCAATTTTTAAGCACCTTGTCAATATAATTAAGGGAGGGACGGTCTGCGTTTTCTTTCATTATATCGCAGGCGAGGGCAATCATTTCCATACTGAAATCATCGCTCCAACGCTTTACCGTTTCTCGCTGCTTTATTGTGGGACTTCTGTGGCGTATGCCTGTTAATCCTACAATTTCGTCCCACAGTCTGTCGGATACCTCAAGGGTTTTTAGCTTTTCGTCGGCGGACTGCAAATCGCAGATACCCTCCTCCGCCCAGTTTTTAGCCATTGCGTTAATATAGGCGGTGCCGATTGCCTTGCCCTTTGCCTTTTCCGTTTTATAATAATGAAGTATGGTAAGCACCACCGCCGCCGGCAAGCCGTAATATGTAACCATATTAACAAGCATTTCCTGCTCTGCGTGGCTTAAGCTTCTGCCCAATACCTCCTGTGCGCTTCGCAAAAGCTCGGTAAGCTCCTCGTTGTCACGGCACACCTCAACAATATCCTTAGGCGAAAGAGATGGTAGCGGCAATGACTTTATTGGGGCCTTTACCGGATGTGTATCTTCCTTGGTTTCCGCTTTCGGCGAGATTTCATTTTGGGGAGCAGGATTTACCGCGTTACCGTCGGCGGACAATACGCCCTCCTCAATCCAAAAATCCATAAATTCATCTGCGTCGGACACGGTGCATCCCAAAGCTCGTGCAATGGATTTGCTGTCGCTTATTCCGTCGCTGTTCATAATTATAAGCAACGCCTTTAGCTGATATTCACTTGCCATTTTTATATATGAGGATATAATTTTTTTCGGGATACAAACAGTACCATCCTGCCATATATCACCCATAGGTATAATACGGTATTCCACCGGCGTCGCCTCTTTTCCTTTTGCTTGAATTACTATTTTAGCAAAAAAATCACCGACTGTAAACACAAAGGTTAAAAATCAAAAAATTTTCCTTTTACACTTGACAAAATGAGGATATATATGTATAATACACCTTGCAATGCAAATGCGGATTTAGCTCATCCGGTAGAGCGTCACCTTGCCAAGGTGAAGGTAGCGAGTTCGAGTCTCGTAATCCGCTCCACCACGCACCGAATCTTCGGTGCGTTTTTTTATTTGTTTTTGACAAATTATTGACAATGTCATATACTATGTAATATAATAAACTGTGTAAACAAGATGTGTTTATTAACTATTTTATAAAGGCAGGAGAATTGTAATGAATCAAAACAATTATTACCCACCACAGGGACAACCTTATCAGCAGTACCCACCTCAGGTGAATATTAACGTGCAGCAGGCTCCTATGGATTCACCAAAATCAAAAACAGCTGCGGCACTTCTCTGCTTCTTCCTCGGCGGATTGGGTATTCACCGTTTTTATGTAGGAAAAGTCGGAACAGGTATTCTTTATCTTCTCACTGCCGGACTTTTTGGTATCGGTGCATTGGTTGATTTCATAATGATACTTTGCAATAACTTTAAAGATGGCAGCGGACTTGTAATTAGGTCATAAATATGGATAAAATTAAACGTGCAAGAATTTATTGCAGATTAGTTAGGTCTGTATCAAAGCGCACCAAATATCTTAAAGAGGCTGATATTTTTCATCATTTCGGTAACGGCAATGTATATTATTCACGTGATATTCCTGCGGAGCCGTACTTGGTATCTATCGGAAGCAATGTTAGAATAAGCTCAGACGTGCGCTTTGTCACCCATGATGTTGTGCAGACTATGTTTAAGTACGGCGGCTTGCCTTATAATGAATCCTGCCTGTATTATATGGATAAAATTACGGTGGGAAATAATGTTATGATAGGGCTTGGCTCAATCATAATGTACGGTGTTAATATCGGCAATAACGTGATTGTTGCGGCAGGCAGTGTTGTTACAAAGGATGTGCCAGATGGAAAAATAGTGGGCGGAAATCCGGCAAGAATAATCGGCGACACCGACGCTCTGGCGCAAAAACGCCTTAAGCTTACTGAGAACAGACCTACCAATGCCTCCGATATGGAGAAAATTAATAAATATTTTTGGAATGAATAACGAAAATCCTCCCTGTCTTTAGGGAGGATTTCTATGTTATACTGATTATTTTTTGTTTTTAAATAATACACCCTTCGGGTCCTTGCAAAGCAGGATAACAAGCCATGCAATTAAGCCCACAACAACGGCGCATATACCGAGAATTGCATCGTTTAACAAATCTGCCGCCGACTGATTGAAAAATTCCGCCTTTAATTCGGCGTATTCAAATATTGCATCAACAAACCACATAAGCGACGCACCCCAGTAAATTATGCTGAGCGTGCCGAATTTGTATGTGTCCTTTTCTGCCTTGGAATACCAAAGAATTGTGCTTACAATTGCAGCAATAACGGTTATCATCAAGCACATAATTAAACCTCTGCCGACGCCGATTTCAGCTTTTTATACTTAACGTCAACGAATGCGCATATTGCACCCCATACAGCGGTAACGGTAACAGCCATTGTAACGCCGACCGTTGCCATTTCATGCAGCATAACCTTCGTTTCGCCCGGACTTTGCATTGCAGTTAGAAACGGATATACCGGTGATATTTCGCCGTGCCACAAATGCTCAAATGCAAGCAGAAGAACACCGCCCCAAAGCAGACCTGCCAGCAGGCCTAATTTTTTTGACCAAGTGAATTTTTTAGGCTCCTGCTCAAATTTGCCCTCGTCTGCAAGCTTAGGTGCCTGAATTTTATTTTCCTTTTTCTTTGCAGCAACAAAAGCCGCTGTTACAACGATAGCCTCTGCCGCAGGTACGATAAAACATGCCATAAGACATCCTCCTTTATATAATAACTATTAATATAATAATCCAAAAATCAAAATTATGCAATACTATTTTTCTACAAAGTGACTCATAATGCTCGGTCCGAAGTCGATGTAATTACCGGTTTGCTTTGCACTTTCCTCATTGATTGAGTCAATGCCGGAGTCAATTTCGTCATTCTTATGATAAATAAGATAAGGAACAGGGTCGCCGGCGTGAGTTCTTGTTACTATCGGCGTGGGGTGGTCCGGCAAAATCATAATTTTGTAATCGTCATATTTTTTAAGGCCTTCAAAAAGTATGGGCAATACCCTCTCGTCAATCATTTCTATTGACTTAACCTTGTTTTCCGGCTCGTTTCTG
>CAMFRO010000096.1 GCA_945982035.1 uncultured Clostridia bacterium | reverse complement strand
CCATTGATATTAAGCCCGGCGTTAAGGCTAAGCTTGAAAGAGATAAGGATAACGCATATCTTTCGCTGAAGCTGGGAGAAATAAAGACTGATGCTCCCATAGATACAAATATTTCCGATTATACTGTGGGCGAGGGTGAAAAGCAGCAGGCGGCTCAGGAATTTAAAAGGCTTGAATTATATTCACTTATGCCTAAATTTAATCTTGACGTTAACGCCGCTGTTCAAATACATGAGGATGTAAAGCCCCGTGAAATTTCACGGCTTACATGCGTTGATGCCGACTGGCTTTTGAAGAAAATTGACGGCGAAAATGAAGTATATGTTTACCCCTCGGTTATTGATAACGATATTACCGATTTGTATTTTGCTTTTGGGGACGAGATTATCGTTATGCCCTGTGAAACACCGGAATATAAATATTTTATACGTAGATTTTTTGCTAACGACAGGGTTAAAAAATACTCTTACAATACAAAATATCTTCACCGTCTGGCAGAAAAAATGGATATTGACTGCAAAAATGTCTGCGGAGATTTAATTCTCAGTGCATATTTGCTTAAGCCGTCGGATAGCAATTACGCCGTTGACCATCTTTGCCTTGAATACGGCGTTGTGGTTCCCGAATATAAAAATGCCTTGGGCTCCGGCGACGAAAATGTTGTAAGCGCCGCCGTGCTTGCACCGTTGTTTGAAAAAACAAACGCCCTGCTTGATGAAGCAAACCAGACTAAGCTGCTTAATGAAATTGAACTGCCTCTTGCAAGAGTGCTTGCAAGAATGGAAATCAGGGGATTCAGCGCAGACAAGCAGGGAATAGAGCAGTTCGGCAAACGGCTTGCCCTGCGTATTGACGAGCTTACAAGGGCTATTTATGACAGCGTGGGATATGAATTTAACATTAATTCACCAAAGCAGCTGGGCGTAGCCTTGTTTGAGGATTTAAAGCTTCCTTGCAAAAAGAAAACAAAAACCGGATATTCCACCAACGCAGAGGTGCTGGAGGGTCTTAGGGATGAACACCCTGTTATAGAGTACATTCTTGAATACCGTTCCCTTACAAAGCTCAAATCCACCTACTGCGACGGACTTATTAAGGTTATAAACGATGACTCACGTATTCACACCTCATTTAATCAGGTGGAAACACGCACCGGCAGAATAAGCTCCCTTGAGCCTAATTTGCAGAATATTCCCATTCGTACCGAGCTTGGCAGAGAAATGCGTAAGTTTTTCACCGCAAAGGACGGCTGTGTGCTTGTTGATGCGGATTACAGTCAGATTGAGCTACGTGTTCTGTCGGATTTGGCGAATGATGAAAATATGATAAACGCCTTCAACAACGGCGACGATATTCACACCATCACTGCGTCTCAGGTGTTCAACCTGCCTGTTGAAATGATTACTCCCACACTGCGTTCCCGTGCAAAAGCGGTTAACTTCGGCATTGTTTACGGAATAGGTGCCTTTTCTCTTGCAAAGGATATCGGCGTATCTATGAAGGAGGCAAAGCAGTATATAGAAAATTATCTTGCCACATACAGCGGTGTTGATAATTATATGCATCGTATGATAGAGCTTGCCAAGGATAATGGATACAGTGAAACTCTGTTTAACCGCAGAAGATACCTGCCGGAGCTGTCCTCCTCAAATCATATACAAAGAGCCTTCGGCGAGCGAGTGGCACGTAATATGCCTATTCAGGGTACTGCCGCAGATATAATTAAAATCGCAATGATTAAGGTGGATAAACGTCTCAGCGATGAAAATATGAAATCAAGGCTTATTCTCCAGGTGCACGATGAACTGATTGTAGAGGCTCCTGAGGAGGAGGCTGAAAAGGCATTGGCTATCGTTACCGAGGAAATGGAATCCGCCTGCAAAATGAAGGTTCTTCTCAGAGCCGACGGAAAGATAGGGAAGACTTGGTATGATGCGCATTAAAAAATTTTCGGCTCAATATGTTGACGATGTGTATGAGATAGAAAAAACTTGTTTTTTAAATCCGTGGTCAAGAGAGGATATCGCAAAGCAGCTTGAACTGGACACATCATATTTCTGTGTGGCGGAGGTTGACGGCAAAACCGTGGGTTATATGGGACTCCAGATTTTCTCCGGCGAGGGATATGTAACTAACGTTGCCGTTTTGCCGAATTTTAGGGGCAGGGGAATTGCCCAAGCGCTTATAAACGAGCAACTGAAAAATGAAATGGAGTTCATAACATTAGAGGTTAGAGAAAGTAACACCCCTGCTGTTAACCTATATACAAAAATGGGCTTTAAAAATGTTGGTGTGCGCCCGAATTTCTACTCAAACCCAACAGAAAATGCAATTATTATGACGAGGTATATTAATGAGCAAAAAGAGCAGACAGGCCTTTGAGATGGCAAAGGGCATATTTGACAGTTATTTTGCCGATATGGGTTACAACAAAAGTGGAATACGCTTTATTACTTACAATGAAATTAAAGAGGATAAAAAGAGCAGAATTTATAGTGCAGTAATAGAATATAACGATTTTAGACAGTATGTTAATTTCTATGAAAGAGGTGCGGTGATAAACAGTATTTTTGATTTTGACAACTGCCCACTGTGCCACTTTGGTGAGATACTTAATGTTTTAGACAGTGACGATTTGTCCTTTTATACATACGATTCTTGCTACAGTGAAGATTTGATGAAATTTGCACTGGAGAACATAATGCAGGCAACAGAAAAGTATTTTAATGATTTAATAAGTATTTCAAATTCCCAGAATAAAAAAGACATAATTTTCAATGAAATTAAGGCATATTGTAATGATGAGGATTTGAATAATAAGGATATTGCAGACGATGTTGATTTACTGCACCTGTTTTACGGAACCTTAACGCTATCAGATGAGGACAACGGATATATTGATTTTTTAAAGGATTTAAGAAAGAAAAAATCAAAGGGCAAAGAGCTTGACGCATTTGAAAAGCGAGCATACAGGGTTATGTCAAAAATGAGCAAAAAGCAACTTAAAGAAATGTCCAACGATATGAAAAAGACAAAAGAGGACAGGCTCTATCTTTATGCACCCTATGTGTTTTTTGCAATTGTTTTTGCTGTTATATTCGGCTTTGTTGGAGTGAAAATTCAAGGGATACTGTATGACGGATATATAGGTGTTGATTATTTTGAAAGCGCATTGGGCTTTGCAACTGCAGGTGCGGCAATTTCTTTAATATTTACCGGATTAATTGATAAATTCATTTATAAAATCATTGTTCCAAAAAGCAAAATGGGACACTTTAATATAATTTATGAAAAGGAAAAATCATCAGATTTGGGCGGTATTTTAGCTTTAATATGCTGTGTCGTTCTGTGCGGATTTTTCACCTTTGCCTTCTGTTTTTCAGGGGCAGGCTTCAACGAGGATAATATAAAGTACAGGGAATACTGCTTTCAAAAATTTCAAACCTATTCTTACATTGATGTTGAAATAGCAGAAATTGACGGCAGTTACAGTGACGGCGTATATTCGGAATATCTTGAACCGGCATATGCTTTCAACTTTGATGGTGAATGGTACGAATACGGTGCAGCCGACAGCGAAACCCAAGAGCTACTAAATAAAAAAGCTAAAGAATTTAACAAAAAAATCAAAACATATAGAGCAATAGAGGATATAGAATGAAAATATTAGGTATTGAGTCCTCCTGCGATGAAACTGCGGCGTCGGTTGTGCAGGACGGCAGAATAGTTTTATCAAATGTAATAGCCTCCTCTCTTGAGGAGCATAAGCTTTACGGAGGAGTTGTGCCGGAAATTGCCTCACGCCGTCACGCTGAATGCATCAGCTCGGTGGTGGACGAGGCGCTGGCAAATGCCGACTGCACTCTTCAGGATATTGACGCTGTAGCGGTTACTTATGCCCCCGGACTTATCGGCTCGCTGTTGGTGGGCGTTAATTTTGCAAAGGGTCTTGCCCTTGCCGCAAAAAAGCCTCTCGTGCCTGTTCATCACATAAGAGGTCATATTGCATCAAATTACATATCATGTGATATTGAGCCGCCTTTTTTGTGCCTTGTGGTCAGCGGCGGACATTCTCATATTACCGCCGTTAAATCTTATACCGAATTTGAAATTATCGGCAAAACCCGTGACGATGCGGCAGGCGAGGCACTGGATAAAGCAGGAAGAACAATGGGGCTTGCCTATCCCGGCGGTGTCAGCATAGATAAATTGTCACCTGAGGGGGATGAGAATAAATATACATTCCCTCACCCAAGGGTAAGTAATTCAATGTATGATTTTTCATTCAGCGGCCTTAAAACCAGCGTTATCAACACTGTCCACAATGCTCATCAAAAGGGTGAGGATATAAAGACTGCGGATTTGGCGGCGTCCTTTCAAAAGGCTGTTGTTGACTGTCTTGTTGATAATTTTGAGCTTGCGGCGAGGAATTACGGATATACTAAGCTTGCAATTGCCGGAGGTGTTTCAGCTAACTCTAAATTGCGGGCACAGGCAAAGGATATGTGCGATAAAAACGGCTTTGAACTGTTTTTGCCTCAAATGAAATACTGCGGTGACAATGCCGCAATGATTGCATCACAGGGATATTATGAATTTATGGCAGGCTCACGTGCCGGCGAAGGCCTTAATGCCTATGCAACAATGCCCATTGATAAAGCTGTTTTTTAGAATTATATTGTTAATAAAGAACATAATATTTGTGAATGATTTTATACAGTTATGACAAAATGATGAATTTTGCACCGCTGCTATTGAATTTTTTGCATTTAATGGTATAATCATACTAACGAACTATGTGTTTGCGGCAAGTTTCGCTGGTTCGGTACAACCGCAGGATTACGGAATAATCCGTATTCCTAAAATATGTTAATTATTTTCAAAGGAGAATAGACTATGGAAACAAATCATACCAAAAACCCATCCCTCCTTAAATGGCTTGACGAGAAGGTAGAGCTTCTCAAGCCATCAGAGATTGTTTGGATTGACGGTTCCAAGGAGCAGATTGACGCACTTAAGGCTGAAGCTGTTGAAACAGGCGAGATGATTAAGCTCAATGAGGAGCTTCTTCCCGACTGCTATCTTCACAGAACTGCTGAAAATGACGTTGCACGTGTAGAGGCACGTACTCTTATCTGCACAACTAAAGAAGAGGATGCAGGTCCGACTAACCACTGGATGGATCCTAAGGAATGCTACAAAATGCTTTATGACATTGCTGCCGGCTCTTACGAGGGCAGAACAATGTATATTATCCCTTACTCAATGGGTCCTGTTGGTTCACCTTTCTCAAAGATTGGTATTGAAATCACAGACTCAATCTACGTTGTTCTTAATATGAACATTATGACAAGAGTGGGCAAGGACGTTCTTGACTGCCTTGGCGACAGCGACGATTGGGTACGCGGTATGCACTGCAAGTGCAATGTTGACCCTGAAAATAGATGGATTTGTCAGTTCCCCGAGGACAACACAATTATCTCTGTTAACTCAGCGTACGGCGGAAACGTACTTCTCGGTAAAAAGTGCTTCGCTCTGCGTATTGCTTCTTACCTTGGTAAGAACGAGGGCTGGCAGGCTGAACATATGCTTATCCTCGGCCTTCAGAGACCGGACGGCGAAATTAAGTATATCTGCGCCGCATTCCCCTCTGCCTGCGGTAAAACAAACCTTGCAATGCTCATTCCTCCCGAGGGATATCAGAAGAAGGGCTACAAGGTATGGTGCGTAGGC
>CAMFRO010000095.1 GCA_945982035.1 uncultured Clostridia bacterium | reverse complement strand
GGTACTTGACGGCATTGATTTGACCGAAACCATCACCAAGATGCTTGACAAGAACATTGAGGAAACTGTTGCAAATTACCTTTCAGGCGAAACCAAGGACGATTGGAATGTTGAAGGCCTTAAAGAGAAATTTAACAGCTGGATGCTGACCACTGACGAGGATTTTGCCGACAGAGAAGAGCTGAACATCACTGATGTTACCGAGCTTATTCAGGACAGAGGCCACAAGCGTCTTGAGGAAAAGGAAAAGATGCTTGGCAACGAGATGTATCAGGAATTTGAGAGAATGGTACTTCTTCGTAATGTTGACACATATTGGATGGACCACATTGATGCTATGGACGAGCTCAAGAGAGGCATCCACCTGAGAGCATACGCTCAGCGTGACCCGGTTGTTGCTTTCCGTATGGAATCCTACGATATGTTTGACGAAATGACCGCCGCAATACGTGAGGATACAGTTAAAATGATGCTTACCCTTATGCCAAGACATAAGGCAGATGTGCAGAGAAAGGCTGTTGCCAAGGTTACTGCCACATCGTCAGGCGGCGAGGAAGGCGCAAACGTAAAGCAGATTACTATCCGCAAGGAAAAGAAAATCGGCCCCAACGAGCCGTGCCCCTGCGGAAGCGGTAAGAAGTATAAGAAGTGCTGCGGTGCTCCCGGAAAAACAGAAAACAAATAATTAAAGACTAACATGAGGACTGCACAGTAAATATGTGCAGTCCTTTTATATATTAAAATAATTATATACATATTAATATTTACTATTGACAAATTTTGAAAGTGGTGTTATAATCGCTTTGTTGCTTAAAAGCTTTAAAGTGCTAAAGTGAGCAGATTATAATTAGGAGGATTGATTATGACACAGCGAAAAGGCAATTTAATGAGTGTGCGTAACGACATAAAGGTACTTGACGCCACAATAAGAGACGGAGGACTTTGCAACAATTTTGAATTTACAGATGAATTTGTAACCGAACTTTATAAAACCAACATTAAAAGCGGCGTTGACTATATGGAGTTTGGCTATAAGGCAAGCAAAAATCTTTTTGACCCGGAAAAATTCGGCAAATGGAAATTCTGTAATGAAGAAGACATAAGAGCAATCGTAGGCGAGAACATTTCGGATATGAAAATAGCCGTTATGGCAGACGTAGGCAGATGCGATTTTAAAACAGATTTTCTTCCGAAAAGTGAAAGCGTTATTGATATGGTAAGGGTTGCCTGCTACATTCATCAAATCCCTGCCGCCATTGAAATGATTGAGTATTTTCACGATTTAGGCTACGAAACCACCTGCAATATAATGGCTATTTCACAGGCTAATCAAAATCAGGTTGAGGAAGCACTGAGTATGCTCAGTGAAAGCCCTGTGGATGTAATTTATCTTGTTGACAGCTACGGCTCACTTTACCCTGAAAATGCGGCTTCCCTTGCTAACACCTATATTGAGGAGGCGGAAAAAACCGGCAAAAAAGTAGGCTTCCACGCTCACAACAATCAAAATCTTGCTTTTGCAAACACTATTGAAACAATGTCATACGGCGTTTCTTTCCTTGATGCTACCGCAATGGGTATGGGCAGAGGTGCCGGAAACTGTGCAATGGAGCTGCTTTTGGGCTTTTTGAAGAACCCTAAATACAGCCTTTACAGCCTGCTGACCTTTATTGAAAGGTATATGATTCCTCTTAAAGAGCAGGGCATAGTATGGGGATATGATTTGCAGTATATGTTCACGGGACAGCTTAACCGTCATCCCAGAGAGGCAATGGCCTTCACCGCCGAAAACCGCTCCGACTACTGTGAATTTTACAAATCACTTTTGGACAATTTCTAAAAACAATAAGTATGAAAAAACACCCGATTCGGTCAATCCAAATCGGGTGTTATATTTTATTGTTTAATAGGTAATACAGTTTGTAGTAATATAATTTACGCCTAAATCAACCAGCTTTTCCATAACCGCCGGGTCATCAATGGTCCATGCCCCCATTTCAAGACCTGCCTGCTGACATTTTTCAATTATATTGTCTTCGTAATTTTTCTCTTTATTTCCGTCAAAATCAATTCCACAGTTGCCGATTTCTTTGGCAATATCTATACTCTCATCCTCTATTTCGTTAACAAGGTAGAACATATCGTTTTCGGGAAACAGCTCTCTAAGCTTCATAAGATTTTCCTCGTGGAAAGAAATAAACACAGGAGCCTTGAGAGAAGTGCCGTATTTGTTAACGCTTTTGGCGATTTCATCATAATGCTCGGTGTTGTTCTTTCCTTTCAGCTCAATAACAGGTACCATAGAATATTTGGCACAGGCGTCAAGATACTCGTCAAGGGTGCATATACCGAGATTAGGATATGCGCCAATCATATTTCCGTTATCGGTTACATAGGTTTTCAGTTCATCATAAGTAACCTTTTCAATGTTCGCTGTTTTATCCATCATACGATATGTATTAACATCGTGCTGAACAACCCAAACGCCGTCCTTTGTACGATAAATGTCACATTCTGCGCCCCAGTAACCGCTTTCCCCTGCTTTCTCAAAGGCAGGCAGAGTGTTTTCGGGGGCCATTGCCCTAAAGCCTCTGTGGGCAATCATTTTTATATTTTCGTTGTCTGCCATATTTGTATCGGCAACGGATACCACCTCATACGGCGTTGTTTTACAGTACCAATTCAATGCGCCTACACCTGCTCCCACAATGGCAATAATAAATGCCAGCAAAACGCAAAGAACAATTACTATTACCTTTTTCTTTTTTGACCACTTTTTCTTTTGAGCATCACTCATTTTCATCATCCTTTCTGTGAGATTCAAATTTTATACGCTTGTTTTCCTCTTCAAATGTGTTTTCATAGGTCCAATGGCCGTTAACGCCTTTTGCACGGCAGCCAAGAATAAAATGAAGCTTAGCAATACCGAAATCAATGCTCTTATCGGAATAGGGCTCCTCCACATGAGCGGAAAGTACATTGTTTTCGTAGCGAAATTTTACAGGACGGCGGTTAACCGCTGAGGGCCCCTTTTCCACCAGCTTCATTGCATATTTGTAATGCTCGGGAAGCTCCGTGTCACAAACCTCATACATTTTTTGATAAGGTCTGTTTTGCTTGTGGAGAGTTTTGTACATTGTTTTTTCCTTAAGGCTCAGGCTTTCTTTAACATAACCGATGGTTATAACGGCGTAAAGCCTTTCCTCCTTAGGTAGCTTAAGCATTGTCAAAACCTTGTTCTCATTGTAAGTGCCGGTTACCCAGCATGTGCCTAAGCCGTGATAAACACATTGTAAAACAATGCTCTCACCGTAAAAGCCGCAGTCCTCACGAACCTTTTGAGTGTCTTTACCGCATACGGCAATCATAGAAAAGCTGCCGGTAAACAGTGTAAACGCAGGCTTTGCATCATCAATAAAAATAAAATGCAGCCCTTCATTCTCATTAACTGCCTCCACCATTTCCTCAATAACTTCCTTTGTATCGTCGCTGAGTGCCTTTGCTCTGTATGTTCTGCGCGAACGGCGCATATCTATTGCTTCAATATATTCGCTGTTGGTCATCTATTCACATCCTCGGTTTTTCAAATCCACATAGTAATTATATCATATTTAAAGTTCAAACTCAATATTATACTTTTTTATCCATACATATATTTGCACAATATATGCAAGAACCTGTACTCCACGCATAAGCTGACCGTACCAGGGCTCGCCGAGAGAGTCGGGATTTTCCATAAGTGCACGTACCGCCGTTATGTCAAGCATATCAAAAAGCGGACAGGATTTGTCGCCCAGCACAGCGTTCATCATTTTATTTACTTGCTCTGTGTATATAGGGTTAAAGGTTTTTGGATAGGGACTTTTTTTGCGCCGGGTGATAATATCGGGCAGTTCATTTTCAAATGCTTTTCGCAATATACCCTTTTCCCTTCCGCCGAGGGATTTTATGCTCCAGGGCATATTGTAGGCGTACTCTACAATTCTGTAATCGCAGAAAGGCACACGCACCTCCAGCGAGGATTCCATACTCATAACATCCTTTCTTACAAGCAGGGTTTGCATAAACCAATCCATATTCAGCACAAACATCTCACGCATACGCCTTTCAAGCGGAGAATCCGTGTCAAGATAATCCGTTTTTTTAACCGTATCAAGATATGCACTGTGGGCATAATCCTCACCCTCCGGAAGAAATCCGTTTTTAAGTATGCTTTTGCGTACGTCGGTGGTTCTTGACCAGGGGAATGTTTCTTCAAAAAGCACATCCTGACGATGATACCAGGGGTATCCGCCGAAAACCTCATCGGCACATTCGCCCGAAAGACAAACGGTAAAACGTTTTTTTACCTCCTTGCAGAATAAAAGCAGGCTTGAATCCACATCGGTAAATCCGGGACACCCTCTTGCTATTGCAGAGTCAATCAGTGCATCGGCAACATCAATATTATTAAGCATAACATTTGTATGCTCACTGCCAATGTAATCCGAAATCAAATTAATATAATCGGAATCCTTGTTGGGCTGAAAGCTGCTTGCCTTAAAATATTTATCATTATCATCATAGTCAACGGAATAAGTGCTTAATACCTGTCCTCTATCACGGAAATAATCGGACGCAACCCTTGAAATGATTGAGCTGTCAAGTCCGCCGCTTAAGAATGTGCAAACGGGAACATCGGACACGAGCTGACGTCTTATAGCGTCGGTTACAAGAAAATGTGTATGTTCCTGTGCCTGCTGTTGACTGTCCGTAAATTCCTGTGCCTCCAAACGCCAATATTCCTTGATTTCAATTTTTCCTTTTTTATAGATCATATACGATGCCGGCGGCAGCTCCATAATATCTCTAAATACGGTTTTTCCTATGGTTTTGGCAGGACCCAGCATAAATATTTCATTAAGTCCCTGCCTGTCGCACACAGGCTCAACGCCGTCAACATAAAGCAAGCTTTCCATTTTTGAGGAAAAAGCGAAAGTGCTGTCCTTATGTGAATAATAAAGCGGCTTAACACCTATTCTGTCACGGCACACAAATAATTCATGGCTATCCTTGTCAAGTATTGCATAGGAGTAAATACCGTTGAACTTTAGTGCGCTTTTTTCCTTCCATTTATCATAGGCCTTAAGTACAACCTCGGTATCACATTCGGTATCAAAGGTGTAGCCGTAATTTTTTAACTCATTTCGTAATTCCTCGGTATTGTAAAGCTCTCCGTTATATACTATCGTATATTTGCCGAAATGCATAGGCTGTGCGCCATTTTCAACATCAATAACAGATAAACGCCGATGAATGAGAGCATAATCACGGCAAACAATTTCTCCCCTTGCATCGGGGCCTCTCATTTTAAGTGAGTTGCTGATTCGCCAAATCATCTCACCTGCATCTCTTAAATCGATTTTGTCGCTGAGTATTCCAGCAATTCCACACATAAAATCACCTCGTCTTATTATATGCATTTAATATTTTTATGTACAAATTTTCAAAAAAGTATTGACTATCTTAAATAATTATGATATATTACTAAAGCGTTAGAAATACGCTGGTGTAGCTCAGTTGGTAGAGCAGCTGATTTGTAATCAGCAGGTCAGGGGTTCAAGTCCGTTCACCAGCTCCAAGCAGGCGGTAACAATTTGTTATCGCCGTAAATATGGAAGAGTTCCCGAGCGGCCAAAGGGAACAGACTGTAAATCTGTCGGCAATGCCTTCGGTGGTTCGAATCCACCCTCTTCCACCAATAAATAAAGGATACCATAAGGTATCCTTTATTTAT
>CAMFRO010000094.1 GCA_945982035.1 uncultured Clostridia bacterium | reverse complement strand
TCCGATTCTCTTTTTTCGTTATCCATTTTATCACCGCTTTTGCTTTTTATGTATTCTATCACATAATTATTGTACTTGCAAGATTTGACTTTTTATCTTATGTGCTATATTATATAATATATAATAATTTTAAGGAGTTTTTAAAATGACAGAAGTAACTAAAGATACAATTATAGGCGATATTCTTGATAACGCACCGGAAACTGCACCCTTTTTCCTTGAAATGGGTATGCACTGCCTGGGCTGTCCTGCCTCAAGAGGAGAATCAATTGAGCAGGCTTGTATGGTTCACGGAACAGATGCAGATGAGCTTGTTGAAAAAATCAACGATTTTCTTGCAAAATAAATATGAAATTATCAAAACGGCTTAAGGCTGCAGCTGATTTAGTAAATAAAGACTGCCGGCTTGCAGATATAGGATGTGACCACGGCTACGTTCCTGTTTATCTCGTAAAAGATAATCGTATTTCCCACGCTCTTGCCTGTGATATTAACATCGGTCCCTTATCCTCCTGCCGAAGACTTGTGGAGCAGGAGGGACTTTCGGATTTTATAGAATGTAGATTGTCCGACGGACTTCAAAATGTCACCGCTGATGAAGCAGATGATATTCTCATAGCAGGTATGGGAGGCGAGCTTATTGCCGATATCCTTTCAAAATGCGATTTTGTTAAGAATAAGCATCTTGTTTTAAACCCTATGACCCATCCCGAAATTACTCGTAAATGGCTCTACGACAACGGATTTGATCTAAATAACGACCTAATTGTTGCCGACGGCGCACATCATTATATCGTCCTTGATGCCGTTTATACAGGTGTGAAAAATGAGCATAGCACAGAGGATTATTATTTGGGAAGCATTAAGGATTTCAGCGATAAGGAATATTTTTATCATTTGCTGAATTATCTTGAAAATAAAAGTAAAGGAGGCGGAGATTATTCACAGGTTATTTCCGCCATTGAGAAAAAATTATGACAACCGTAAAAAATATTTATGATTACATAAACAGTATTGCACCCTATGATACTCAGGAGGAGTGGGATAATTCGGGGCATATTCTCGGAGATTTCAGGGCGGAGGTTAAAAAAGCTGTTATGGCGCTTGACGCCACACGCCAAACTGCTCTTTTTGCTAAGGAAACAGGGGCACAGCTTGTTTTAACCCATCATCCCGTAATATTCGGCTCAATTTCAAACGTAAAAACAGGTACTGCCGTTTACGATTTTGTCAGTAACAAAATAAATGTGCTTTGCGCTCATACAAATTTTGACAAGGCACAGGGCGGTATCAACGAAAGCCTTGCTCAAATTCTTGAGCTTGAAAATATTCAGCGACTTGAGGACGGCTTCACCGTTGCAGGCGATTTGAAATGTGAAATGAGTGCCGATGATTTTGTTCAGCTTGTATCGGACAGGCTTTACTGTCAAGGCATTAGATATACCGACAGCGACAGAATTATAAAGAAGATTGCCCTCTGCGGAGGCGCAGGCGGAGATTTTATTGAAACGGCTATGGCAAATGCCGACTGCTATCTAACGGGAGAGCTTAAATATCACGAAATGCTGGAGTGTGCAGAAAAAGGCTTTTGTGCAATTTCGGCAGGACATTTTGAAACGGAAAATTCAGCATTTTTAATGCTTAAAGAAAAGCTTGAAAAAATTTTTACAGACGTGGAATTTATCGTTGCGCCAAACGAAAATCCCGTTCATTCTATATAAGGAAATATGCAATGGCACTTGACGGAATATATTTATATCTTTTAAAAAACGAAATAAAGGAAAAAACAGTTGACAGCCGTGTTGACAAAATATATCAACCGTCAAAGGATGAGCTGCTTTTCATAATGAGAGGCAGAAGCGGCTCGGTAAAACTTCTTCTTTCGGCAAAGGCGGACTGTCCGAGAATACTTATAACGAATCATAGCGGTGAAAATCCCAAAAAACCGCCAATGCTGACAATGCTTTTGCGTAAGCTTTTAGGCGGTGCAAGGCTGACGGATATAACCCAAGACGGATTTGAAAGGATACTAACTTTGCACTTTGATGCAAAAAATGAGTTAGGCGATCTTGTACAGTACAGGCTGATTATTGAGATAATGAGCCGTTACAGCAATATAATTCTTGTTGACAAAGACGATAAAATCATTGAGTGCGTAAAGCGGATTGACGCATTAAAATCAAGTGTTAGGCAGGTGCTTCCCGGTCTTAAATATACAACACCGCCACCTCAGCACAAAATGAATGCTTTAACAGACAACGTTGATGATATTCAAAATGCAGTTGATGCTCTTGATATGAAAAAGAGTAAGGCGTATTCACAGGTGCTTCAGGGCGTTTCACCGATAGTGTGCCGTGAGCTTGAGTTCGGTATGACCTTGCAGGAGCTTAAAGGATATATTGAAAATCCCACCCCCACCGTTGTTATTACAGACAAGCCCAAGGACTTTACATTCTTTGAGCCTAAACAGTACGGCAGTCTTTGCACGTATAAAAAATTTGATACCTTTTCCGAATTAATAGATTTTTACTATTATGAGCAGGTGCGCCTTGACAGAATAAAGCAGCGTTCAAGGGATTTGTTTCACCATCTTGAAATTTTGCAGGAGCGTGCCGTTAGAAAGGCTGAAAACAGACGGCAGGAGCTTGCAGATTGTCACGATAAGGATAAGCTGCGTATTTACGGTGATTTGATTAACGCAAATCTGCATCGTCTTGAAAAAGGCTCCCTTTATTATGATTTGGAAAATTATTATGATGAAAGCAAAATTGTAAGAATCCCTGCCGACCCAACGCTTTCACCGGGACAGAATGCCCAAAAATATTACAAAGAATACAGAAAAAAGCAGATTGCCGAAACAAAGCTTCAGGATTTTATCACCCAGGCACAGCAGGAGGCAGAGTATCTTGATTCTGTAATAGACGCTCTTACAAGAGCCGAAACCGACAGCGAAATATCGGCGATTCGTACAGAGCTTTATGAATCGGGATTTCTCAGTAAACGCATTGATAAAAATTCAAATGCAAAAAAATTAAAGCCGAAAAAATATATTTCCACCGAGGGATTTATTATATATGTAGGCAGAAATAATGTTCAAAATGACGCTTTAACCCTTAAAATGGCAAAAAATTACGACTTGTGGCTTCACGTTAAGGATGTGCCCGGCAGCCATGTTATCATAGAGTCTGTAAAGTATAAACCCTTTACAAATTTGGTAATACGTCAGGGAGCAATGCTGGCGGCGGCTAATTCAAAGGCGGCTGCTTCATCAAACATTGCCGTTGATTACACAAGGGTAAAAAATGTTAAAAAGCCAAACGGCGCAAAGCCGGGAATGGTTATATACGATAATTATAATACGGAATATGTTACTCCTAATGAAAAGGAGCTTGGCGAGGTGAGGGAAATTGAGTAATATCGCAATAGTTTTAGGCGCAGGCAATTCAACCCGTATGAAAAGCGAAAAAAGCAAGCTGCTTCTTGAAATTCATGGCAAAACGGTCATTGAGCGTTCAGTGCAGACCTTTCTTGACTGTCCCGATGTTGATGAGGTTATTGTTACCGTAAGGGAGCAGGATGTGGAAACATTCTCCTCAATTCTTTCAGACGGCAGAGTTACCTTTGTAATAGGCGGTGAAACCCGTCAACAAAGTGTTAAAAACGCAGTAGATACTGTTGACGAGGCGAATTTGATTATAATTCACGACGGCGCACGTCCCCTTGTAACTCAGCAGGCATTAAGTGATACACTCAGAGCCGCCGAGGAATACGGAGCCGCCGCTGTGGGTGTAAGGGTAAAGGACACAATAAAGGTGGTAAACGGCGATATGTTCATTACCTCCACACCGGACAGGGCAAATCTTATTGCAATTCAAACACCTCAGATATTTAATTTTGACTCATACAAAAATGCTATTGAAAAAGCCGACGAGGAAAATCTTGATTTTACCGATGACTGCTGTCTTATAGAAAATGCAGGCGGACGGGTTAAGGTTGTTCTCGGCGACTACGAAAACATAAAAATTACAACGCCGGACGATATTCTTCTGGCGGAAAAAATACTGTCACAGCGAGGTTAAATTATGAGAATCGGTCACGGTTACGATGTTCACAAGCTTGTTGAAAGCAGGGATTTGATAATCGGCGGTGTCAAAATTTCATACGAAAAGGGTCTTTTAGGTCACAGCGATGCGGACGTGCTTCTTCATGCAGTCAGCGACGCCTTGCTGGGAGCCTGCGCTATGGGCGATATCGGCGGTATGTTCCCGGACACAGACGAAAGATGGAAGAATGCCGATTCTTTAAAGCTGCTTGAAGCAGTAGTAAAGAGAATTAACAGTGAGGGCTTTTTTGTTGAAAATATTGACTGTACATTAATTGCACAGCAGCCCAAAATGAAGCCTTATATTCAGCAGATGAGGCAAAATGTTGCCGACGCCTGCGGTGTGGATATTTCCTGTGTAAGCGTCAAGGCTACTACCGAGGAAAATCTTGGATTTACAGGTAGGCAGGAGGGCATTTCTGCTCACAGTGTTGTGCTTATAAAATAATTTTAGATTGGAGAAAACTATGGCTTTTATTGCAGGAGCAGGAGCAACAAATATTGACCTTTTATATCAGGGAATGGAAAGAATACCCGATGTGGGAGAGGAATTGTACTGTAAGGATTTCAGCCTTCAATTAGGTGGGGGCCTTCCTGCAACGCTGATTAATTTAGGCAGATTGGGAATAGAAACTAAAATTGCAACAGAATTAGGCAACGATATTTTTTCAAATTTTGCAAGAGAGAGGTTTGCTGAAAATAATGTTTCGCCTACAAATCTGTATGATGGAGACGGTATTCCGCTTAATATTACATCGGCAATAATTCTACCTCAGGACAGAACCTTCTTTACATACGGAAAGGGTACTATTGAGCCTGATGATAAAGCAAAGGAGATGTTTTATAATATTGCCAAGGGCTCAAAAATCACTATGATGCAGTTGGGCGGATTTCTTGATGTTTATAAAAAGCTTCATGATGAGGGTACAATTCTTGTGCTTGACACCGGATGGGACGATGAAATGAGCTTTGATAAATATAATGATTATCTTGAAATTGCCGATTATTACACACCTAACCAAAAGGAAGCAATGAAAATCAGCGGTACCGACAATCCGAAGGACGCCGCTTATGCTCTTAAAAAATATTTTGACAGGGTTGTTGTTAAGGTTGACAAGGACGGCTGCATCGGTATTGACGGCGAAGAATACTTCTTTGTTAAAAGCATTGACGAATTTAACAATGTTGACTCAACAGGAGCAGGGGACGCCTTTCTTTCCGGATTTATGTACGGAATATTTAACGGCTATTCACTCAAGGAGTCTGTTTTGTTCGGTAATTTTACCGGTGGAAAAGCCGTAACGGCAGTGGGCGCACTTTCAGCATATCTTACCGAGCAGGAATTGCTCAGCCTTAAAGATAAGTATGTACACCTTATATAACATTATTTGGGGAAAGGAATTATAATATGTCAAGTATAAGTGTATTAGGTAGTATAAGTGATAATAAGCCTGTTGCTTCTCCTAAAATTCAGGAGTTTTTTGACAATTTCGGAACACATAAAAATATGGTGATGTCAAACGTAAGCTCAAACCGTGTACATTCAAGAATGATGAGCATTATTTGTATTGATAAAAGTTTTATTTTCAAACCGATAAACGCTTTTCTAAATGCGAAGAGCTGAAATTTAACCCGAATGTATCACTGTGTATTGATAATATATCAATAGAGGGTACCTGCAAAATTATAGGAAAGCCCTCGGACAAAAGAGGATTTTTGGAATTATATAAAATAAA
>CAMFRO010000093.1 GCA_945982035.1 uncultured Clostridia bacterium | reverse complement strand
ATACGGCGCACGCAATCTGTAAGTCCCTTATCACTTTTTGTTGTAGAAAGCATTTCAACAAGCGATTTAAACTCTTCCCTGCTTTCCTCGTACAACTGCTCAACAACAGTATCAATGGCAGTCTGCTCAATAATCTGCTCCTCGGAATCGTCAAGCACACGAAAATCCTGCTGAATATCAATGTTAAAGAAATTTTCTCGCACAAGATTTATACAGAAGGAATCTATTGTGCAAATTTTTGCACTTGGCAAAAGTGAAAGCTGACGAATCGCATTTGTGTCGTTGGGATTTTCGGCTATTAATGCATTAAGAGAGGACATAATCCTATTTTTCATTTCGGCTGCTGCGGCATTTGTAAATGTTACAATAAGTAGCTTATCCGCATCAATCGGTGCAGAGGAATCAGTTAAAAGCTTTATAACACGTTCAACCAAAACTGCGGTTTTGCCTGAGCCTGCGGCGGCACTGACAAGCACATTACAGTTTCTTGCGTCAATGGCGTTTTTCTGTGCATCAGTCCATTTTGGCATATCTATTCCTCCTCTGCTTTAATCTGTTCAAACACCTGTGCGTCGGACAATTCTTCAAGTGTTCTTTGCTGAATTTCAAGACGGTTACAGCACACGTCGGAATAATCGCAAAAATCGCAGGTATATTGATGGTTTTTACCGAATACAGGGTTTTGGCAAATCTCGCCGTTATGAAGCGATGTGCCCATATTTTCAATAAGATTATTGATTTTATCGGACAGATGTCCCATCTGTTCAAGTGTGGCAATACTGCCTGTCAAATCACCCTTTGAAGAAATTTTGGCAGGAATATATTTACCCTTAAGCTCATGCTCCATATGTGATACCACATCATTTTCATCATCCGACAGAACAAGGCCCTTCATTTTAAAATCGGAATTTTCCTTTGATTTAACTTCACTGTCGTCGGCAGACCTTGCAATATTCAGCACACTTCTTGCTGAGTGCATATAGAGAACACCGGCAGGTATTCCCGAATATTCACCCTTGTCTTCACATATCGTAAAGAGATACACGAACATTTGCAAATTGAGTCCGTTAACCACATCCGACAGCTGAAAGGTTTTGTTGCCGGATTTATAGTCAACAACCCTTACATACTGAACACCGTTTTGTTCAAAGGTGTCAACACGGTCAACGGCACCTCTTATACCTACTGTACCACCGTCGGGCAGAGAGATTATTTTCGGACTAACCGGTTTACCTTCGCCGATTTCAAGCTCAAAGGCTTTTGCCTGAAAGTCGGATTGTAAAAATTCATCTTTCAGTCTGCTGACAACACAGCATATCATTTTAGACAGTCGCATAAACTGATACTTAAATCTCTTACCGAAAAGCTGACTATCGCCCATTTTATTATTGAGAAAATACAGTAGATATTTATTAACTGCAGTACTTATTTGAGCATCCGTAAGCATTGAAAATCCGCCGGGATTTTCCTTGATAATGCTTTCAAGCACAAAATGGATAACCGTACCTGTCTGCATGGGATCCATTTCTGCACGTCTAAGAGGTCTTGCGCCTATACCGAATTTACAGAAATATCTAAAGGAACAGTTATAATAATCTTCAATACGTGAGGCTGATACATACATATCATTGCCAAAAAGAGAAAGTGACAAATTCTTGTTTTTAATTTCAATATCCTCATTATCGGTTAGACGCATTACTGCCTTAAGCTTAGAGGAATATTCCTTATTTCTTTTAAAATACTCTTTAAGAGAATTTTCGGTAACATCGTTTTCGTTAAAATGAGAACAGACAACCTGAAAGGCATTCTCCCTGCTTTGAAGCATATCAATATTGATTTTTTCGTCGGGTGTTTGATACTCAATATCGGGAAAAATTCTTTTTAGCGATGTTACGACTGCGGACTCGCAGTGCTTTGTATTGCCCTGGCGAAAGCTTACGAAAAGCTTTTCCGACGGATCGCAAACTGCCATATATGCAAAATATTTTTCCTGTGCGTTTAGGGTTTCACCGTAGGAATACAGTTTAAAATCATCCGCTATAAGTGCAATTCTGTCGCTTTCGCTGAGAAGTCCGGCGGAGGTTACTGCGGCGGGGAATTCGCCCTCGTTTGCTCCTGCGATGAACACAACACGGGGATTGTCGCATCTTATTCTGTCGGCACAGCCGATTTGAACATTATCAAGTCCCGAGGGTACTGTGCCTAAATCCTCACAGTTAACCATCAGTGAGAACAAATCGTAAAATTCGCTGAAGGTAATTTTGCGGTCATCCGATATTTCTGCAAGGGAATTAAGTATTTCCATAAGCAAATCCCAAATTCTGCCCTGCTCCTTCGCAAGTGCGGATTTGCCGTTTTTGTCAAGCTCAATCGCAAGAGATTTTAATCTCTTATCTGCACCGAAATCTATCAGCGCATCATATACGGCGGCACATATATCACGACATGATTTACCCTTACATCTGCGTTTGAATTTATTAAGCCTTTGAATAATATACTCACGGCTTTCGTTTATTTCATCAAGTTTTTTTTTGTCGGAGTCGGTTATTTCCTCGGTAAATCCCTTTGTGGACTGAGTGAATTCGCTGTTCCATTTTGAGCCGTTAATGTTCCACACAAAAACGTAATTTTCAAGCTGTGAGATTTTATCCTCGTCAATTTCACAAAGACCTGTTTTAAGCATGGAAAAAATGTCATCGCTTCTGTAAGAATAAATCATTACCCGAAGGAGAAAGCACACAAAAAGCACCGCAGGCTGAGTATTAACCGCCTGACGTTCGTCATTGAAAAACGGCACGTTAAATTTTGAAAAAGAAAATTCAAGCTCTTTTTTATATTTATCAAGGTCACGGCAAATTACGGCAATATCCTTTGCTTTATATCCGTCCCTAAGCAAAGTGCAAATCTGCGCAGAAATCCTGTCACATTCGTCGCTGATATTTTTTGCAGCATAAATATTTATACTGCCGTCATTTTTATATGTATCGGACGTATTTGAAAAGATGTTTTTTTGAGCAGCAGCAAGGGCTTCACTTTTTGCTCTGTGGTTTTCGGTGAGCATAATAGGGTTTAAAAAACGCTCTCCTGCTTTTTTCGTAATATCCTTCAAAATACGAATATTACTGTTAACATAGGAGAACAAATCGTATCTGTCGCTGTTCAAATAAGAGTCGGTGCAAAGAGTGATATAAACGGCGTCCGACTGGCTCAAAATCACTTCTATTATTTTATATTCCTGTGCAACAAAGCCGGAAAATCCGTCAATAAACACGGTTTTACCGCTGAAATAGTCAAGTTGGTTTAATGTTTCATACAACCTTGTAAGCTCACAGGCAGGGTCATAGAATTCGCCGCTTATAAGAGCGTCATAGGCACCGATAATGCTTGATATATCATAAAGCTTTTTTGATAGAATTTCTTTGTCAGTATTATCGGCAGCACGCAAAATATCATCACAGGATACCCGGCAGGACTTCATTTCATCATAAATTCTGACTGCGTTATTTACAAAATCCGTGGAGAATGCATTTTTGCCGTAAAGCTTAAGCGAGTCGCTTACCGCCTCTATTGCTTTTTTCATCAGCACCGCCTTTGCACCCTTTGAAAGCACAGGCAAATCGTTACCGCCGTATCGTCTGCGTATTTCGTCATTCAGTCGTGAAAAGGACAGGTTTTCAACACATCCAACATTCTTTTCTCCCAGCAGTTCAAGCAGTTTGCGCTCTGCGATGAAGGAATACTGCTCAGGTGTAATAAGAACAATATTATTTTTACCGCCGTCAACCGCTTCTTTTATGTGGGAAAATACATATTCTGTTTTTCCGCATCCTGCTCTGCCGAGAACAAGCTGAAGCATCTTAAATCCATCCTTTCAAAATTACATTTCCATTTCGGGTGTTATAAGTCCCTCATCCATCATACGCTGATAGGCCTCAATAAAAAATTCGTACATAGGTCTTGCCTTATCAAAGGCATATCTTAAATCGTCAATCAGCGCAGGAGTTGATATTTTAAGCATATCACTGCTGTAATAGCAAAAGCTCATATTTTTTGATTGAAGATATTTTTTAAGCTCTTTAGGTGCATCGGGATACCTGTCCTTTTTATACACATCACGGCAGTCAAATTCAAGACCTGCATCCTCACATGCCTTAACCGCCTTAAGAAAACGCCTTGGTTGTTCAAGTATCATTTCATGAACAATATGAAAATGAGTTACCCGCCACGTCCAAAAAACAAGTCCGAAGCCGTATCTGTCCGGAAAAAATTCAAAGAAATAAAAGGGTGCCTGAGGATATTCTTTTTTGTATCTGCGAAAGAACATCCACATATTTTCCCTGTATTTAGTTTTTGACCTGTTGCCTCGGGTATCTCTGTAAATACGTGAAACACTTCGCACCGGGTCGGTAAACATCTGCTCATCAATGTCATACATTAGGTCGGACAAATCAAGCATAATCTGTCGCATAGGGACTGTAATACCCTGCTTTAGCTGCTCCTTATGCTCTTCATAAAACTCCCTTGAATCGTTAAATCTATTGATGCAAAGAAGCTCTATATCCTCGCCCTTAATTCCTTTAAAATTATATTCCATTTTTTAACAATCCTTTATTCTTTAGATGCTGTGCCGCAAGACATGCACAGATTTTGGCAGAATGAAAATTGAGTCCGCCCTGAATCCATGCATAAAACGGCTCTCTTATCGGCGCATCGGCAGAAAGCTCTATTGACGAGCCGAGAGTAAACGCTCCTGCCGCCATTACTACCTTACTGTCATAGCCGGGCATATCCCAAGGCTCCGGCAAAACATGGCTGTCTATTGGACTTCCGCTTTGAATACCCTGACAAAAGGCAACAAGACTCTCCTCGTTTTCCAATCCCAGCGACTGAACAATATCGCATCTTTTTTCGTTATATTTAGGGATTGTATCGTAGCCAAACAGTGAAAACAATGCGGAGATATACACAGCGCTTTTTAAGGCTTCACCAACGGTATGCGGAGCAAAGAACAAGCCCATATAAAGCTCCCTGTTCATACCCTCGGTAGCACCTACCTCCTTGCCTAAACCGGGGGTTGTAAGGCGGTAAGCACATTTTTCCACCAAATCGTGCTTGCCTGCTATGTAACCTCCTGTTGTGGCTATTCCGCCGCCGGCATTTTTTATTAGTGAGCCTGCGATAAGGTCGGCACCAACCTGAGTAGGCTCCTGCTTTTGAACAAACTCACCATAGCAGTTATCAACCATTACAATTACATCGGGGTTAATTTCTTTAACGACTTTAACTATTTCGCCGATTTCTTCAACAGACAGAGATGGGCGAAGCTCGTATCCTCTGCTGCGCTGAATATATACCATCGTGGTATCACCGTTTACCGACTGCTTAATCGCCTGAATATCGGGCTTGCCGTTTTTAAGCGCAACCTCATCATAATTTACACCGAAATCCTTTAAAGAGCCCATCCCCTCTCCGCTTATACCGATAACATTATGGATTGTATCGTAGGGAGTGCCTGTTACACAAAGCATATTGTCGCCGGGACGAAGGACGCCGAATAGTGCAACCGCAAGGGTATGAGTACCGCAGGTAAAATTATGTCGCACAAGGGCATCCTCTGCACCGAACACCTGCGCCCACACTTCGTCAAGAGTTTCCCTGCCTCTGTCGCCGTAGCCGTAGCCTGTACTTGAGGCAAAATGGCTTTCGGATATTTGGTGATCTATGAAAGCACGCTGAACTTTAAGCTGGTTGTGCTGTGTAATATCGTCAATCTCCTCAAACTGCTTTGCACACAATTTCATTGCTGAGTCTGACGCTTTTTCAATTTCATTATCTATATCAAAAAAAGGTATCATTATCTGTACATTCTCCACCTTGAGCAGTTTTCAAAACCGCATTTTAAATAAAAATTTTCGTTAAGATTTTCCTCACGCATAATATAGACTCTTGAGCCTACGTCATTACAAATAAACTTTACAAGGGCGGAGCCAAATCCCTTACCCCTGTATTCATCATCAGTCTGTACGGCGGTGAGAACG
>CAMFRO010000092.1 GCA_945982035.1 uncultured Clostridia bacterium | reverse complement strand
CCGGATATAGCTACCGAATAGTCAACATCACGGTCAATTACAACGTCGCCTATCTCACGTCGTTTAACAGAATCAAGTATGTACTGAGTCATTGACGTTCTGTTATTTTTAAGCACTGAGTCCGGGTAATATTGATAATTGTAATGGTCAGACGTGATTTTAGCCAAATCAATCTTACCCACCTCAAAGGCAATGGGAAAATGTCCGGAATAATTACCTGAATACAAAATATCAATGTAATATACGCCAATATCTTCTATTTTAGTGGCAGGCTGAGTAAGTGCCTTATCGTTATATGCCACAAGCTTGTAATCGGTATCCGGGTTAAGCTTGTTACCGAAGCCATCAAAAATTTCAACAGAAATTTTCGGCAAATAATCATCACCGATATAGCTTGCCTCAACCTTAAAATCATTTGAATCAACCTGACTTGACTGATTTCCTATTTTAAGAACAATATCGCCGTCGCTATTCATATTGTGTGGAATTATTAAAAAATCAAAATTAAGCCTGCTTTGATTCTCTCCTTCGGCGGTAACGGTATAATTGCCTACATTTTCGGCTGAAACAGGGTTGACAGAGTATTCTCTCGTCGGCACAAGATACGGAATATAGAAATCAAAATTATCTGTTTTCCCGTTATAATCAAATCCTTCTAAAGCCTCGGTGCCGATTGTTTGACCGGAGGAGCTGATATATATGCTGTGCAGCTTGTTATTATTGTCAACACTGCAATACGTCAAAACCTCATTGCCGGCGGAATTTACGCCTGTTCTTCTTGCAACAATATCTGCATAGGTGTAATTTGAAATATCCTTTTTCACAATATTGTAATCGTGGAGAGAAGATTTGTTTTCATCAGCGTACCAGTCGTAGAGCTGATTAATACTGCCGTCTTTACTGTAAGGCTGCTGATGATTTTCTTCACTGAACACGGGATTGTCACTGCCGCAGAGAAAATAATCATAATTGTTTATATTGGCTGCGTCAATGGATTTTTGCGATGCAAAGGTGGTATCAACCTGAAACCATTCCCGAACGCCGTCGCCGTCATCATCAAGATATACATAATTCCATTCGTGAGGGTCGCTTCTTTTACCGCTGCTTTCGGTATAATCACCGTCAACAATACGGCAGTTAATACCGTTCATTATACAAAGATAGTAAAACAGCTTTGAATAACCCTGGCAAACGGATTTGCCCTGATTGGCATTTTTTATAATGCTTTCACCGCCGGGAGTTTTAAAGCAGGTTAAATCATAATCGGCAGTATTATCAAGAGAACCGAAAAGCGCACCGAATGCACTGTGAGCGGTGTTATATCTTTCATCCTTCGGTAAATATTCGCCTTTATAAACATCATAGTCATAAACAGTGTTTCTGACTACAAAATCGTAAATTGTCTTTACCTTGTCATATTCGGAAGCATTGGGAGAAATATAATTGCTGCTGAAATTCTTGGCAGCGTTTTCAATAAGCATTTCCCTATTGTAATCCGTGTAATACTTAACATCGGTAATGTAGATATAAAAAGTATAATACCTGTCATTGCCCGGTGCAGGGTCATCATATCTGCTTGAATAAACTCCGCTGCCTTGGCTGTATGATATTATTGAATGATAAAGATAATCACCTAAGGATGCGTTTTCGGGATTTGTATAATCCATTGTAAACACATCCTGCATTATATCGTCAAAAAGCTTTGCCGACACTTTATTGGTGGCTTCCTTGTCATCTTCACTTGAATATGTGTATGCATACTGAGGGTCCTTTGTGGCGAAATAATAGGTAGCTGTGGTATTTCGCTGAGAAAGCTGAGACTGAAAATATCTTATCATTTTTTCATAATTCGTATCAAAGGCAATATACTGCCCATTGGAAATTCTGTAATACGTTTCGCCATCAAGATACGGGTCGGTATCGGACGCAATAGCTTCAAAAGGTGCAACGCATAAGATTAAAGCAATGCACAGAAATACCGATATAAGCTTTTTCATAGTTCTATTCATTTTCAGCCCCCCTTCATAATTTCAATTGCATAATATTTATGAATTAAGAACCTCTTTCACAATCCAGTTATCAAGGTCAGCATATACCTCTTCCTTGTTAAGCTCATTGAGTATTTCGTGACGAGCGTCCTCGTAAAGCTTCATTGTTACGTTGATATGACCTGTTTCAATAAGACGATTATACACCTCTTTTACGCCCTTTGAATAATTACCCACCGGGTCCATAGTGCCGCTGGCAAGCAAAACCGGCATATCCTTAGCAACATTTTTAAACCATTCGTCGCTGTTGCACTCAATAACAAGCTTTGACAAATCCTTGTAGCCTGCCACTGAGAACAAAAATCCACAATATTCGTCAGCAACATATTCATCAACCTGGGCGGTGTCACGCATACCCCAGTCGTAATGAGTTCTATGTTCAAACGGCTTATCGTAAGCACTGAATCCCAGCTTATTTATAAACTGCGACTTATGCTTTAATCCTTTAAACGCACCTACAGTATCCATAATACCCATACCGAATTTTGCTATGGGATTTCTACCGGAGGTACCTATAAAAATTGCACCGTCAAAATCGTTGCCGTAATAGTTAATATAGGTTCGCATAACCATTGAACCCATAGAATGGCCGGCAATTATAAACTTTTTATCGGGATATTCCTTTTTTGCAATACCGGTAAGATGATAAGCATCCTTTATAATATCCTTATAGCCGTCCTTATCACCGAAATGACCCAGCATCGCCTTGTCAGTATTTGATTTACCGTGGTTAATCATATCGTTCATAAACACAGCATAGCCTAAATCAGTAAACGCCTTTATCCAGCTTCTGTATCTTCCGCAGTGCTCTGCCATACCGTGATGCATCTGAATAACGGCTTTAACTTCTCCGTCATCGGGACTCCACTGCCACGCCTTTATTTCGCACAAGCCAGATGCGCTGGGGTAAGAATATTCTTTAATCTTCATAAAAATCAAACTACCTTTCTAAAATCAATCCTCATCAAGAACAGATGTACAATGGGGACATCTTGTTGCTTCTATATCAATTTCACTTTTGCAGAAGGGACAAGACTTTGTTGTAGGCTCGCTTTCCTCTTCCTCGTGCTTAAGTCTCTTTTCGGTAATAGATGTAATTTTGTTAACACCTTTAACAATGAAAAATACAATTAACGCCATAATCAAAAAGTTGATAATAGCGGAAATAAATGCGCCGTAATCTATGTAATTCTCGCCGATAAGGTGAATTTTGCCCTGAATTTCCGCACCGCCTATGCAGTTAATAAGCGGATTGATGATATTGTCCGTCAGCGATGTTACGATTGTGCTAAATGCACCGCCGATTATAACGCCAACTGCCAAATCAAGCACATTGCCCTTTGAGATAAACTCCTTAAACTCTTTGAAAAATTTCTTCATACCTCTCACCTTTTCTAATTTAATTTCTGTATTAATATTCTATCATATAATTCCGGTTAAATCAAATGGCGGAATATATTTTTTATCAGAAGACTCAAGCTCCTGTATAAAAACCTTATTAAGTCCCTTAAATATGGCGTAATCAACTACTTTATTATATTCCCTTTCGGTAATTTTTCTGTTGATTTCCGGAAAATTATTAAGATTACCACAGGGGGTGTACTGAGCCATTAAGGAAAGATACGTGTCCTTTAGCTCATCGGCAATAAAATCCACCGCCTCTATTGCCGAATTAGTATTCGCAGGAAGTACGAGATGACGTACAATCACGCCTTTTAGCATAATTCCTTTATCGTCAAACACATCCGTTTTCTGCTGACGGCGCATTTCAAAAATTGCTTTCTTCGCCCTTTCGGGATAGTCGGATGCACCACAGTAGCGCATAGCCCTGTCAGCCCTTGTATATTTAAAATCCGGCAGATAAACATCAACAAGTCCCTCAAGACGCTTCAGCGTTTCAACGCTTTCGTAGCCGGAGGAATTATACACTATGGGTACGTTAGGCTTGTGCCTTTCAAGCACCCTTGCGATTTTCAATGCGTAATGTGTAGGATTTACAAGATTAATGTTGCTTGCGCCCTGTTCAACAAGTCTGTCAAAAATCTGCACCAGCCTATCCTCACTTACCTGAACGCCTTTACCGAGATGGCTGATTTCCTCATTTTGACAAAACACACATCCTAAATTACAACCACTGAAAAACACTGCACCACTGCCGTTTTTACCGCTGATACAAGGCTCCTCCCAAAAATGCAAAGCCGCTCTCGCCAAAACAAAATCCTCAGGACTTTTGCAATATCCATTACTCTTACTGCGGTCAATACCGCACTTTCTCGGGCAAATTGAACAAATCATAGCAGTCCCTTATAAATATCGCTTTTTTTAAAAGGGGTTAATGAGGCTATTTCCTTAGCCGCCGTATTTACACTCATTCCGCCGTCAACAAGCTTTTTTGCCTGTTCAACTGCTTCCTCAAGGGTGATATCCTGTTTTTCTTCTTTTTTACCTGCTACAACAAGCACATACTCCCCTCTTGGCTTATTGGCTTCATCATACATATTAACTGCTTGTGAAAGGGTTGTGTTAACCGTCTCCTCGTGAATTTTTGTAATTTCACGAACTAACGCAACTTCCCGGTCGCCTAAATATTCATACAAATCGTTAAGTGTATTAATCAGCTTGTGAGGTGCTTCATAAAACACCATGGTTCTTTTTTCATCGGCAATTTCCTCCAAATGCTCACGGCGTGATTTTTTGCTGACGGACAGAAAGCCCTCAAATGTAAATCTTCCGCAATCCATTCCCGATAAGGCAAGAGCAGTGGCAAACGCCGTTGGACCCGGTACAGCCTCAACCTCAATTCCGTTTTCGTGGCACAAGCGAACTAAGTCTTCGCCGGGATCGGATATTGCCGGCATTCCTGCGTCCGTTACTATGGCACAGTTTTCTCCCTTTAAAATTCTATCGGTAATTATTTCGCCTCGCTGTCTTTTGTTGTGCTCAAAATAACTGACCATGTCTTTTTTTATACCAAAATGGTTTAAAAGCTTCAGCGTTACCCGGGTATCCTCCGCCGCTATAAAATCAACTGCTTCAAGAGTATGCACCGCTCTTGGAGAAAAATCAGACATATTTCCTATTGGAGTACCCACTACATATAATTTTCCGCTCATATATTTATCCTATCTGTCATAGCCATCGGCATAAGAGCCGTAAACCGTCAGCATTTCATCGGTAAATTTACCGTTTTCCTTTTTTATTATCAAATCCTTCTCAACCGTAAGGAATGATTTTGAGCCTTTCTTGCCCTCTACGAGAAACAAAAACGGCTTTTCACCTGCTTTGTCACAGACAAATCTCAGCCTTTTAGGCTCAAGCTTATATCTGCGCATTAATTCCAACGCATCCACAAGCCTTTCGGGACGGTGGCACATACAAAACCTTCCGCCGAATTTCAGCAGATACACCGCCGCCTTTACTGCGTCCTCAATATTACAGCAAACCTCGTGACGTGCAATTCTCGCCGATTCATTCAATGACTCTATACCTGTTTTAACAGGCTTATAAGGAGGATTCATTGTTACAAGGGTAAAGTCTTCTGCGCTGAACTCTTTGCTGATTTCACGCAAATCACACAGATGAGGGATAAGCCTGCTTTCAAGAGAATTTATACTTACCGAATGCTTAACCTGCTGGTAAGCATTTTGCTGAATATCGAGGCAATGCACAGGACTTTGCTCCTTATCTCTAAGCCATAGCATCGGTATTATACCGCATCCCGTGCCCATATCAAGACAGGCGTCCTTGTGCTTTGGCGAAGCAAAGTACGCAAGGATAACGGCGTCTGTGCCGAAGGTATGATTTTCACTGACTGCAATTCTTATGTCGTTAGACAATCTCTCATAATTATATTCCATAAATTTATTATATAATAAACGCAATAAATATACAACGATTATTTATTATCTTGCTGAAAAACGCAGCTTATTGCAAGTGTTTCCTAAGTGTTATCAATATTTTTGTACGCTGGTAACATATTGAAAACTTATG
>CAMFRO010000091.1 GCA_945982035.1 uncultured Clostridia bacterium | reverse complement strand
TGTACTTATTTAACCAATGACTTTTTACTAATGGTTGCTATTCCAACTCCCATTCTTCCTCCGCTTAGCATAAACTGCTTTGCCTGCTTTTGAAGAGCCGTAGTTTCGGGATATGCGGATTTTATAAGCCTTCTTTTGCCGAAAATTCTCTCAATAGCCTGTGAGTCTTCTTTTACGGAATAAGCAATGTCAAACAAAGAGGCGAATTTGATAATATTACTATCTTCCTTCATATACTTAATATTATCCTGATACAAAAGCCAGCTTTCGCAGAAAAAGTACCTATATTCAAAATCAGCGAAATACTTATCAAAGAAATTAACTGGAAGTTTCAATGAATTCCTGCAGTCATCAAGCAGTAACTTTTCACCTTGAGGTATATGTACATATACAACATTATCCGAAAAATTAATCGGGAGCTTTTTGTAATTCAATGTGGGATTACTAAAATTCCTGCAAATTTGATACTGAAGTCTTCCAAGGCGAAAAAGTTCACCGTTTAAATGGTTTTTAATCCAATCGTAATTCTTTAGACCTTTATTATCATTGTTTTCACACCAAATTTTTATATCGCCGATTGTATGCTTAAAAATATCATCGCTTATGCCTTTTCCTTTGTAAAAATCATAAGTAAATTTAAGATATTCCGTACATACCGCAAGACGCATTAAATCGTTTTCTTTTATTAGCACCGAAAAACCGTTTGTTTTACATCTTTGAGCAAGAATTTTAATCCTATCCTCACATTCTTCAAAAAGACGTATTAACCTGTTGCTTAGCTCATCGTCAAGATTCAATGCATCAATCAATTCGTTATTCATTGGCGGTTGTTGATGACGCAGGCTTTGTTGATGCCTTTGAAGTAGAAGCTGATATTTCGGTTGTAGAGGACGGAGTCTGCGCAGTGCTTTCTAATCCGGTTGAATCAACATGCTTAATTGTTGTGCTTTCGTCATAAAAGCCCATGCTCTCAAGAATTGACAAAACCTCAAGATTAAGGAAATCAGCGTCAGCATTTTCATCAATGATTGTATATCTTGTTGTGCTTTTTTCCTCGTATTTAAGTGCTTCCTGAAGGCCCTCAATACCGTCAACCTTTTGAGAATCAACGTAAATATCCGTGCCCTTTACTACAATAGTATCCTTATATTCTTCAGCAAAATTCACAGTCGTTTCAACCTGCTTTGTGGTTGAGGCTGAGGTAGTGGTTTTATTGTTATCAAAGGTTATATTTCCTGTTAGATAAAGTCCAGCAAAGACAGCGGCAAGTATAACGATAATTACAACTATTACTAAGCCCTTACCTTTCTTCTTGCCTTTTTTCTTAAATCTGTGACGTTCAAGGGTAGGTCCGTCATCATCACTGTGAGTTTCGTTCATTTCGGCTTCGGATGCAGTATCTTGATATGATGCATCTGACTTTTTATGTACTATTAACGGGCTGTCAAGCTTGTCTTCTTTTAATTCATCACTCATAATATATTCTCCGTTTCATTGATATACTTTTGAATTTTGTTTGCTAAATTGATGATTTTTTCATCTCTGTCAACCGGCAAAAACGGTTTTCTCGGCTGACCACAGTCTATGTTAAACCTTACGGAAATAACCTGCTTTGCTGCGCCGTAAAGTGAGTCGAAGCTAAGCAAATCAAAAATTATGTCATTAATTTTAAACTGCAATTCTTTCGCTTCTACAATGCGCCTTTGATTAATCAGCTTATCAAGGGCAACAAAAAGCTCCGGCATTGTACCGTATGTTCCGCCGATTCCTGCATCGGCACCCATAAGTCTGCCGCCTAAAAACTGCTCGTCCGAGCCGTTAAAAATAACGAAATCATCACCCGCAATAGCTCTGTAACGCTCCATTGCATAAACAGGCTCAGCAGAATTTTTAATACCGATTACCTTTGGATTATCCGACATTCTCTTAAACAAATCGTAAGGCAGATTAAAGCCTGTTAACTGCGGTATATTGTAAATGATAAACGGCAGGCTTGTTGAATCGATAATTGTGTTCCAATGAAGCTCAACGCTTTGCGCCGGCAAATGATAATAGACGCTTGGAACTGCTGAAACTGCGTCGGCACCTGCTTTTTCGGCACATTCGGCAAGCAAAACACTTTCTTTTGTTGAGGCACATCCCACGTGAACTATCACGGTAAAACCGTCGCCGGCAGCTTTGCATATAGCGTCTGTAAGCTCAATGCGTTCCTGCGTTGACATCAAAAATCCTTCGCCTGTGGAGCCACAGAGATAAACGCCTTTAACGCCTTTGCTTTTATATATCTCAACAAGCTTTTTCATTGCATCAATATTAATATTATCGTTTTCATCATAAATTGTATTGAGAGCAACAAATACGCCTCGGAACTTATCTAAATTGTTCATCTAATCACCGTTTATAATGATAGCATATAAATATTGTTTTTTCAATAAAATTTATTGAATTTTAAATGCGGAATTGTTATAATCATTTTAGGTGATACTATGACAAACGCAGAGGTACTAAACCAAATTAAAGGCGGACTGATTGTTTCCTGTCAGGCGTTAAGCACAGAACCGCTTTATGATTCCTACATAATGTCAAAAATGGCTTGGGCTGCTTATTTAGGAGGCGCCGTAGGAATAAGAGCTAACACCGTGGTGGATATAAAAGCGATTAAGGAAAAGGTTAACTTACCGATTATCGGCATAATAAAAGAAGAATATCCCGACAGCCGGGTCTATATTACACCCACAATTAAAGAGGTTGACGCTCTTGTTGATGCAGGATGTGAAATTATTGCGGTAGATGCAACTAAACGCATTCGTCCCGGCGGAATCGGTTTTGAAGAATTCTTTACCGAAGTAAGAAAAAAATACCCAAATCAGTTATTTATGGCAGACACCTCCTGCTTTGAAGAAGGAAAGAAAGCAGAAGAGCTTGGATGCGATTTAATAGGTACAACAATGAGTGGTTATACACCGTACACTAAAGAACGCAGCTTGCCTGATTTTGAATTAATCAAAAAATACAGCACACAGCTAAATTCGCCTGTAATTGCCGAGGGTGGTATTTGGTCGCCGGAGGAGCTGAAAAAGGTTTACGAGTGCGGAGCATTCAGTGCAGTTGTAGGCACTGCAATCACTCGGCCTATGGATATTACAAAACGTTTTGTTAAAGCATTGGAGGAAAAATCATGAGAATACTTACTTTTGACATTGGCGGAACCTATGTTAAATACGGTATCGTTAACGAAAACTTTGAAATTGTAGAAAAGCACAAATTTCCCACCGAGGCTAAGCAGGGCGGACAGAAGCTTATTGAAAAGGTAATTTCTATAATTGAATCCTACGAAGATATTGACAGAGTTGCAGTATCAACCGCAGGTCAGGTTGACAGCGAAAACGGTATTGTGGTTTATTCAACCGGCAACATTCCCTATTACACAGGTATGATGGTTAAAAAGATGATAGAGAATAAAACCGGAATACCTACATTTGTTGAAAATGATGTTAACTCAGCTGCATTGGGCGAGGCGCATTTCGGTGCAGCAAAGGGATTCAGCAATTTTATTTGCCTTACTTACGGCACAGGTATCGGTGGCGCAATTTATATTAACAACGAGCTTTACAAGGGGTCTTCCTCCTCTGCCGGTGAACTGGGCCACATAATAACTCACGCAGGCGGAAAGCAATGCACCTGCGGCGGTGAAGGATGTTATGAATGCTACGCATCGGCTAAGGCACTTATTGAGGCGGTAAACAAAGTATCCGACACTCCTCTTGACGCATTCCAAATTTTTGAAAAAAGCAATTTTGAAAAGCCTGAAATCAGGTCTGAAATAGACAAATGGGTTGATGAAATAATAATCGGTCTTATGAATGTTATCTACACATTTAATCCTCCTCTTATAGTAATAGGAGGCGGAATTATGAACGAGGATTACATTATTGATTTAATTGACAGAAAAATTTATAACAGGCTTATGGATAACTTTAAGGATGTTAATATCGTCCGTTCAAAGATGGGTAATGATGCGGCTCTTCTCGGAGCAGCCTACGCCGCTTCAAATTTAAAATAATACACCTAACATAACCAACAACGGCAGAGTGTTTTGTGCACTCCGCCGTTTGCTTATTTTAGCATTTTCTTCAATTCTGTTACAGATAGGCATTTTTCTTCTTTAAGCAATTTTTTATATCTGTCCATATTGTATTGGGAATGTTCCGTTTCCTTACTCCATAAATGGATAGTCCAACTGTCACCGCCGAAATATGTATTTATAAGCACTCCTACAACTGCCATTTTTATTTTTGAAAGAACGTCGTAATCATCAAGAGCATCCATAAAATACTTGTAAATAAAGTAAACTGCTGTGTTTTCATTAAAATAATTGTCCTCTATGCAGGTGTCAAAGCTGCGATGATTATTTACCTTTTCCACCCATTCCCTGTTGATTAATTCGGGGTTGCTGAAAACTCCTAAAAAATCAACTGTATTATTTACTCCGTCCTCATAAGGCTCAATCTCATTTTGCACCTTTACAGAAAAATCAAGCAGTAAATTAAGCCGTTTAAAAACATGCAAATCATCATTTTGCATAATCTCAATAGCCTCGGCACGGTATTTTTTTAATTTGTAAAATGTGAGTGCATCAATATCGTTAAGCTCCGGCATATTGCTGTCATTAATCTCTTTAAAATTCAAATGCGAATCTATATTATATATAAGATCTGCGGCAACAGGACAGGAAAAAGAAATTCCGATTTCCTTAACTGCACCGAAGGAATGAGTAAAACGAGGAAAATTACGGCAGGTAAACGGAGTGTGCTCCTGACCTATTGCAATGTGCATATCACAAAGATTTTCACTGTTCAAAAAAGGACAACGCTTTTTTGGCGCAAGGGTAAAAATTATGTTACCGAATTCATCCCTATCAAGAACACGGTCAATTCTCTGCTTAATTTCAAGATCGGGATTAAGGGTTTTATAATAATCAAGCGAGTCCTTGTCTGCGTCAACCTCCCACCCCTGACAGCAGGAATCAGGACAATCCCCTGCTATACATTTGAACTTTTCATAATATTCTGGATAAACAGTTTTCATAATTTTAAACCTGCAAGATAGTTATTTTTGTATTTTTTATCATTTGTAACGTCTTTAATTACAGTGATTTCCGGCGGTAATTCGTAATTTTGTCCGTCTTGATTAATCTCAAGCTCAAGAGTTGCCTTATCATTCCAAAAGGAATAAATATCAAGCTCAAAATATTGACTCTTGTACAAAAAACAATATCTGTTTTTCTTTATTATATTTTTCTTTGGGTTACGTTGCTTCAGCAGTTCGTTGTATCTGTTTTCGGTGATTGTGTTTTCGTACTCATAGCATTTTGATACGGTAATTCTCTGTTTAACCGTTTCATAGTATAAATATGAGCCGTTTATTCCCCTTTTGCGTATTCTGTGGGAGCCGTTTTTACTTAATAAATAAGCCTGTTCAATGTCGCATTTTACTGCCTTGTATTTTTTGAAAAAATCCTCCTTGGGAATTTCAATAAGCAGTTTTATTTCATTTTCAATACTGTTTAAGATACAGTCAATCTCACGGCATACCGCATTGATTTTGTCATCAAGAGTAATACAGTATTCTATATATCTTAAATGAGGGTGTCCCGTCCATACTTCAAGCAGTCTGTTATGGCACTGTACCGCCTGCGCCTGAGATTCGGTTCTTTGAGCGGAGCCGACATAATTTCCTTTTATGGCGGCGGTTTCAAGAAAGATTACCGCATCGTATCTTTCCCAGGATTTTACACTGTTAAAGCCTATTTCTTGAGCAAATAAATCTCTCTTGTCATAATCAACGTAAGAAAAACAGTCCGTCAGTCCTCTGTCGCAGAGAAAAAGCACCTTATCCTCTGCTTCAATTTCGGATAAAATGCGGTTTTCATCGTCAATTTGTTTAAGTGCAACGGCTTTTTCAAATTCAAACATGTCATCTCTTGACACGCCTGCATCAATTAATTCAGCCGCTGTTTCGTGGCATAAATATACTTTATACCCTTTTGCTTCATAAATTGATTTAATTTTACCGATTGTTTCCGTTTTTCC
>CAMFRO010000090.1 GCA_945982035.1 uncultured Clostridia bacterium | reverse complement strand
TATTTTTGAATACGGCAGTATGCAAAAATAATTATGCCTTGTTTTGACGCAAAATATTTGCATCAAAACTGCAAGGCACCTAAAATACAAAATTATGAGTAGATTTGTGCATTTCTTTGTTGCAGGCATACTTGCGTATGTCAAAACAAAAAATGTGCAAAGATGCCATCTTTTTGCATTTTAGGCATATTATTTCGGCTACTGCCAACTTAAAGGATGAGTGGCTAAATGACATACAGTAAAAACAAATCAATTTATGAGGATTGGAATCCTTGGCACGGATGCACAAAAATCAGTCCCGGCTGTAAATACTGCTATGTTTACAGACAGGACGAAATGTATGGCAGTGCCGTGACCAGTTCTCATTGTAAAAAAAATTTAGATTTTGACAAGCCGCTCAAGAGAAAAAGGGATAAATCGTACAAAATTCCGCCTAATTCAATAGTGTTTACCTGCTTTACATCGGATTTTCTTTTAGAAGAGGCAGATGAATGGAGAGATGAATGCTGGAAAATGATGAAAGAGCGCTCGGATTGCTATTTCTACTTTTTTACAAAGCGAATTCATCGGCTTGAAGAATGTCTGCCCGATGATTGGGGAGACGGCTACGACAATGTGTTGATTGGCTGTACTGTTGAAAATCAGGAAATGGCAGATTTTCGTTTGCCGATTTTCAAAAAATTGCCCGTAAAGCATAAATCTATAATAATTGCACCAATACTAAGCAAAATAGATATTTCCGATTACTTGGACAACACCATAGAGGAGGTTTCCGTTGGAGGCGAATCGGGAACCGGCGCAAGACCCTGTAATTATGAGTGGGTTTTATATTTAAGGGAGCAATGCATTAATGCAGATGTGCCTTTTAGATTTCACCAAACAGGTGCGAGGCTAATAAAAGACGGAAAGGAATATCGTATTATTCGCCGTTATCAGCATTCTCAAGCCAAAAGGGCAAATATCAACTATCGTATCGGAAAATATTTAATACCCGAAACCGTGGATTACAAATTAAGCGAAGAACAGGAGTGATGATAATGAAAAATAAACACAACGTAAATCCGTTATTACACGCTTTACTTCCGGTGTGTATAACAATAGCGTACATACTAATAGGCTTTATATTTGATTCAGGCTGGGCAATAGGATGGATATTATTCCTTTTAATTCCTATTGTGGAAACCTTAATAAATGCAATTAATTCAAAGGATGCGTCAAAATTTGCATATCCTGTTTTAATGGCGGCAATATTTCTGTTCACGGGGATGATGTGGGGCTGGTGGCATCCTATGTGGGTGTTGTTCGTTACGATTCCCGCCTACTATGCAATATGCGATGCTATTAAAAAATCACATCCTCAGCAAGAGAATCTGTATCAAAATCCGGAAGAGTATCAGCAGGCAGCACCTGAGGTTAATCAGCCAAATCAGCAGGGAGTGTATTATCAGCCTCCTGTTGAGGTAAATCAGCAGCCAAAAAATAATGCCACTACAATAATCGTTACGGCTATTATATGTACTGCTGTTGTTGCAGTAATAGCCATTGTTTGCACCTTTGCATGGCTCAGCGGTGGAAGCATTAATTTACACGGTATTTTTGACGATGACTCTATTATTACCGAGGGATATACCGAGGGTCCTGTGGATGCTTCATCTGCCGGCATTAAAAACATTGATATTGAATGGATTAACGGCAACGTGGATGTTCAGTATTACGACGGCGATACAATCTGTGCCGAGGAATCTTCAAAAAACAGCAAGCATCCAATGACCTATAAAATTGAAAATTCAACACTGTATATCTGTGAGTTTTCAGGTAATACCTCATCCGCCCTTGCAAATAGGCAGAAAAAGGACCTGACTGTAAAAATCCCCAATGATTTTAAAGCCGATGAGATTACCTTTGATATAGTGTCTGCAGATATTACTGCTTCAGCTATTGACGCTGTGAATTTTGAATTAAACTCCGTCAGCGGTAATTCTCACATATCCTTTGCTTCACAGCCTAAGGATATTGAGATTGACACAGTAAGCGGCAACAATCAGCTTGTTTTTCCCGACAGTACAACAGGCTATTCAGTGTCGTATGAAAGCGTTTCCGGCTCGGTAAATACAAACGATTTCGGCAATGCTTTGCACTTCGGCGACGGATACACACAAATTGAATTTGACTCTGTAAGCGGTAATTTAACCTTGGAAAAGGAGGATTGATATGAAAAATGACCATGCCGAAGCAAGCAATCTGTCGCAAAGCTTGTCTCTCGGAATGATTTTTGGTGTTGCGATAGGTACAAGTATAGGCCAAATAAAAGGAAATATGTCGCTTTATATGGTTCTTGGAGCCTGTATTGGAATGCTTATTGGTACAGTACTTGGAGTATATAAGGATAAAAACAATAATAACAAATCCGATGATACAGACGCCACCGGCGAAGATGCGGATGTGATTTTAGATATTGAGGAAAACAAATCTATTCCGTATATTGAAACACCTGAATTCAGAGAAAAGGTGGAGGAGTGGAAAATCGGATTTGAGGAAAGAGAGAAGAAAGAGTCTGAAAGAAAAGAGAGGGCGCTTCAAGAGACGCTTAACAGATTTAACATTACAAGAGAAGATATAGAACCAATAACCAACGATGCCATAAAGCGCAATTATTATAATGGTATATATCATGTTAATCCCAAGGAACCAAGCGGCTCGGTTGATAACCCTATCGTTGTCGGTATTCCTGAGTACAGCAACTCTCTGGTTTTCATTCCCGAACGCGGTGGATGGTGTTTGACTGACGGTTTGGGAAACGGTTATATTAGGTAAATAAAATTTTTATAATAACAAAGGAGAAAAAATTATGTTAGTAGTAACAACCGAAACAATCACAGGAAAAAATTTTGAAATGCTGGGTATAGTGTCCGGCAACACGGTGCGCTCCAAAAATTTTGTTAAGGATTTTGGGGCAGGAATGAAATCAATTGTAGGTGGTGAACTGGGCTCTTACCAAAAAATGCTGGCAGAGGCTCGTGAAATTGCTCTTCAGAGAATGGTTGCTCAGGCTCAGCAAATGGGTGCGGACGCAGTGGTTAATGTTAGATTTTCCAGCTCTGCCATTGTTCAGGGTGCGGCGGAAATCGTTGCCTCAGGCACCGCAGTAAGATTTATTTAAGGGGATTTGAAATGGATACAAAAATTTGTCAAAGTTGTGGTATGCCTATTACGTCAAAGGAACAGTTAGGCACAAACAAGGATGGCAGTATTAATGACGATTATTGTAAATTCTGCTACGAAAACGGCGCATTTATTGATGATGTATCAATGGAAGAATATATTGATATGTGCTCCCAATACGGCGAACAGGCAGGTATGACTAATGACGAAATGCGAAAGCTATGTACCGAGCTGTTTCCAACACTGAAAAGATGGAAAAACAGACGACGCACTTTACTATGAGGTTGAGGATATGGAAAAGGCAGTATCGGGCGTAGCAGATGAAATGCACCTTGATTACACAACAGATGTTATGTCCATAATGACCGATATTCGCAGGGAATGGGGACTGCTTTATCCGGAGGAGCAGTAAACGATATTAAAGAGGATTCGGCGGAATTTCAATAATTTATTTGCCGGTACAGTTTTTGAAAAAGCTATAAAGTAACATCAAAATTATCACTAATTAAAACGCCCTTACAGTGCTTTGCAGTACTAAAAGGGCGTTGATTATTAACTTTATCATATCAATTATTTTTAAAAAATGACTCATTCATACTGCCGGTTCTATATCCTAAAATATCTAATGCAATATAAGAAAAGCCGTATTTTTTGAATTCGCAATACACTGTTTTCCTTATATCTTCAGCCATAAATTTTTCAAATTCCTTTTGCTCAAGCTCTATACGAGCCAAGTCGTCGTGAATACGAACACGTACTTGATGAAAGCCTAAATCAAGCAATAATTGCTCTGCCTTGTCAACCATTTCAAGCTTTTCCTTGCTGATTAAATCGCCGTAGGGGAATCTGCTTGAAAGGCAAGCGAAGGACTGCTTATTCCATGTAGGTATATTAAAGTGCCTTGAAAGCTGTCTTATTTCATTCTTTGTAAACCCTATCTTTCGCAGGGGGCTTTTTATATTAAGCTCCGAAATGGCAGTTAATCCCGGTCTGTAATCTCCGTTATCGTCTAAATTAGAGCCCTCCAAAACCTCATTAATATTTTCTTTGTGGGCTAATGCAAGTATCTTGCTAAACAATTCACGCTTACAAAGATAACACCTGTTTTTCGGATTGTGTGAAAATCCCTCTATTTCAAGCTCCTCAGACTCAACGATAAAATGTCTAATTCCAATTTGCTCACAGTAAGCCCTTGCTTCGTTAAGCTCCCTTTTCGGAAATGAACAGGAGGACGCCGTAACGGCTATAACATTTTCGCCTAATGCCTCCTTTGACGCATACAACAAAAATGTTGAATCTACTCCGCTTGAAAACGCAACGGCAACGCTTTTGAACGATGCAATATATTTTTTTAGCTCATCATATTTCATCAATAATTCATCGGTCATAGCTGTTCTCCCGTAAAATCATTTATTTTTCGTTATAGCTGTCCAAAAATGAATGCTTAACTCCACCCTGCTTGTAGCCTATAACAGTATCAAGATTTACATTTTGAACACTTTTAAAAATATTGCTTTCAACCTGGGGATTAATCCGCTTCATTTGCCTAATCATATTTTTGATTTCCAGTCGCTTTGAAGCATTGTCGGGATTGCAGGAGGTAAAGGTTTCCGTAAATTTGCATGCACACTGAATAAAATGCAAATCGTTATAATCACGCCAGCTCTTGATGTCGTCCTCACGTATTAAATACATAGGTCTGATAAGCTCCATACCCTCAAAATTAGTGCTGTGTAGCTTTGGCATCATAGTCTGCACCTGACCGCCGTAGAGCATACCCATAAGTATGGTTTCTATAACATCGTCATAGTGATGGCCGAGTGCAATTTTGTTACATCCAAGCTCCTTTGCCTTGCTATATAAATAGCCTCTGCGCATTCTGGCACAAATATAGCAGGGTGACTTGTCAATATGAAATACACTTTCAAATATATTGCTTTCAAAAACTGTAATCGGAACATTCAGCAGCTTTGAATTCTTCTCTATAATTTCACGGTTTTTGGGGCTGTATCCGGGGTCCATAACAAGATATACAACCTCAAAAGGAAATTTGTTATGACGTTTAAGCTCCTGAAAAAGCTTTGCCATCAGCATACTGTCCTTGCCGCCGGAAATACAAACGGCAATCTTATCATTTTCTTCAACCAATTGATATTCTTGAATTGCCGTAGTAAATCTGCTCCAAAGGCTTTTGTGAAACTTTTTGTTAATGCTGCGCTCAACTTCCTTCGCCTTTTGGGTATCGGATTGCATATTTTGAAGCATATAGCCGTAATATCCCTCTTTAAGATTTGCGGCATTATATCCCTTATTCCTTAACTCCTCTGCCACAGTATCGCTGACAATTCCGCTTTTGCAAACAATGATATAAAGCGTTTGCTTATCAAGTAAATCAAGACTGTCATAAAGCTTGCTTTGAGGGATGTTTACAGCTCCGTTAATTGTGCCGTATTCAAATGCAATTTCATCCCTAATATCAATCAGCTTAAAGTCAACTTCAAGATTTTTCAGCTCTTTTACACTAATTTCTTCTAACATTTATAGCTCTAACCCTCGCCTTTCATCATCCGTAGATTAATTCATTATTCACAATTTCTGTGGCTCTGCTGCGTAATTTGATAATAAGTGCCTATTTTACCTGTGTTGTCTCCGTTTGATTACGATTTGTGTTAATATATTATACCACAAAAAGTTTGGATAGGGTAGTGTTAAGGTAAATCTTTCAAGCATATCTCTTTACATAATGTTATCTGCGTGATAAACTGTAATATGTTGATAGAAATGCAATGGCGATTTTGAAAAAATCTTTAGGAGTGCATATGAAAAATTGTGAGATAAATATTCGTGACCCTTTTGTTTTGGTTGAAGATGATACATACTATATGTACGGTACAAGGGCAAAGGATTTCGGCAGATTTGTTGGCGGCGTTGAT
>CAMFRO010000089.1 GCA_945982035.1 uncultured Clostridia bacterium | reverse complement strand
ATCGAGCCAATAATTATTGATTTTTTCTTTTTCATGTTACCACCTCAATATTAAACAAGTAAAAGAATATATACTTTCATTTTATTATTTTGATTAAATGCATCTTTAATAGAAGCATACTTTCCGTCATAGTATAATTTACGAATGCCCGCTCTGTCCTTTGTATGTGCATAGTAATACATATCATAGTAACTTGTGCCACTTTTACTTCTTATTTGCCCGCTTAATGCTGCATGATCAATTTTTCCATCATTTTCCCAATCAAAAAATATTGCAGCAACACAGTGCTTTTTATCTCTATATTTATAAATAAATTCTCCGGCTTTGTCTACACCCGCTTTGTTAGTTGCAATATAAGATTTTCGAACATAATGATTTGAATATAACCATTTATATAGAGAGTTTGCTTTCCCCCAAGAATCAGAAATCTGTAGTCGACCGTTTTTCTTTTTATTGTACCAATCTCCAGTCATATTACTTAATTTACCTTCATATAAACATTGTGACAGGAAATTTGCACAATCACTTTTGTTGGATTTATATTTATCATTTCTAGCATTCCACCATTTTGATGCATAAGATTTAGCTAAATCCGTTCTATAATGACCACTTAAATCACAATAGTTTACAGTATTATTACTGCAATACGCAAAAAAATTTATTCCATTTATTACGTCTTTATCAATATAGTTATGATCATCGGCATTTATGAAACGACAAATGTTACTGTCATAATAGCGACTTTGGAGGTAGTAATAGCCTGTTTCGCTATCAAGATAATAACCACGGTAGCGAAGAGGATTTATATTCGCAACAGCATTTTCTGCCTCAGAATTATGCGGTGTATAAATTGAAGCAACCGAACCCCACTCGTCATACTCATATTGAACAAGCTCATTACCCTTTTCTAAAATTAATCCATCAAATGTTAAAATTATAACCAGAAAAGTAAAGCATCTAAATAATCAATAAAAGATTATAATATTGTAGATTGCTATATTATGTTGCATCTTTGTGTAACATTCTGAACGAATTCTTCTTGATTATCTATGCTGAAAAAACATTTTTTACCATTTTTTAATGTTATTTCAACATTATATGATTCATCTCCGCATAATGTAACTAAAGAGAATCGATATTTAGTAAAATGTATATTTGAATAATTTACATTAATATCTTCTATTTCATTATATGGAATATGAATACGCATTTTAAAATTAAATGGAACAAAGGTATATTTTGCAATAACGATTTCTGAATCATTGATAAATACACCTTTTGGTAGAAAGCAATAAATTATTGCTGATAAGAATGCACAAATTAACATTGGCTCTTGCAATATCTCGCCAAAATTCTTAATTGTTAAACTTGATACATTAAAGAAAATACACAATCTTCCAATTAGATTATAAGCAACAATAAATATTGCTATTATCATAAAAAAATTCTGCATAGGTGCAGCAATTCTTGCTGCAATTTTATATATGCTATTTGAATACCTAAATTTATATCTCATATTACCCCAAAATTTTACCTATGTCTATGTTAAAAAGTATCTTTTTTAGAATATCATTAGCCATATCTGTTCCAATAGAAAGGTATGGAACTATTATAGTAAGCATTAAAAAACCAATATCTGAAAAAGAGGCAATAAATGAATAATCTATTGAACTTCCTTTGTAAAAACAGTAATTGCCACAACCAACGCAATACAAATTGCAGAAATAATAGTTTTCTTTTTCATGAAAATCACGCTTTCTATAACAAAACTGTTGTTGAATTCACTTTCCAATCTTCATTTTCTTAATCTACTCCTATTATATCCAAACCTGTTGACTGCGTATAATCTTCAAAATCGTTTAGTTTAACCGTCTGTGACAGAATTACACCGTCTTTTGTATTGTAGTATGTAGTTACACCGCTTACGGTTTTAGATGTTCTTATGCCATCTTCATCATAGGTTAACTCGGTTTGACAAATTTTGCAAAAGTGATTTGTGTTTTAGGGGTGGGGTTACCACCCCTTGTTTGCTTTGTCAGCACAAGGAAGGTTACTTGTGTTCACTCAAATGGTTACTACTCTTGTTCAACAATATCTACAACTTCTTTTGTTGTATCATCAATAACAAAAGCTATCCCGCCGCCGCATGTTAATGGTTCATTATAAAACACAACATGCCAAGTTCCATCTGAGTAATATATTGCATCATAAGAGTCATATTTAGAAGTTATGTTCTCTGAATAATTCATTGCAATTTTAACTGCGTCACTTTCTGTCATTTTACTTAAAGAACTATCCGCTTCAACAGCACCTTTATGATAAGTATCTTCTAAACCCGAAGAACAGGAGCAAAGCAAACACATAGTGATAGCAAATACTAATATAATAATTTTCTTCATACAAATCTCCCTAATTTATATTTCAACATTCTAACCACATCACCCATTTGGTTTGTCATATACAAATATTGTGTATCATTCCAAATGAATCCCAGCGGTACACCGCTTACTGTCTTGCTTGTCTTGGCATATTTATAACCAAGGCTATACTATCATTTTTCCATAACCTTGTCAACGCAAGGAACCGCGGTGTACTGTGTGCACTGCGGTTCTTGTGTTTATCTGTTTCTAAAAAGCAATAATGTATATGATAGTTATTCGTCGGTTTCTCACCGGCAGGTCGCCCTGCCGGTTGTTTCTTCCTCTTTAAATTTATTATAAATTTTTAACACCGCTGATTCAACAGAAAAGGACAAATGCATAAAAATAAGGGATAAATGCAGAAGTTTTTAAATAAATTGTTAACAACTTCTGTATTTATTCACAGTTTGTTAACATTTATTTTTCGGTTAATTTTTCTCTCAGCTTCATTAAAAGTGCTTTTTCTCGGCGGGACACCTGCACCTGAGAAATGCCTAAATGCTGTGCGGTGGTGCATTGGGTATCGCCGTCAAAAAATCTGTATTTTATAAGAAGCTTGTCCTGACTGCTGAGTGATGTCATTGCCTGCTGAAGTGAAATTCTATCAAAAAGTTGTTCGCTGTTATCAACAGGGATATCAAATTCCTCGTCGGCATCCTCACCGCAGAAATTCAGTGAAATAACGGGATTGATTATATTCAGAATCTCGGACAGCTCGTCCACATCCGTACCGGTAATTTCCGCCAGCTCGCTTACAGTAGGCTCGCGCAGCTCCCTTTTTACAAATTTATCTCTTGCTGACTGAACACGGATAGATTTTTCTTTAAGTGCACGTGAAACCTTAATGGGACCGCCGTCGCGGAAAATGCGTTTTATTTCGCCCATTATCACCGGCACGGCATAAGTAGAAAAGGCAAAGCCCTTTGACTCGTCAAAATTGTCAACGGCTTTAATAAGTCCCACACAGCCTGCCTGAAATAAATCGTCATACTCGGCTCCCCTGCCCCGAAAACGATTGGCAATAGAATGGACAAGGCCGATATTATCAACTATTTTCTGCTCTCTGTCCTCTTTTACCATTTTGAACGACCTGTAATCTTTTTTGTAAGAAGCACGGATGTACCCTTGCCGGGCTTTGAGGTAACCTTCATTTTATCGCAGAAGGACTGCATAACGGTAAAGCCCAGTCCTGCTCTGTCACTGCCACCGGTGGTAAACAAGGGCTGCATTGCTTCGTCAAGATTTTCTATGCCGACGCCTTTATCGCGGATTTTAATTTTAACTATTGAGTTTTCATATATTGCGCCGGATATGTAAATTTTTCCGCATTTATCGGAGTATCCGTGGACTATGGCGTTTGTAACAGCCTCCGACACGGCGGTTTTTAAATCGGACAGTTCATCAATTGTTGGGTCAAGAGGCGTTACAAAGGAGGACACCACAACTCTGCAAAATGCCTCGTTAATACTTTTACTGTCAACGCTAAGCTTAAAATCGTTTAATAATTTCATTTTTTAATCTCCTTAATTATTGCTATTGAGCCGAGTCCGGCAAGCTCCATTAACTTTTTTGTCTGGGGTGTTACATTGCGTATTTCCATTGTGCCGTGAAAATTCTGCATAAGTCTGTATCTGCCCATAACAAGTCCTATCCCCGAGGAATCCATAAATGATACATTTTTAAAATCAAGAATAAGGTGCTGTGGCTTTTTAAAGCTTATTGTATCGTCTATACGTTCACGGATATCGGCGCAGGTATGATGGTCTATCTCGCCTATAAGGTAGGCTATTATAAGATTTCCGCTTGACTCTATGGTTACATTCATTACTATCACTCCAAAAAGAAAAATACCAATCTGCTTTTGAATATAACAGATTGGTATAGTGAATTTTGTAGAAATATAAGAATTGTCAAATTAAATTTATAATATCTCTTGCAAGATAAAAGGAACCGCAAATAAGCAGAAAGCCGTCCTGCTGCTTAAGCAGTTCAAGTCCCTGTTCGGCTGAGTCGGCGCAGACGGTATCGGCACAGTATTTTTTTGCAATATCCGCTAAATCACGGCAAGGCAAGGAACGTGGATTTGACACCGTAACGGCGATTATTTTACTGCAAAGGGGTGCAATAACCGAAAGATAACCGTCAACATTTTTATCCTTCATCATACCCACAAGTGCGGTAATTTTTCCATTTGGAAGATTGCTTTTCAGTGCAAGCGCTCCATCAACATTATGGGCGCCGTCAATCATAATGTTGCCGATAATCTGTTGCCTTGCAGGTAGATTAGGTACGCAAGCATATTGTGTATTTACGTTTAGAAGTGATAATACGGCTTTTGCAGTTTCAATATTATTTTTCATATAATCGCCCTGCTGAGCAACCCTGTACAAGCTACACCCGAGAGTGTTGCATATATCGGTAAATACATTTTCACAAGCGGGATTTGGGTACAAAACGCAGGGTCGGTTTTCCTTGATTATTCCCGCTTTTTGACCGGCAATTTTTTCCAAGGTATTACCTAAAAAAGCCGTATGGTCAAGGGCAACGCTGGTAATAACGCTGACAACAGGACTCGTAATTACATTCGTTGCATCCTCAAGTCCGCCCATTCCGCATTCAACTACGGCATAATCAACATTTTTATCGCAAAAATATTTATACATTACGGCACAGAGAAATTCAAATTCACTGCATTCATTATCTCTGTATTTTTCAACGTAATATGCAAAATCATTTTTACTGATAAACTGTCCGTCAATTTGTATCTGCTCACGATAATCAATCACCCAAGGAGAAGTAAACAAACCTGTTTTATATCCGTTTTTTGTCAGCGACTCGGCAATGCAGGCGGATACGGTGCCTTTTCCGTTTGTACCGGCAATATGAATAACCTTAATTTTGTCCTGGGGATTACCCATTTTTTCAAGCAGGGCAAAAACACGCTCAAGCCCCGGCAAAATGCCGAGGCTCTGCTTTTTCAATATTAATTCAAGGGCTTTATTATAATTCATCAGCCTATTTCCTTAATGGATTTATTGAGCATTGCGATTTTTTCCTCAAGCTTAGCGGCATCATCACGGTTTTGCTGAACAACCTTTTCAGGGGCTTTATTAACAAATCCGGGATTGCCCAGCTTTTTCATAATGAACGCAAGCTTATCCTCTGCGGCGGCAAGCTCCTTTTGCAGACGTTTCTTTTCCGCCTCAAAATCTACAAGCTCGCCCAACGGAATATAAAGCTTTGCATCATTGGTAATTATTGTAACAACATTACCCAAATCACCGAAGGCATCCTTCACCTGAACATCACCGCCTGAGGCAAGGCGTTTAACAAACATTGCACCCTTTTCAAACAACTGAACATTGGCGGTTTCAATATAAACGGTGGCTTTTTTGCTTGGCGGAATATTCATCTCGCTTCTTCTGTTTCTGATGGCACGGATAGCAGTCATAATCTTTTCCATATCCGACTCGTCATCAGCGAAGGTAAGAGATTTATCAAATTCCGGCCACTGCGAAATCATAATGGACTCACAATCGTGAGGAATTGCCTGATAAATCTCCTCGGTTATAAACGGCATAAAGGGATGAAGCAGCTTGAGAATATCGGTAAGAACAAATACAAGAACCGCCTTAACATTTTCCTTAGCCTGCTCATCGTCACCCTGAAGTCTGATTTTGGCAATCTCAATATACCAATCGCAGAAAACATCCCAGATAAAATCG
>CAMFRO010000088.1 GCA_945982035.1 uncultured Clostridia bacterium | reverse complement strand
GAGGAAATTAAAAACCACATCAACGGCAAGCCGTTTTTACTTCAGAAATATATTGCCGAATCAAAGGGCAGGGACAGACGCATAGAGATTATAAACGGACAGTGCGTAGCCGCAATGCTGCGTGAAAACAAAAATGATTTTCGCTCAAACATAACAAACGGCGCTACTGCTATTCCCTATTCGCCGACAAAATCAGAAATTCAAACAGCCGTAAATGCCTGTGAAAAATTAGGCTTAACCTTTGCCGGAGTTGATATGCTGGAGGACGGAAGCGTATGCGAGGTAAACTCAAACGCCCATATTATAAATCTTATGAACACAGTGGGCATTGACATTGCTCCGCTGATTTTTGAAGCGATAAAGGAAAAGATATGAAGCCTGTACTGATATACACCCCCGAGGAAGCGAGGCGTAACGCTTTTGCGGTGAACAAAATCACTTCTGCTTTAGGTGCTAAGCTTGTTACTCCCGATTTTGACGGTGAGGCGGATTTTGTGATCAACAGAACCAACGATTACAAAATTGCCGAAAAATTTGAAAGCCGAGGGATAAGAGTATTCAATCCCCCGGAGTTCTCAAGAATTGCCAACAACAAGCAGAATTGCTATGATTATATGGAAAAAAATTCAATAGAAATTATGCCTACACGATACTGTGAACCACCTTTTGTAAAAAAGCCTGTTGACGGTCACGGCGGACAGGGCGTTGTTATGTGCCGGGACAAATCCGAATACGACGAAGCTTGCGTTTGCCAAAAGCCCGCCTCTGATTTGGGGCGTGATTTACGTGTTTGGGTAATTGGCGGTAAAATTATAACGGCAATATTGCGTGAAAGTAAAGATGATTTTCGCTCAAATTACTGTCTTGGAGGAAATGCCGTGCCCTATGAATTAAGCGAAAGCGAAAGGGCGCACGTAAACAGAATTATATCATTGCTGGACGGTGATTATTACGGAATAGATTTTGTTTTCAACAACGGAAAAATTATTTTTAACGAAATTGAGGACACCGTAGGCGCCAGAATGGTGTATGATAAAACAGATATTGATATTCTCGGTTTATACTGTGAATATATAAAAAAACAAATGAAATAAAGGAGAAAATATGGATAATAATAACTACAATAATTACAACCCCGGCAACAATCAAAACAATCAGTATCAGCAGGGTTATAACCCCTATCTGCAGGGAAATAATCCTTATCAGCAACCGGGTCAGCATCAGCCGGGATATCCTCAGCCTGTGCCTCCCCAGCCGCCGAAAAAGAAAAACAAAGCCCCATTAATAATCGGTATTGCGGCAGGTATTATTATACTTATTCTTATTATAATGATAGCGGTAATTGCTCTTAATTCCGGCAAAGGCGACACATACAATACATACAACAGCTACTATTCTGTTGAATATACCGAGATTAACAACGGCTTGAAGGAGATAGAAAAGGACTTTTATGAAAACGGAAAAATACCTGAAAAGAAAATTCCTATTCTTTTTGAAAAACAGGAGGCATATCTGAAAAAGCAGAAGGAAAATGGAATTATCAGGGAATATACGGTATATGACGACTCAATTTATATTGAGTTTAATCCCGATTCAGACGGAAACTGTCCCGACCCTATTGATTATATCCCCGGTATGTATTACGATGAAGACGACGATGACAATACCGAAACGGATTATACTGATTTGGATAACGCCATAAAGGACAATGCACTGTCATTTGTAGGCGCAAGAATGATATTTAGAGGCTACGGAGATAAAATTTATTACGCTGATAAAGATTATCAGGCCTCCGGCTTATATTGCTTTGACACAACGACAGGCAAGACAGAGAAGGTTTACGATATTACTATCGGAGAAGACGAGGATGCAAATATTTGTTTAATGTCACAGGGAGCAAGCATTTCTACCGGAATTCAATATCCCCTTGCCGACGCCGATACCTACGATATTAACGACAGAAATTTTGTCCTTTTTGACTATGAAAAAGGTGTTATTAAAGACTCTAACATTAATTCATACGTAAGCGAATACTATAACGATATGCTATACACCACCGATTACGGCGAATATTTTTCTATTGAGTCATTTCCTTCAACAGGAATTGTATATAACAGCAATTTCCTGTTTAACGATGAGGAAAACGAAATGTCACCCGGTTCAATAATAGCAAGAAGTGACGCTGCACTGTATGTATTTGATTACAAGCCTTACGATTATCAGGATAATTCTCTTTTAAGCTGTTCGGATTTAATCAATCTGCAAACCGGGGAAAAAATAAATACCCAACCAATAGTTTCATACTATATCTGTGACAATTATGTTTATTACACCGGCAGTGAAGATAAACTGCACAAGCTTGATATTGAAACAAAAAGCGACGAGGTTATTACAGACATTGATGATGACAGCATGCTTTTTGTTGTTACGGACGATGTGATTTATTACGGTGAATACAGAAACGAAAAAGAAATTGAAATTTACAAGCGTGATTTGAATACCGATAACGTTGAAATTTTAACCTCCGGTACTTATCCAATGGACGGATATTAAAAATATATTGATTTTTTCACAGCAATGAATTATAATACCTTTTGTCAGTTCGCAACATCCTGACCAGCTTCGCTTTGCGAGGCTTCTAAAAACAAAACTAAGGAGAAAATTGAATTATGAACAAAAAGGTATTATTCATTGTACAGACGGCTATCATTGCAGCAATGTACGCCGCATTAACATACGCACAGAATTTCCTTTTACCCGGCACAACCTCTGCCGCCGTGCAATTTAGAGTGTCGGAGGCACTGAACATTCTTGCGTTGTTTACACCTGCCGCTATACCGGGGCTAACGCTGGGATGCGTTATATCAAATCTGTACAACATCGGACAGGGACTTCCGTTAGATATGATTTTCGGCTCGCTTGCCACATTGGGAGCAACGATATGCATCTACCTGCTTCGCAATGTAAAAATCAAAACATATCCCCTGCCCGCCATGCTTATGCCTGCCCTGTTCAACGGCGTAGTTGTTGGGTGGGAGATTGAAGCCTTTTTCATTGACGGAGATTTTATTTTTGCCGACTTTTTGTTACAGGGCGGTCTTGTGGCTTTAGGAGAATTAGGAGTAATGCTCGTTTTAGGCACTATGCTATACTACGTAATGATTAAAAGAAATCTGGCAAAAAAGCTTTTTCCCGACACAAAATAATCACACAACAATAACCGCCTGCTGATTTAGCAGGCGGTTATTTTATACTTTGGGTATTATTTCTTTTGAAGGACAATAGAGATAAAGTTGAGATATTTACCGCCGCCGGCTTCCATTGATTTTCTGTCGCCTACGGCGTATTCGTTTTCCTGCTTGAGCCAATCTGCCCATACCTCCTCGTTGCTTTCCATTTCTTTAACGGAAATAACCTGGGCATTTTTGCTTTTGCTTACCATTCCAGTCCAATAATCAACATCGTGCATATAGTCAAGCTGCTCCGGAGTCCAGGACAGCAGAAGCTCCTTCGGAAGATTATTGTGGCAGTCCTTTTTCATACCGGGGATTGCAATATAAATATATCCACCGCTTTTAACAAAGGGCAGTAATTTGTCGTCAAGATAATGCTCATTTCTACCGAAATAATTGTATGAATCTGTGCTGACAACGGCATCAAAAAAATTCTTTTCAAATGGCAAATCTTCGGCATCTGCTTTTACCGGAATAATCTGCTCTCTGCTCAACCCCATTTCATCAAAAAACCTGCGGTTCTCCTCCGGCTCGCTCCATAAATCTGCGGCATAAACGGTAAAGCCGTATTCCTTTGCAAGAAACACGCCGGTTAGACCCTGACCGCTTCCCAAATCGCAAACAATGCTGCCTTTGGGTATTTTATGATTTGTCAAAAGCTCTTCCTCTAATTTTACAGGGTTAGGTCCCATTATTTTTGACTGTAATTCAGGTGTATTGTATTTTTCGCTTAATATGTATTTCATATCAGTACTCCTTTAGTGTAGCGGTGAAAAATCGCTCAATACTGCTGTTAAGCAGTTCAAGACAATTTGTCATATCCTGTGTTGTGTCGTAAAAATTCAACAATAAATAAAACGGTGAAAGGTATTCAATGGCAAGCTGCTTTGGGTCTGCCTGCGAAAAATCACCTTTTTTTATCATTTCTCTAAATATATCTTCCATATATGCAACAGGACCGGCAGTAATACAATCACTGTATAATTTAGCCATTTCTTTACTGCGATACTGCTCCAACGTCAGCATTTTACGAAAATTTGAAGCAAAGTCATCTTGGCACCAAAAGGCGAATTGGGATAACGTAAAGCTTTTAATATTATCAGCCGATACATTTTCATAAGCCTTCGGCTCATCGTCATATTGGGAATCGGGAACATCATATTCCCGTGACCTTTGAGCGTCAATTTCGTACATTCTCCGCACAATACTGTCAAAAATGTCACGCTTATTTTTATAATGCTTATACAAGGCACCCTTTGTCATACCTAATTCGCCGGCAATGGTGCTTACCGACACAGCCTCGTAACCATTAACTGCAAACAAATGCAGAGCGGTCATCAAAATCTTTTCCTTTGTATCTGTCATACCTGCCCTCCAAAAAAAGTGAACGAATGTTTACTTGTATTATAGTAAACGCTCGTTCACTTGTCAAGTCTTATTGAAATTTATTATCTAACAATACTATACAAAGTTTTTTATTTTTGAAATTAAATACAGCGGAACATTAAGGACGCCTTTTCCGTTTGTATCATTTTTCATCGATGCTTTGACCGCATACTCAGGTTCATATTTTTTTCTGTATTCCGCCAGCGAACGGGCTTTGACATTCCTTTCGGCTTTCACTTCAACAGGTACAATATTCATACCGCACTGAATTACAAAATCCACCTCTGCGGAATTATTTGATGTCCAGTAATATGCGTCTTCATCCATAGATTTTGTCATCTCATTCAAAACAAAATTTTCCGTCAGCGCACCTTTAAATTCGGTATATACAGGCGAGGAATCAACAATCACCTGGAAAGGAAGCCTTGACAATTTGCGAAGTATTCCCACATCTGCCAGATACACTTTAAAGGATGTGTCATCCTTATAGGATGAAAGAGGCATAAACGGCTTCTCAATTTTGCAAACCTTGTAAACAAGACCGGCATTAATAAGCCATTCCAGTGCGTCTTCAAGGTCCTTTGCTCTCCAGCCTTTTTTTACATGACTGAATATAAATTTGCTATTAGGCTTTGCAAGCTGTTCGGGAATTGATTTCCAAATGGCTGTTAATTTGGGAAATTCCTTTATCGGTGCGTGCTTTGCAAAATCATACTCATAGCTGTCTATAATTGTTTGCTGTATATTTTCAACCTTTTCAATATCATGAGTATCGCACCAAGTCCGTACTGCCTCGGGCATACCGCCTACAACATAATACTGCTTTAATAAATTGGCATATTTATTTCCAACTGCCTCTGGAATTTTAGTGCCCTTACTGTAATTTTCAATAAAATCCGCAAGCATATCCTCGCCGTTTGCCCGCACAAATTCACAAAAGCTCATTGGATACATAGTTATTAAATCAACCTTACCAACAGGAAACGAGGTTGTCTTAAGATGAATACCAAGCAGAGAGCCTGCGCATACAATATTGTATTCAGGTGCTTCCTCACAAAAATATTTAAGAGACGTTAATGCTCTGCCGCACTCCTGTATTTCATCAAAAATAATAAGGGTAGAATTAGGTTTAATTGTTTTTCCGAGAACTAAGCCTAATTCAAAAATAATTCTGCCTGTATCATAATCATTTTCAAATATAGCAGACAGAGAATCATCCCTCTCAAAATTGAAATACGCCTTTTCGTTATAACAGGTATCGCCGAATTCATTGAGAACATAGGTTTTCCCGCATTGTCTTACGCCGTTTACTATTAAAGGCTTTCTGTTCTCCTTATTTTTCCAATCAATCAGCTTTGATAAAATATCTCTTTTCATTATATCATCACCTTTTTAAATATCTAATTTGCAGTTATTATATGCAAAATCTATATTTATTATACCAAAAGTGATGATAATGTCAATATTATTATCATTTTAAGTGCATTTTTTGCAGTAATTAACTGCATTATTCATATTTATCTTAATTTTGCTGACAATTAGCATAAAAAATCCCTCTGCCGAAAATTCGGCAGAGGGATTAATACGTTTATAATGTATAATTACTTGTTGTCCTTAATTGCTGCCTGTGCAGAGTAGCCACGAAAAACGATTTTTTATTTTTAATTTCCTG